>CAYJEW010000005.1:6242-34040 GCA_964369525.1 uncultured Oscillospiraceae bacterium | reverse complement strand
TCGTCTTCCTGTCCTTGCAAACGCTCGTTATCCATCAGGCTTTTATCTCCTTCCAAACACATGCTTGTTTCCCTTTTATGATACCTTAATTGTCTGCCTGCGTCAACCAAGCCACCGCCACGCAATAGCATTTCACATTAAAGATTATACCTACCTTATCATTCTGTGATATAATAATAAAAACGCCATACGCTCTTTCATAAAAAACAACATAAAGGGGGCATTTATGCACGGTTTAAAGACCGGCTTTATTTTGGCGCTGGCGCTGCTTTTCACCTCCTGCGGCGCACCTGCCCCCGCCTCCTCTCAGGTGATGGGCGGCAGTACCCGCCGCGAGGCGGTGGCAAGCGGCGAGCTGCAGTTTCAGTACCCAAGCGATACCGACCCCACAGCCATCATAGAAACAACCCTCGGTAGCATACTTGTGGCGCTTTACCCGCAGCAGGCGCCGCTTGCAGTTGAAAACTTCTGCGCACTTGCGGCAGAGGGCTACTACAACAGCACAACCGTTCACCGTGTTGTGAGCGATTTCTTAATACAAGCAGGCCGCACAAATGAAGGGGGCGACACCAGCCTCTGGGGCCACACCTTTGCCACCGAATACAGTAGCGAGCTCTACCATTTTTCAGGCGCGCTTTGCATGGCGGCGGCAGATAATCAGCCAAATACCCATCTGTCGCAGTTTTATATTCTTGCCACGCCACAAAACTCGCTAAACGAGCAGGCGATACAGCAACTGCAAGATGCAGGCTACAGCAGTAGCGCCATAGATGCCTACCAAAACGCAGGCGGTGCGCCTTACCTAGACAACACCGACACGGTGTTTGGCCAGGTGGTAGAGGGCATGGACATTGTAGATGAAATCTCCAGGCTTTCGGCAGACGAAAACGGCCTGCCCAATTCCGAAGTACAGATACTATCTATCACCATAGAAAACTATGCGCCTTACAGCGACGCCCAAAGCAATGGCTCCAATAGCACGCCTTTGCCCTCCACCCCCGCAAGCGCATAACCTACCCCACCGGCAAAGCACCCACCCAAAAGGATGTTTTCTTTGCCCACATCCCAGCGCAACCAACAAAAAAATCGAAAGGAGCGCCCTGCAACATGAAAAAAATCTTAAAAGTGCTACTTTCAAGAACCTTTGCATTTATACTGCTTATATTTCTGCAGGCACTGCTCTTTTTTACACTCATCTTTTGGCTGGCCAATTTTGGCAGCTTTGTATACACCGTTGTAACCCTTATTACCGTACTGGTGCTTGTTGCTGTGATGGAGCAGGACGATTTAAACCCTGCGTATAAACTAATGTGGCTCATGGTAATATTTATCATGCCTATATTCGGCACATTCTTTTATCTGCTTTGGGGCCACAATAGCGTGCCTCGCCGCACCCGCAATATGCTAAAACAGGTAGAAGAGCGCACCAACAACGCCATGCAGCAAAATGAGGCTGTGTTCGCCGCGCTAGAACAAGAAGACAAACATCTGGCGCAAAGCGCCCGATACCTTATAAACCATGCCATAGCGCCGCTGTACCCCGCAAGCGAAAACAACCAATACTACCCAATAGGTGAAGACTTTTTCCCGCACTATCTCAATGCCCTGCGTGGCGCAAAAAAATACATCTTTATGGAGTATTTTATATGGGAAAACGGCAATATGTTAAACAGCATCTTAGACATACTTGCCGCCAAAGCGGCCGAGGGCGTAGACGTGCGCATTATATACGACGGGGTGGGTAGCCTGCTTACCATGCCGGCAGACTTTGTGCGAAACATACGCTCGCGTGGAATAAAATGCCTGCCTTTTAGCCCGGTAAAGTTCACATTCCACATCACAAACTACGCCATGCTAAACCATCGCGACCACCGCAAAATCACAATAATCGATGGCGACACCGGCTTTTCGGGTGGGCTTAATATTGCCGATGAATACATAAATATTAAGGAACGTTTTGGCCAGTGGAAAGACACCGCATTTATGATACGCGGCGAGGCCGTCTACTCTTTAACCACCACATTTTTGCAAGCGTGGGACTATGTTTCGGGCACGGTGAGCAACTTTGAAAGCTACCGCACCACCCCCGCCGTGCAAAACACATCCTCTCCCACGCTGCAAAGCGGTTTTGTTCAGCCATATTGCGACTCTCCGCTGGACAACGAAAATGTTAGCGAAAACGCATACCTAAATGTTCTGCGTAGCGCCACAAGCTATGTGTACATATCCACCCCATACCTTATCTTAGACCATGAGATGATTACCAGCCTAACGCTTGCCGCCAAAAGCGGCGTAGACGTGCGTATTTTAACCCCCGGCATTCCCGACAAACCCGCCGTGTTTTTAATAACCCAAAGCTACTACCCCATACTGCTAAAAAACGGGGTGCGCATTTATGAATACACCCCCGGCTTTAACCACGCCAAAATGTACGTTAGCGACGACCGCATTGCCATTATAGGCAGCGCAAATATGGACTATCGCAGCCTATACCTGCATTTTGAAAACTGCGTTTCCTTTTACGGAGGCCGCATTGTTTCCGATGCTAAAAGCGACATGTTGCAAAGCTTTGCGAGCGCCCGCGAGATAACGCTGGAACACACAAAAGCAGCGCCGTTGCCTCGCCGTCTTATTCAAATTGTTGCACGGTTTTTTGCCCCTATGCTTTAACGCTACGCTAGATTAAACCAGCTCGCCTACCAAAACCCACCACAAACAAGACCGCTGCTTTGCTTAAGCAGCGGTCTTTTCTATCTTTCTAACATCCTATTATTTCCCAAACAGCCTTGCCGCACGCGCCATATTTTCTATTATCGGCACATCAAACGGACATTTTTTTTCGCAACTTTTACAGCCAACACACTCGCTTGCATGGTGCGCAAGGCTACGATAGTGCGACGCCACCCCGGGCGAGATGTTTTGCTCGTCCAGCGCCGCAATGTCTAAATATTTTGTCACCGCCGCAATGTCTATTTCAGAGGGGCAAGGCAAGCAATGGTTGCAGTACATGCAACTGGGCTTTGCACCTTTTGCAAACTCGGTTATCACGTCGGTGTAGTCGCGCTCGGCGTCGCTTAGGTTAAAATAGTTCATCGCCTGTTGCACCTGCTGTGCACCTTGGCAACCCACCAAGGCGCTCACAACCGCAGGGCGGGCTAGCGCATAATGTATGCACTGCCCCACGCTTAGCGCACGCCCAAACGGCGAGTGCTCTGCCGTTAGTAGCTTGCCGCCACCAAATGTTTTCATAACGGTTATGCCCACATCTTTTTGCTGGCACAAACGGTACAGTTCGGCCCGCTTGGGGTCTGGCCCCACAAGCCCTACTTTAGAAAAATCTCCATTGAGATTATCCAGCACATCCTGCTCCACAGGCGTCATATCAAACGCAGGATTTATGCTAAAAAGCAGTACATCCAAAAGCCCTGTTTCCACCATTTTAGACGCTATCACAGGGTTGTGCGAGCTGGCGCCGATACCTCTTATAATTCCTTTTTGTTTAAGCTTCAACACATAGTCTATAATGCCCGTTTCAAACACTGCGTTATACGCATTTTCGCTGTCCATAAAAAACAGCATGCCAAAATCAATATAGTCGGTATTCAAATTCTTTAGCAGCGCCTCAAAAGCGGCTTGGCACCTGCCCAAATCTCGGGTAACATCATACTGCCCGTCTTTATCCACCGAACCTATGTGCCCCTGCAACAGCACCTTATCTCTGCGGCCGCCCAGCGCCCTGCCTATATACTCTCGCACCTCGTCTCCGGGCATAAAAAGGTCCATAATATTCATGCCTGCGTCTAGTGCAGCGTCTACCGTTTCCTTCACTAGCTCATACGGCTTATGGTCTATATGCTCAGGGCCAAGGCCAATCACACTGGCTTTCATGCCTGTTTTGCCTATCTCTCTATACTCCACGCCTATTCTCCTTTTGCCGCTTTTTCTGCGGCCAGCTCTTCAAAACGTTTCTCCAAATCATCATACCGCTGTTTCAGCTCGGTAAATCGTTGCTCGTAAATATTAGGATAGTTACGCTGGTTAAGCGCCTCGCTAGGCACAGCCTCTGTACCTGCGCGCACCACCTCTGCAGGCGAGCCCACCGCTGTAGAGTCCGGCGGAATATCGCTAAGCACGGTGCTGTTTGCGCCTACCTGACTGCACCGCCCAACCACCACAGGCCCCAGCACCTTTGCCCCGGCCCCCAGCAGTACGCCATCTTCCAGCGTGGGGTGGCGTTTGCCTTTGTTTTTGCCTGTACCGCCCAGCGTTACCCCATGATATATCGTAACGTTGTTGCCTATCTCGGCTGTTTCACCAATAACAACACCTGCGCCGTGGTCTATAAACAGATGCTGCCCAATTGTAGCACCAGGATGTATCTCAATATTGGTGGCCCGCCGCCCCCACTGGCTAACCATGCGTGCTAAAAAATATCTCCGCCACTTAAATAGCCTGTGGCTCACACGGTGAAACACCAGCGCATGAAACCCCGGGTACAAAAACACCACCGACGCAAGACTTGTTGCAGCTGGGTCTTTCTTTTGAATATTACGAGCATCGCTTAATAGGCCCATTCACTTCTCCTGCATACTTTATTTAGTTCTATAGCAAAACAAAAAGCCCAAAGCACTACTGTGCCCCGGGCCCGTTGTGTGGCAAAAAGCTATGCCATGCAAAGGTATCGGAGCAAACCACTACAGCAACATATGCAAACATTAAAGCATGCCATAGCGTATTACCCCTTCCGTTTATTTTTTAGCATTTTACCACGATTTTGCGCCCTGCGTCAAGCCGCCATGCAGGCGGTCAAACATGCAATACACCTAACTCTGCACGCCATAAGCGCCGCCTAATCAATAGCCTTAAAAGCACACCGGCATGAATTGCATACAGCGCAACTTCAATTTACACAGCTATAATTATCTGCCAAAAACCATATAACCTACGCGCCTACCCATTCTCGGCCGCGCTCACTATTGCCGCAAAGTCGGCCGCCTTTAGGCTCGCACCGCCAATAAGCCCACCGTCTACATTTGGCTTTGCCAAAAGCTCTGCGGCATTTGCGGCGTTCATGCTACCGCCGTACTGCACCGTAACACTTTTTGCTACATCGCTACCAAACATCTCTGCCAACTGCTCACGAATGGTAGCACACACCTCTTCGGCCTGCTCGGCCGTGGCAGTGCGTCCTGTACCTATTGCCCACACAGGCTCATACGCAATAATCACTTTTTTCATCTCTTCGGCGCTAAAGTCCTGCAAGGCAATTTTTGTTTGCATGCGCATAAGGTCTGCCGTAACGCCCAGCTCGCGCTGCTCTAGGTTTTCGCCCACGCACACAATAGCGCAAAGCCCTGCCGCTACTGCGGCTTTGGCCCGCTTGTTCACCGTTTGGTCGCTCTCGGCAAAATATTGCCGCCGCTCCGAGTGCCCCACAATGGCATACTGCACCCCAAGCTCTACCAACATTTCAGCCGCAATCTCGCCTGTAAATGCGCCCGAGCTTTCAAAGTGCACATTTTGGCAACCAACTTTTATGTTTGTGCCCTTTGCTTTTTCTATAACGGTAGGCAGGCACACATATGGTGGACACACCACCACGTCGCAACTTGCCGCACCCACAGCCGCCACCATCTCATCCATCAGCGCAGCTGCGGCTTTTGGGCCTTTGTTCATCTTCCAGTTTCCTGCAATTACTGCACGGCGATTTTGTTTATCCATTTTTCCCTCCCGGTTTATAGTGAGTGCGGCCAAAATCTGCCGCCCGTAATTTGCAAAACCTGCACGTCTTATCTATCTGCTGTTATCACTTTGGCTTTTCATGCAATACCACTTGGCAAACACCCTGCCAATAAATCGCATTCGCCCAGCACCAAAGCTTAATCGTCTTGAATGCAGGCAATTCCCGGTAGCTCTTGGCCTTCCAAATACTCAAGCGATGCCCCACCACCTGTGGAGATATGCGTCATCTCATCATCAAGCCCCAGCTTCATAACAGCTGCTGCCGAGTCGCCGCCGCCTATCACCGTAACGGCGCCGCTTTTCGCCATAGCCTCTGCCACTGCCAGCGTGCCTTTGTTTAGCGCATTGTTTTCAAAAACGCCCATAGGCCCGTTCCACACCACAGTTTTCGCCTTTTGAACCTCCTCGGCAAACAACCGCTGTGTTTTAGGCCCTATATCAAGCCCTATTTTATCTTGCGGCATGCTGTCTGCGTCCACCACCTCGGTTGCAATATCGGCATCTATAGGTTGCGGAAATTCGTCTGCACACACGGTGTCTATCGGTAGCAGCAAGCGCACGCCCTTTTGCTCGGCCTTTTTCAGCATGTCGCGGCAATAATCCAGCTTTTCATTATCCACAAGGCTACTGCCAACCTCCATCCCCTGCGCCTTCAAAAATGTATACGCCATGCCGCCGCCAATAATAAGCGCATCCACCTTACCAATAAGGTTTTCCACAACGGTAAGCTTGTCGGCCACCTTAGCCCCGCCAAGTATAGCCACAAACGGGCGCTGCGGGCGGTTAACCGCATTGCCTAGATACTCTATCTCTTTACTCATAAGGTAACCCACCGCAGTTGTACTTATATACTCGGTAACCCCCACGGTACTGCAATGCGCACGGTGCGCACTGCCAAATGCGTCGTTCACATATACATCGGCAAGGCTTGCCAGCTCCTTGCTAAATGCAGGCTCGTTCTTTGTCTCTTCAGCCCTAAAACGTGTGTTCTGCAAAAGTACCACATCGCCCTCTTGCATCGCTGCCACAGCCTTGCGGGCATTTTCGCCAACAACCTCAGCATCGTCGGCAAATACAACATCTTTGCCCAAAAGCTCGCCCAGGCGCACAGCACATGGCTTTAGCGAAAGCTTTGGGTCCACCACGCCCTTGGGCTTGCCCAAATGGCTACACAAAATCACCTTGCCGCCATTTTCAATAAGCCGTTTTATTGTGGGTAGCGCCGCCACAATACGGTTGTCGTTTGTAATCTTTCCATCCTTTAGCGGCACGTTAAAGTCCACACGCACCAGCACATTTTTACCCTTTACATTGATATCATCAACTGTCTTTTTCCCTAGCTTCATGCATATTTCCTTTCTTTTGCGTCTGTTTTGTAACAGCGGCATTGCAGGCGCTCCGCTACCAAAATTATATAGCAGGCGCATACCCCTTGCAATCAAAACAGCTCGAAACCACACGATTTTTTAACCCTACAGCTCTACCTCTTGCAAGCGCACCAGCGCTAAAATATATATTTTTAATGCTGTCATTAGTGCCTGCCAGTTAGCGCCCTCGTTTGGGCTATGCTCCGGCCCTACAAAATCAGGCAACTGCTCACCTTGTTCAGCCGGCCCAAAGCTTACCGCATTTTTAAACTTACGCGCATATGTGCCACCACCCATGGTAAACGGCTTGCCTTCATTTCCCGTCACCTCACTGTAGCACTCCAGTAGCGCTTTAATCGGCGGCGATGTGGGTGGAATATAAAACGGCTCTGCAACACGCCCACCGCTAAACTCTGCACCTGCCTGCTCTGCATTTGCAGCAAGCACCGCTTTCAGCTTGTCGCCACTTGTAGCTGTGGGGTAGCGTATATCTATACTCTGGGTCATAATGCCGTTTTGCAGCGATATCTTACCGCCGTTAATTGTCAGCTCGTCAAACATATCGTCCTTACAGGCAATTCCCAGCCCGCTACCGTCGGCCGCGCTGTGCATCTTTTGCAGTAGCCGCAAAAACGCATCCTCGCTCTCGCTGCATATACCATTACTCAATAGATACTCCACAATCATGCCTATTGCGTTGCGTGTACCTTTTGGTTTTGCGGCATGGCCGCCTATGCCCTCAGCTTTTATGCATACACAGCCGTCCTGCTCGCTTAGCGTAATGCCCTGCGCCTGCGGCATTGCGGCAATGTCACCTTTCACCACGCACTCTGCCTTTGCAGGTATCACGTTTGGTGCAAGCCCACACTCAAACTGTACTATGTTGCCTGTAAGCGTTTGCGACACAAAATCACCGCTCACCATACCTTTTTCTCCGTTGCACAGCGGAAAATCAGCATCTGGTGAAAACGCAAACAGCGGTTGCGGATGGTTTTCAAGATAGTACTTCACGTCCTCCATGCCGCTTTCTTCGTCGCAGCCAAACAGCACCCGCAGGCCATAGCGTAGCGGCACGCCCGAATCCTTCAAAAACTTTGCCGCATAAAGACACAGCACCGACGGCCCCTTATCGTCCGACACTCCCCGCCCAATAATCCAGCCATCTTTTTTACGCAGCTCAAACGGGCTTGCGTGCCAGCCCTCGCCCTCCGGCACTACGTCCAGATGGGTTATGGTGGCAATATGCTCCTCCTGCTCTCCAAAAAGCTCTGCCCAGCCCACATAGCCGTCGCCGTCGTTACAGCTAAAGCCCATCTCCTCGGCGCGCTGCAGCATAATATCCAGTGCGGCCCTTGGCCCTGCACCAAACGGCCCGCCCGGCACAGCGCTATCCCTTGTGCTTGGCTGTGCTATAAGCTTTGCTATATCATTATAAATCGCCTGTTCATTTTCCTTAATAAATGCATCAATCCGCTCGTTCATGTCTGCCCCCTTGGTTTTACCATTCTATTTATATAGCTTTATTATATCGCACTGCTCTCTGCCCGCAAGCAAATCCTTTTTATTAATGCGCTATACCGCAAAATAAAGTCTTTCACTCGCTACAGAAAACGCATTTACATCTACTATGAAGTATACCACACCTACTAAAGGTGTTTCAAACAGCTAAAGGCATATAAATCTCGGCCCGGTTTCTATTTAACCAAAATCCCCAAACCTGCAGCGGCGCGCCTTGCATATCCCAAATGATATTTAAAAAAATATAAAATAGGTCCTTAGCCAAGCCAATATAATCCCAGCCCGCCTAAAAATAGGTAAATTGCACATCCATAGCTATTGGTGATAGGTGCGGCATGTTTGGCCATGGAATTGACAATGTTATCTCAAAAAAACCAGCTCAAAAAGCACCCTGAAATAGAAAAACAACTTAACATAGAAAAAACAGATGAAAGAAACCTAATGATAGGATATCTCGCAAAATCAAAATCCAATGATTTTGCAAGCTATCTTTTTGCCACGCTCTTAATTGTATTGGCACTTATCAGGGTGGATTTAGTAGCTGCCTTACTTCTGGCTTTTGCATACTTAGCGGTACAAGCATATGCTTTTTACTACCGTTTTAAGTACAATAAAGAAATGTAACCCCATTCTACCACCAATCTATACCTTACAACCCCATATCAATAAAAACACATGCATATCCTACATATTGCCCTATACTCATTTCACTCCCACAATATATTGTAGTTGCGTTTATTTTTGCAGTTTTCACACTATGCAAATGCATTTTGGTGTGGTATATTGAACAAAGGGCAGTGCCGCTAACCGCACCACCCTTTGTTTCCGTTGAAAGGAGCCTTTGATGCAAAAACGTATTGTTAGCGAGAAGGTAGCTAAATTTTTTATATATTTTTTTATGGTGGTAGCGCTGTCGGCCGTTGTATTTTTGTTTTGGGACGCGCACACATTTTATGCCGCGTCTCCACCCTCGTCAATGAGCCAGCCGCAAGACAGCAGTGCCTACGGCACATTACCTAGGGTGCAGACAAACGGAACCGATGCTTCCAGCGAAACAACCGACAACGAGCTTGCAACAGCCGATATTTCCATACCGCCTTTTTCTTACCCCGATGTCACAACTTCCGATGCTGAACAAGCTGAAACGGTGTTCAGCAATGTGCCGATAGACGATACCGCACTACAATCCGAGATAGCGCGAATAGCCGCAATGGGCTATGAAATTCCAACCGGCATGCACCCGCAGTATTTTGGCGAGTTCCACTCCACCGCCTACTGCTGTGAGGTATACCCGCATATCTGCGGCGGCAACGGCATAACCGCCAGCGGCACAGTGCCCACCCCGGGCCTCACCGTTGCAACCGACTGGAGCGTGCTGCCACCCGGCACATGGATTTACATAGCAGATGTTGGCATACGCCGCGTTGAAGATAGCGGAAGCGCCATCATCTCCCGCCGCCTAGACATAGCCATAGACACCCACGAAAACGCTCTTCGCTGGCCCGGCTTTGGCGGGCACGAAGTCTGGGTGCTGGCCTGGCCGCCCGAAGATGCATAGCCGGCATTTAGCCATTGCGTCCACCCACCCCAATTACCACCTGCTTGCCCCTTTCTTCACATCTACTCAGCACCAGCGAATGGCAACAACCGGTGCACTAAATAGCTTATAAATAAATTGTAGTGAAACAAAAAGCGGCTGCGCACACAACCTGTGCCAGCCGCTTTTGTTTATCATGCACCCTTATTCTGCGCTCGCCCACCAAAAACCACACTGCTCATCACCCGTTTTTCCATCTGCTTTAAACTTCATTTCACACAGTTGTGTGTATTTTTCTTTGCACCTACAATCCACTATATGTACGGACTATGTTATATTCTAATGTATTGTCATTTGTCCATATATTAACATTTCCACAAAAAGACACACACCGCATCGCCAAGCCATATAGCTTTGGCACAGTACGGTGTGTGTTTTGCTTAGCCCTGTAACTCAATAATCCGGTTCACAATCTCATCAGGAATAGGTAAAAACTTAAAGTCGGGTTTGCCTAAATAGTACCCCTGTACATAGTCCACCTTCAGCTTCGCCAACATCTCAAGGTCGGCAAACTCTTCAAGCCCTTCTGCCACTACGCTGATATTTTTTGAATGGCAAAACTCCACCAAATTTGAAACCAGCGTTTGTTTGTCGGCATCCTTATGGATACCCTGTATCATGCTCATGTCTACCTTTATCAAATCTGGCTGAATAGCCAGCACCCGCATCTCATTTGAATACCCACTACCATAATCGTCTATCGCAACCTGCATCCCCGCGCCCTTTATGGCCGCCGTTTTAGCATCTAATAGGTCCGACGAAAGGCCCTCGCCCTCGGTAATCTCTATGACTACCCTGTCAAGTAAATCACTGTACTCTCGCTTTAGCCTAACTATCTCTTCTTTACTCAACGAATGGCTGGGTATGCTGTTTACAAATATCTTTATATCGCCAAGCTGATGCACATGGTCGCTTATCGTTTCAAATGCAGTAAATATCAGCACCTGCTCAAGCTGCCCCAGCTTCGACTGCCACGCCGCCACCTTCAAAACCTCGGCAGGCGATTTAAAGTTATCCAGTAGCGGCCGCATAAGCGCCTCGTAGGCAAATATTTTGCCGGTTTTCAGGCATACAATCGGCTGGAACGCAAAACGTATAAGCTTATCATCCAAAAGACGATTTATCGCCTCGCGGTTGTCCAAAAGATATGCATTTGTATCATAAGCCTCCTGGCTAAACTCGCAAAGCGTGCCTTTTGTGGTGCTCTTTGCCGTATACATTGCATAGTCCGACAGCTTCAAAAGGTCGGTAACATTGTCCGAGTCTTCAGGGTACCACGCCACACCCGACGAATACCGTATGCGGTGCGAGGCACCGTCTGGCGTTTCAAGGTATGTGCTTGCGCTCTCTTCATACTGCTCGTTTATAAGCTGGCGGGCCTCTTCCTTCGTGCTAAAACCATGCAGATACACCGCAAACTCATCACCAGATATACGCGACACCAAAGCACCATAGCTGGAAAACTCCCTGAATATATCACCTGTTTTGATAATTAAGCGGTCGCCCATATCATGGCCAAACATATCGTTGATGTACTTAAGGTTATCAAGATCGGCAAAAATCATTGCGCCTATCTTATCGGGGCTGCTTTGAATCATCAAATGTACTTCACGCTTAAACGCCACGCGGCTGTAAAGACCGGTTAGTGCATCGTAATCCAGCTCGTGTGCCAAGCGCTTGCGCTCTTCCACGTCTTTTGTTGTATCCAGTATAACGCCTACCTCACCCGTCGCAGTCTTGGTCTGCAATATTCGCAGCCAAATATCTTCGCCTGTTTCGGGGTGCGTGTACTGATAGATATTCTCTTGGTCGTGTGCCGGCTCTGCCGTAAGCTTTGTTATCAGCTCTTCCCACTCGCTGTGGCTCACGTGCTTTGTTTCATCAATGCAAAGCAGCTTATATAGATACTCGGTTAAAATCACATGGTCTGCCTCGGTTGATACCTCAAACCCGCCAAGCGGTAGCAATGTAAGCTCCAAAATTTTAGATGTGGTTTTAGAAGCATTTATAACGCTGTCGTTAAGCTTTTTCACAGCCGCTGTCAGCTCGTCAATCTCGCGCATACCTGTAGAATCAAAATGGATATCCTGATGCGGCGAAAGCTTTGCCATATACTTCGACAATTTCGATATTTTAAGAGTGGCTATGTGTACCATTATAAATATGCCAATAATCGAAATTATCATAACCACTACCATGCTTATCAGTAGCGTGGACATAACACTTTGCGAGCTCTCGTGCAACACTTCGCTTGGCACAAAACCTACCAGCGTCCAGTTCTCGCCTGCAAAAGGTGAGTTATCGCTGTATACTCTAAGCTGCTGCAACGAGCAATACATCTCGCCCAAAGTTGCAAGCTCGGTTCGGTACACAACCCCACTGTCCTCATTGCCCATCGCCTGCTCTATAATAAGCTCTTCGCCCTGCGATAGATGCACCTGCGCCAACGGCCCGCTTGGAATAATCCACTCAAGAATTATTTTGTCATCATGTACAGGGGCAATGGCGTAAAAGCTGTTTGCATACGGTAGGTCAATGTTGGGCAGATACTGCTGGGTAAAATATTCCAGCGACATCTCAACGCCCAGCACGCCATACGCCTGCCCATCGGCGTCCAAAATAGGTAGCGTATAATACACCACCTGCTGGCTACCGCCCAGCGCCGCATTTGGCGAAGACCAATAGCCATACCTCTCTATCTCGGCATTTTCTATCTGCGTAGCTGCCATTATAGGGCGCGTATAAAATGCATACTGCTCTGGGTGCTCGTTTGAAAAACGCACATCCAAATCCCAGCCTGTGCTGGTGGCCAGCTGATAGTTGCTCACCACAACCGTTGGCCCAAGCTCTAAAAGATAATTTTCGGTGTTGTTTGTGCTCCCTGCCGCCGAGTTGCGAATATACACACCGGAGTGTGCCATCTCATCGTTTGGGTTGGCGTTCGAACCGTTCAGCATAAAAAATGCGCCGCTGATATCGTTTGTTTGCAACAGCCCAAGCACAGCTTGTGCGCCTGCCAGTGCAAACTGGTTGTACGCATCGTTATCCTGATAAATCTCATCCGGCGTTAAGCCTGCATCTCCTGCCACACTCTGCGCCTCTTCGCTAAGGTGCTCGCTTGCCACTCCAACGTTGCTAATCAGCTCGCCCGCAGCCAGGTTAAACTCCTGAGAGCGAGCACTTGTTGTACTATTAAATAGGCGCACAGCCTCTTCATCCAGCAAAGACGTCACGCGCGAGACGCTCATTGCCAACAACAAAGCCAGGCTTTGCAATATAACCAGCAAAACCATCAACAAAATAAGCCTTGTTTTTAACGAAGTTGCAAACTTCATTGCACGTGCATCCCTTCTGTATAAGATACATGGCGATAGCAAGCCATACGGCCAATTTTTTACCTACTAACCCCAACTGCATAATTCAAACCACGCCTATGCAGGTAGCTGGGGCTATTACATTGCTATACTCCCCGGCAATGCAATATATTGCTAGCACGCTTGCCTGCATAGGCCTATCCTGTATAACTAATATCCAATGCATCCAGCTCTGCACGAATGTTTACCATCCACTGCTCAAAAGCGGCGTTCACATCAAGCGCTGCCAGTATCTCTTCTTCGCTAAGGCCTTGTGCCTTTAGCGCATCCGCTTCCTGTTGGCCTGCCAAACCCATATCAATAAGCGTGCTTTGCACTATGCTGCGCACATCATAGCTGCCTGCAAATGGGCTGGCTGCATATGTATCTGCTTCAATAATTTGGTGCAGCGCTATTTCATACACACTTGCCACATTCTGCTGTGCCACTTCGCCCTCGCGCAGTGTCTGTATCTCGGCGTCCATGTCTTCGCTTTCGTATGCTGCACTCTGCACAGGCAGGTAACCTGTTGTCATAGCAAACTGAATGTTCTGCTGTGGTGCTGTAAACCACTTCAAGAACATAGCGGCGCCCTCCTGCTGCTCTGGGGTCGTTCTTGCCACACACATGCCTGCACCCTGCTGCACAGCATACGCTGTAC
Organism: uncultured Oscillospiraceae bacterium; assembly: GCA_964369525.1. Lineage (GTDB taxonomy): Bacteria > Bacillota > Clostridia > Oscillospirales > Ruminococcaceae > JAAYCI01. The sequence continues at coordinate 19,802 of CAYJEW010000005.1, read as the reverse complement.
CGTTTTCAAAATACGGATACGGCAGCGCCATAAAGTCTATGTCCTGCTGTGTGTTGTCGCTTTCAAGCCAGGTGGGAAAATATGCCGCACTGGAAGAGGAACCCACATATGCTATAAGATCGCCAGACTTTATGTCATCCGAGCGGAAACGCCCAGCCGCATCAAAGTAGCCAAGGCTCATCCCGCTATAATACGAAGCAAATATATAGCTCAGCGTCTCCTGGTCCAGCATAGCCTGCTGGCCCTCGCCGTCTATTATGTCAACACCCAGCTGCTTGTTGCCAATTATAATAAAGTTTGCCACCGAGTCAAACCCAATCAAACCCGTACCGTCCCACGCCACATCAGGGGTTTGCGCGTCTGTCCACTGATAGTATGCACGTGCGGTGTTGTAAACACCTTCCCAGGTTACTAAGTCTTGCTCGCTGTAGCCTTCGCTCTGTGCAAACTCGTTCCACGCAGTAGCGTTTACAAACATAAGCTCGGTGCTCTTCACAATAGGTACCAGCAAAAGCCTGCCTTCGCTAAATATCCCGTCTTCCAAAAAGCTGGATACATACAGCTGCTGCTCCTCTTCGGTAAAGTACTCGTTTAAATCCACCAGCATTCCAAGCTCGTCAATCTCCATTGCTTTATCTGGGTAAGACGAGAATATAGCCGGCATTGGTTCAGAGTTAATAACGCCCATTGCAGAGTTTGTTACAGCCTCTTCCAGCTCACTAATATCCCCCTTGGCCACAACCTCTATAATAACGCCTGTTTCCATACCAATTGTTTGGTTAAACTCCGCCGCTGCTGCCTCCAGCACCTGCTGGTTTTCATCCACATAGTAATGCCAAAGCGTTACCGTGGTAGGGTTTGCCGGGTCTAGGTTTGTGTCTGTGGCAGGCGTTACATCTGCCTGCCCCGAGGCGCCGCCTGTAGGCGCAGCCGAACACGCTGTTAGTACAACCATTAAAAACGCCAGTAAAATTGCTGCAATTTTAACTCTTTTCATACGTTTCTCCCTTACAGTAAAGCTGATTTAATTTATATGTGTTCCCTAAATTTATACTAATTTTATAGCGACCAAATTATATACAGATATACTTATTATACAATTTATAACAAATATTGTAAAATCATTTCAAATTTCGACTTTAAACTAGCACACATGCCTTTTTACCGCAAAATCCCCACCCGGCAATACAGCCGCAGGGTGAGGATTTTAAACATACCTTTATATATAAGCTACAAGCATTACCTAAATTTTTCGTTCATCACATCTCGCAAAATGCTACCACCATTTGATAGTACGCCTCGGCTGCTTTATGCAGCTGTGCTATCTCAACAAACTCGTTTGCAGAGTGTGCCTGCTTTATACTCCCGGGTCCAAACACCACAGTGGGTATACCAAGTATTGACGCCGACAATGCTCCATCTGTCCAATAGGAAAGCCCTGTGGTTTCGGTTTGCAGGCCTGTTGCTGCCGTAGCTGCACTGCACAGTCTGTCCACTATAGATTTATTGGCTATCGGCTCCAACGGCGGAAACGGCATGTCGCTACCTCCGCGTATAATGCTCACCTCTGCCGAAAGCCCGCTGCGCACCCGCGCCAGCTCTGCCAGCTGCTCTCGCAGCTCATCTGCTGCGCTCTCTGCACTCTCACCCGGCAGCAGGCGACGGTCCATCTGCAAATAACAGCCACTGGGCACAACAGTTGCCCTACTACCGCCCTCTATCACCCCCACGTTAAGCGTGCTGCATCCCAAAACAGAATGGGTGCGCTCGCTTAGCTGTGGTATCAACCGCTCTTGCAGCCGTGTAATAAAAATCCCTGCGTCATATATAGCATTGTGCCCCTGCTGCGGCATGCTTCCATGGGCCGATTTCCCCTCAAAATCCACCCCAAGCCACGCCACACCCTTATGCGCTGTGCCCATCATAAGCTCTGTTGGCTCGCCCACAATGGCCAGCTGCGCCGTGCTGCCCTGCTGCACAGCATATCGCATACCCGCAGAGCCGCTCTCCTCATCGGCCACCGCCCAAAACTCAACATCGCCGCACGCAGCAGGCCGCTCTGCCTCAAGGCGCTGCATCACCTGCGTCATCACTGCCAGTATGCCTCGCACGTCCACCGCGCCTCTACCATAAAGGAACCCGTCTTTAACGGTAGGCACAAACGCATCCTGCATTTCATAGCCCGGCACGGTATCTAAATGGGTGCACAGCACCACCTTTTTGCCGCCTACTGCGCCCTTGTATCGGCAGATAACATTATACCTACCCTCGCCAATGTCTTGCAGCGTAGCCGAAAGCCCCATTCGCAGCATCTCTTCGTGCAGCACTCGGGCCACGCGGCTCTCCTTCTCAGGCAGCTCCACATATCCCGGCACAGCTATCAGCTTTTTGCTAAGCTCTACTATATCCATCTTCAAGTGCGTTGCCTCCCTTAGTGTTTTGCCATTGTGCGCTATTGCTAGCATTTGCGCAAGCGTACGGTCATTATAATAGGTGTTTGCTCGTTGTTAAAAGGCACCTCACAAAAAGCATCTATAAAAAACCCTGCACTGAATGCTGAGTTGAAAATTTCCTGCATGGAGCGATGGTAATAGTTTTGCAGCACCGGCTGACCCTCTATAGCCACTCCTTTATTTATGCAACTTGTAAAATAATCGCCGTTTTCGTATGTAAAGCAGGGGTGATGGGTTGCAAACACAAATATCCCATCCTCGCTTAGCATATCATACGCCGCTTTGAAAAGCGGATTTATGTCTGCAATATCCATAACTGCCATGTTGCACACCGCCTTACTAAAAGGCACGTCTGCTTTCAGCTTTATCAGCTGGTCATAGCTTGTGGCATCACATACACAAAAGTCCACCATACCCAAAACATCTTGCCTGCGTTTTTTGGCAAGCTCTATCATGTTAACACTGTAGTCAAACGCTACCACCCTTGCGCCTTTTTTCGCCATATGCTCCGAAAAATTACCGTTACCACAGGCAATATCCAGCACAAAATCTTGCTTATTTATGCACAGCATCCGCTCAACATTCGGGCGCACTATATCGCAATGAAAATAGTTAGATTCATCCCCCATATAACTATCCCAAAACTCTGCATTAGCCTGCCAAGCCGCAAGGCCGCTATCTACACCCGCCATATTTATCCTCGCTTTCAAATAATGCAAACTATAAAATTTATGCTAGCATGCTTTACCCAAATTAGCAAGCAGCGCCGCCACCGCCAAAAACCTCGGGATGCCTTTGGCATCCCGAGGTTTTGCGTCTTGCATCTATTCCATATCTTCTGCCGCTTTGTGCATTATGCTGTATAAATCAGCGTACATTTTTTTTGTGTTTAAAAAGCCTGTTACCATACCGCTGCTTGGCATACCTGCATGGCTTATGCACATCACCTTGCATCTGCTTTTGTTCATTGGCTCTACCTTAATAACAAACACGATTGCCGCAAAAGCGCCACTGTTTTGCCGCAACACAAGCTTTAACGCAAATAGCTTCTTTTCTGTATCAACCACATGCGTTACCGCCATACGGCAACGTGCCGCCCCCTTATATGCCTTTAGTGTTTCGCATTTGCGCACATACCCGCTACCCACACATGCTATATTCGCTCTCCCCTCTTGCGACGCAATGTATGCAAACAGCCTGTCTGCATCTATGTTCACCATTCCGCATGCCCGTGTGGCATGCGGCCCGCGCATTTGCTTTTTCCCCTCTGTAGGCCGCATCTCTACCAACACGCCCTCTGTTACAGCCACCATCCGCCACCCGGTTGTGGCCATCATTCGCTGCGCCTCTTCAAACAACCTTTGCGAAAACTCTTTACCGCTGCCTACATGCTTTTTTAAAATTATATGTTCATTGCCTGCATGCACTGCAACCCGCCTTTTTGCAAGCTCTGCCAGCACATGTTCAACCTTCTGTTTTTTAGCCTTATCCCCATCTTCAAAGTATGGATATATAACATCCTTAAACACCTGCTTTACCTCAGGGCCATACCTCTCAAGCTCTTTTAAAGGGTAGTCTTCCCTTATCTCCACCGCATATTCAGGTATCTTTTTGTCAAGCTCTTTTTCTTGCCGCTGTGTAAGGTAAAGCGTGTGAAACAATATGGAGTTGTTCAGCATTTTATGCCCCAGTTTACATATAGGCCCATCTGAAAGCTTGTCTGCCTTAAATATCCAGTACTCGTGTCCGCCCGAAGCCTCCCCTTCTGCAGCATCTCTTGCAATCCCCGCCAGCAGATACCCTCCACTTTTTCCACCTGTTTCAATACAAGATATCGTAAAAAGTAGCACCTTATCCGGCAGCTCATACATATCGCTTATTCCAAAATTCTTTTTATCTATCCGCGCAATCGAATTGTTACACTCGACCGTTTTATGCACAAACATATCTTTCAGCGCTACCCGCCTGTTTTTCACATCTTTGTATGCATTATATATTCTTTTGGGCAGCATTTCTGCCTGAAAACCTTTAAACATAACAAAAAAATCCTGCTCGCCGAGCGCACGAGTTTGCCTGCCCATATATGTGTACATATACGGCCCCCAGCAACACCGCTTATCCCTTATGTACTCCGACGTTATAACCTTGCTGTTTTTTGCATCCACCACATGCTTGCCCACGCTGGATATATCCAGCACCGGCAGCGTGCCGTACCCCACAACATGCTCTGCAAATCGCCTGCCGTACATATCTTTATCGTAGCTTCTTATTATCTCAGCCGTATTTGTGGCAGGGGTGTGCAGCATGTATATACTCAAAACATCATTGGGGTTTTCGTACTCAGCTGTTAAGTGTATACATGCCTCATCTATCTCTATCCTTTTTGCCACCAGCTTACCGCCACTTTTCTGCATATGTCGCCTATCCACAATATATACAACCGTTTTGGTGTTTGGCAGTGGTGCGTTTTTCCATGGCGATAATATCTCTGCGCCTGTTAAAAAAGCGGTATCTGCAAGAATTATATAATCCCTTGTAAAAATAAGCTCGTGTATGCTTTGCATAACCCGTATATTCTCGCCCTGCTCGTTCACCACAGCCCATTTTTCAAACTCGCCTTTGCCGTCCCAACGCAAAAGATAACAGGGATTTGTACTTTTAGGCTGCTTGTATTGGTAGTTCACAAAAAATACTTCACCACTCTCAATATCGGTGTACGCAACATGCGAATTGCTGTACCCCGCAAACACACTTCCCATTGCATCGCCCGCATCGCCTGCCATCATCGGCAGCCATTCTTTTCTTTTTCCTATCGGGCTTTTTATCGCCAGCGTATTTCTTTCCACTATCCACGGCCTGTCCACATCGCTGGTTATGGCCAGCCGCCCGTCCGGCAGCAGATACACCCCCTCTGTGTAAGAAAACATTCCCAGCCCCGGCGCCATAAACATAACCCCCATGTGGTCAAAGCGGTGCTTTGTGCGCCTAAGCGCTGCGCGAGCAATTGCCACAGGGCTCCACATAAGCTTGTTTTCAATAGCGGCGTCTCCCTGCTTAAACGTTATCTTCACAAGGTTAGTGTCGCCCACCATGTATGTACCGGGCGTTCCTAAACACTGGCATATATACATGTTTCCGTTTATGTCTTTTGGCAGCGCGCCCTCCAGCACATTTAACTCAAATTTCGAGTCTAAAGTTGCCGTGTTGCACACGCTGTATGATTTTGGCACCACGCCCGAACCCTCGCGCCTTTTGCTAGTACAGGCCAAAAGATTTTTGCTTTTAATATATGCCCCTCGCCTTGCACCCACCAAGTACCGAATATTGGGGTATATTTGTCTGTATTTTTTATCAGCTTTTTTCATGTTACTTTCCTCTTTTATGCTACCTATATAATGCATTTTCGCCCTGCTGTGCATGTATTTTTACGGCTTTGCTAGTTGCTCATTGCCTGGCAATGGCAGGGGCGCCTTACTTACATAATAATAAGCACCCCTTTGCAAAAAATGTAGTTTCTTGCAAAGGAATCGCTTTAATATTTGCCGCAAACCTCGCTGCACAAAAAAGCCACCCTGCAATCAAATTGCAGGGTGGCCTGTTTCATATATACTCGCTTACAGCTGGAACCTATCCACCAGCGTATGCAGTGTGTTTGCCTGCACGGCAAGCTCTCCGCTTGCGGCGGCGCTCTCCTCGCTTGTTGCAGTGTTAGACTGCACCACCATCGAAATCTGCTCTATGCCGCTCGAAATCTCTCGTATAGCGCCTGTCTGCTCCTCGGTAGCTTTGGCTATCTCGTCAATGGTAACCACCATCTGCTGCACCTTCTCCGCAAGGCTTTCAAACGATGCGCTTGCCTTTTGCGCAATCCCCTCGCCCACCTGCACAGCGTTTATCGAGTGATCAATAAGCTGGGTTGTGTTCTGCACAGCCTCGGCCGATTTTTGCGCAAGGTTGCGCACCTCGTCTGCCACAACGGCAAAGCCTTTGCCGGCAGCACCGGCACGTGCGGCCTCAACAGCAGCGTTCAGCGCCAGTATGTTTGTTTGGAACGCAATGTCATCAATTACCTTAATTACCTTCTCAATATTTTCAGATGTGCTCGAAATATCCTTCATGGCCTCAAGCATCTGCTGCATATCTTCAAGTGTGGCTTTGGTAACCTCACCCGAAACAACCGCAATGTCGTTAACCTTTTTGGTATTTGTAGAGTTGTCCTCAACCTGCGCAGAGATATCCTGCAAACTTTGCGACAACCTGTCCACGCTGTCTGCCTGGTTAATAGAACCCTCGGCCAGCGCCTGTGCACCGCTTGAAACAAGCTCTACACTTGCTGATATCTGCATAGCCGACGACGACACCTGCGTTAGTGCGCCTTTTACAGAGCTTGTCATCTCATTTACCGAGTTGTACAGCTGGTTCCAGTCGCCCACATATATATCTGGGCTACCTGCGTCCACATTCCAGTTGCCCTTAGCAATATTGCCAAGCATATCCACCAAAATTGTGTTCAGCGATGATAATGTATACTTCATCTCATTAAATTGGTCAGACAAAAGCCCTATTTCGTTGTTTACCTGAATGTCTAAATCAAAATTCATATACCCTTGCGATATGCTTTGGGCGGCGTCCATCACCTTTGCCAGCGGCTTTGCCACCGTACGGTCAACCACTATTTTCAAAATTATGCACGCCACCAAAATCAGGGCTATACCCACCAGCATAGAGATGGTAAGCGAGTTGTTTATAGCGGCATCGTTTGCATGGCTCGAAACTCCCGAAAACAGTACTCCAACTATCTCTCCACTTCCATTGTAGTACGGTATATACGATGTAATATGGCTCTCACCCAAAATCACAGCCTCGCCCACATAGCTTTGCCCCTCATTAAGCACAATGTTTGCTATGGTGGGGTCCAGCGCGGTACCCACAACCCGCTCTCCATCTACTATAATGGTAGTAAACTCTCTAATGTCGCCGTTAAATATCGTGTACTCATAGCCGGTAATCTCTTTTAGCCGCTCCAAAACCTCTGTTTTGTCTTCCATCTCAGCCACTTCATTCAGGCTAAGTTCATACGCCAGCATATTTGTACCGGTAACACACTGGTCGGTAAGCTCGCCCGTAACGTTGCTTGCCGTCACCACGCCGCTAATAATTATCATCACAGCAACAATAACGGTTGTCATAACCGCTACCATAATATTAAACTGCGTCGATAGTTTACCCTTCCTGCTCTTTTTATTCCCTGTGATACTACCTGCGGAAAGTAGTTTTTTCATAAAATCTCCTTTACAGCATTTTGCTTATGTTTTCTTATATTTCATATTAATATTTTGGCATAAATTCATCTAAAAGTAAATGCTATTATATATTCTTATATCAAAGAATATCGTTTTTCACACCACTTCTTGCACATGTGTTTATAACGCTTAATTACACAACATATTCTATATTGTTTTATTCTTCCATCCTTAGTAAAAAACCGAAAAAGCCATTCAGATTGTTTGGAGAACCATATTTCGAATCCCTTAATCTATTTCTTTTGATTATCAACCAATTAAGTTGTCACTTCAACGCGAGCAACTTGTTTAATAATAGAGAAAAGCCCCAACACGCGAATGCGTGTCGAGGCTCTCGGCTGGAAAGGTTTCACCATTTAGAACCCCTACCATTTATAAACTTAATAAAAGTAAACACTAAACTATTATTTGTTTTTCCGTGCTTTAACAAATATAAGCACACCGCCGCCAATGCACACAATTGCCAAAACAGCAATTAATATTATCATTAAATTGCCTGATTGCCCCTCACCTTGCTCTTGCACAGTATCGATTGCCTCGGAGCTTGATGCAGGTGATTCTGTCTGTGATGTATCTTCAATTTCAGAACTTACCGTCTGCTGTTCTTCGGTTTCTTCTGAAGCAGGCTCAAAATTATCAACTGAATTGCTTGAATTTTCCTGTGTAAGCACCATAGTAGCAACTTCATCTCTAGTGAAATTTAATATGCCAAATCCGCCGTTAAAAACAAAATGCAGCAGATACTCTTCGCTTGAAGTCAGCGTTCTTGCGTAAGAATTGGTAAAGGTTATCGACACACCTCCGTCTGCGTTTGGCTCAGCCTTATAATATGAAGACGGTATAGCACTGCCGTTTATCCAAATGCCTGTAAAAGCGCTATAAGGTCCGCTTGAGCTAAAAGTATAAACCCCGTTTGCAGTGCTTGTTCTTTCTGCTGAGTAGATAACATCGTCAGGTGGGGTTTGCGGTGTGGTGGTAGTGGTGGTAGTAATATACGACGCTGCCTTGCCCGATGAAACAAGTTTTTGAACCAAAGAGCTGTTTTCCCAAGTCGGGTTTCCGGCAGGGTACAGCAACTTAACATATGTGTTGCCGTCTATCGCCATATCATAGAAACTGTCGTTAAAATCCCCGGTAAATGTGAGCGTCTTGGTTTTGGGTGAACGTGAATGATCCTGAAAAGCATTAGAGTATATATTATTAACATTGGGCGGTATCGTTAGCCGTGTTAAGTTATTTGTATCCTGAAAAGCCCCATGGCCAATTGTGGTAAGTGAATCCGGCAGGTTAACAGAGCTTAAAGAAGCACAACCAACAAAGTTTAGGGTTTGTAATGTTGTGATCTTTGTGTTGCTAAGGTCTATCGATTGAAGATTAGTACAACCGTTAAACGTACTGCTATTTATATTTGTCAAATTTGTCGCTTGGCTAAAATCAACGCTTGTTACGCCACTTCCGGCAAACGCATTGCTCCCTATTATTGTAACAGAGCTCGGAACGACCACGCCTTCTAACGATGTCCAATTCTCAAACGCACCATGCCCGATTTCGGTTATAGCACTGGGGAAAGCGCCTGTGACAGGGTTGCCGCTTGAATCTACCATTCGTGTTGGATTGCTAAAAGGGTTATACATTGTATTTATATCGAACGTACCTATATAATTCGAGAACGAATCCGCATGATTTCCAGCTGACCGACTAGGATCATTATATGTCATTCTAAGGCAAGACAAAAATTGCGGGCCCCCAGTATAGTTACTGGATAGACCTGCGCCTAAAACAACGTTAGCCCCATTATTCTCAATTCTAACCTGTATATAAACGGGATTGTTACTAGCAACATTCATAACATGGACACTATATAAACCATCGGGTGGCGGCGTCGCCGCCTCCACTATTGGTGATAACAATAAACCCGCCGCAAATAGCACCAAGGCGAACAAACTCACCAATTTTGTTTTTGTTGAAATGGTCATACTTAAAACCTCCAACCGCCAAATGAACAGCAGTTTATCTATATTAAAACAATTATTAAAAGTATATCCTGTTTTAAATTTAAGTTCAAGTCTTATAAAGGGCGTGTGTGGCAAAACGTGTTGATTAACTTTTTTTAACAAAAATGCCCACCTTGGCTTTGAATCCCCCAATCTCTTTTCGCAAAAAAACAAGCACCCTTTTGGGTGCTTGTTTTTGGCGGAGAAGGAGGGATTCGAACCCTCGCGACGCTTTCACGCCCTACTCCCTTAGCAGGGGAGCCTCTTCGACCTCTTGAGTACTTCTCCAAAGTGTCAAAACATTCCGCTATATTGCCACAGCTTGCGTCGTCGCTTTTTTTGATACAGGTGTTATTATATCCCATTTATTTTAGAATTGCAACCAAAAAATTAAGTTTACGCACCATCATTTCAATTCTCGCCACAATTGACTGCATCTTGCAAATATGATAGGGTTTTTACAATACTACTTTACCTAAAATACGCCACATTTTCGGAGGACACCCCATGCGCAAATATAAACAGGCCATAACCATTATAGTAAGCATTATGCTTATAGTTTGTTTTGCGCTACCTGCATACGCATTAAATACTACTCAAGACAGCTCTGCTGCCGAGCAAACCGAAGAATTTTTCCAGCTTCCTTTAGAGGCCAGCCTTGCCTCCGAATGGCTACAAACAAACGCCACCTCACCTGCCATTGGCGGCGAGCTAACCGTACTTGCGCTACTGCGTAGCGGTAGCATAGATGAAAACAGCAATCATGTCCAGCAGTATCTACAGGCGCTGTCCGCACATATCCAAAGCGGTGCCGCCGCACAGCAAGAGCTAAGCGCATCTGCGTGGCAGGCCATGGTATGGGCCGCCGCAGGCCAAAGCCCTGATGTAGACGCCGATATACTGCTGGCCGCCTTCACAAATAACGACACCGTTGCAACCGCAGGCACAGAAGCCACACGCTTAGCCCTGCTTTTATTCGGCCCCATAGGCCTGCCCGCTCCCTCACAGCTACAACCTGCCGAGCTTGCCGCTGTGCTCGCCTCCTCCCGCAACCCCGACGGCGGCTATGGCGAGAGTGGCATCTCAGATGCACTCACCACATCTCGGGTGCTGCAAGCGCTGGCGTTCTATCGCAGCGAAAGCGCTGTTGAAGAAGCCGTTGCCGCGTCCCGTGGCTGGCTAAGGGCCAACATTGGCAACTTTGGCGGCTTTGACGTAAACGGCGCGCCAAACGCACAAGCCACAGCCGAAGCCGTCATTGCGCTGGGATGCTTATCCGAAACCACCTTGTCCGAAAACTCCCCCTCCCCCGCCGACGGGCTGCTGGTTTTTCAAACAAACAGCGGAGGCTTTGCCGCCAGCCCCGACAGCACCGAAAGCACAGAGCTAACCGCACTGTCTCTACTGGCGCTATCCTCACAAGCCCGCCTACAAGAAGGCCTACCGCCTGTATATAGGCTAGGCTCTGCCACCGGCTCCGAGGCCTCTCCCTCTGCAAGCGGCCTGCCGCTGTCGTTTTTTGGCATGTCTCCTCTCACCACAGGCGCACTGCTTGCTGTTTTGGCGGCCATAGTTGCGCTGGTAGTTATTCTGGCTGTTTTTGTAAGCCGCCGCAAGCGCGGCACCATAGGCGATATGCCCCGCCCAAAAAAGCCAAAATCTGAACCCTCCACCAAAAAAAGTAAATCCGATCGCAACAAAAACATAAAGCTTTAGCACCCCAAAACCTTTTTCCCCCACCAAAAATTCAGCTGCAAAAAGCGCCCTCATATGAGGGCGCTTTTTTATGTGATGGCGCAGGCTTCCCCTGCACACTGTATTAATATATCGCGTCCTTTGGCTTCAACTTCGCCATGCCGCCGTCGCTTTGGCCCGCAATTGCTACCGATATGCTCCCCGCCACAACACCCACCACCGCCATGTGAACCGACTCCAGCACCTGCAGAGTTGTGGCTGTGTTGCTAAGCAGTAGCGTATACATCATCTGCGGCACTTCCAAGCAGGTGGCAAATAAAAATGTAAACACCCCTATAAAATACATCCAGCGCACCCGCCTGCGGGGCAATGCAATGTAAAACGAGCGCAGTAGCATGCCAAACCACATCATAGCAAACAGCCCCGCAAAAACCCTAACCAGCGGCCCCACACGGTAGATACTGGAGGGATTTATCAATATGCGGTTCACGGTAGTAAACGCAAACGGTAGTGCCGCCAGCATACCAAATAATGCGCTTTGCGTTGGCGAGGGTGTGTTTTGGTTCATCAGCTGCATAGCCGCGAAAAACATCCACACGCCGTACCATACGGTAAGCAGGCCAAATATAATTCCATACATTGAAAAATCGCTCACCGAAAACGAAACATTCGCCACACCATATATCAGCGAAACGCCCGCCCCCGCAAAAAACACCCCTGCTAAAAATCGGTTACGCACCCGTAGCACCGAAATAGCCCTTGGCCCCACTGTACGTAGCCCTAAAAGGCACATCAACATAGGAAGCACCAGCACCACATATCGATACCACAGCTCCCCCCTTGTAATAAATCCCGTTACAGGGCTTGTGTAGTAGTATAAATCTATCCAGTACATAACCCCAACCAATACCATTACAACCAGTATCAGTACCGTGGGCAGTATCCGTTTCACCTATGCCTCATCCTTTCAAACCACCTAAAAAACCGCACTAAACCCTGTCATTTAGCGGATAATACTTCTGACGCACGCCTAAATATTTGTATGCGGGGCGAATAATACGGTTTGCAAATATTATCTCCTCGGCCCTGTGTGCACACCAGCCGGGAATACGGCTTATTGCAAACAGCGGTGTATACAAATCCTCCGCAATACCAAGCATCTTATAAATAAGCCCCGAAAACAGGTCCACATTTGCGCACACGTCTTTTGTGCCACGCTCCTGCTCCACCACAATAGGCCCAAGCTGCTCTATTGCACACAATAGCTTGTACTCATCGGCAAACCCTTTTTGTATGGCCAGCGGCTCTGCTTCACGCCGCAGTATAGTGGCCCTTGGGTCGTTCACGGTGTACACGGCATGTCCAAGCCCGTATATCAGTCCGCTCTTGTCTCCGGCCTTGCGGCGCAATATAAGGCGCAGATACTCCATAATCTCGTCGTTGTCGTCATAATTTTTTACGCCCTGCTTTATGTCGTCCAGCATCTGCATAACCTTCAGGTTTGCGCCGCCGTGTTTTGGGCCTTTTAGGCTGCCTATAGCCGCCGATATCGCACTATATGTGTCGGTACCCGCGCTGGAGAGTACCCTGCAAGCAAACGTGCTGTTATTGCCGCCGCCGTGGTCGGCATGTAGTGTAAGGCAAAGGTCAAGCAGCTTTGCCTCTTCTTTTGTATATTTTTGATTGTCGCGGTAGCTAGCCAAAACATGCTCTGCCGTGCTAAGCCCCGGAAGCGGCTGGTGCAGCACCATCGACTGCTTGTCATACACCCTGCGCTTTACCTGCCACGAGTGCACCATAATAGTTGGCAGGCAGGCAATCAGCTTTATCGAGTCGCTTATAACATCCATCAGCCCCTGCCCCTCGGGGTTGTCGTTGTAAGAATATAGCGCCAGCACCCCACGCGCCATCTTGTTCATAATATTAGGGCTGGGCGCTTTCATAATCATGTCCTCGGCAAACGAGCCTGGCAGTTCACGATTATCTTCAAGTATCTGCCTAAAACCCTCAAGCTCGCTTTTGCTTGGTAGCGTGCCAAACAAAAGTAGCCATATAACCTCTTCAAACACAAAGCGGTCTTCCTCGTGGGCCGCCGCAATAATGTCTTCCACATCA
>CAYJEW010000005.1:0-6232 GCA_964369525.1 uncultured Oscillospiraceae bacterium | reverse complement strand
ATTCCGCGGTATATCAGCTTGCCCGGCATCGCCATCTTTTGGCCGTCCTTCAGCTCATACCCCACCACGTTACACACATTGGTAAGCCCTGCCAAAACGCCTGTTCCATCAGCGTTGCGTAGCCCGCGCTTTACCCCCAGCTTTTCGCTAATTTCAGGGTCTATATAGTTGTTGCGCTCATATTCTTCACACAAATACTCCAGCGGTCTGTCGCTGGAAAGTGTAACTCTATGTTCCATCTTCTGCCTCGCCCTCCCACCACTATTCTAAAACTTAGATGCTTAATTGCCTTATATTTATATACAGTGTATATTGTACCGCAAGCCGCCCTGCATTACAAGGGCACTCCCCGCTTTCACAAAACAAGGCGGCCGATGATAACCCATCGGCCGCCCGCGCTAAATCACATGTTTTTTTCTGCACAGTTTAGTTCATAATAGCCTCTTCGGTGTTCATGTCAAACAGATGAATCTTACGGGTCTCCACCCCTATTTTCACCTCGTTACCTGTTTTAGAGGTGGTGTTAGCCGCAACACGAGCGGTAAGCTGCCTGCCACCGTAGTTAAGATACAAATATACCTCACTACCCATAAGCTCGCTCACTTCTACTGTAGTTGTAATAACCGACTGTGAGTTCTCGGCCAAAAACGCTTCGTCATCCCGCAAGTCTTCGGGGCGTATGCCCATCTTTACGGTTTCGCCCACATAGCCGGCCATCTTCTCATTCACCTTATCAGGCGCAATATTTAGCTTGTCGCTTCCAATTTCAATAAAGTAAGCATCGCCATTTTTTTGCAGTGTGCCGTCAATAAAGTTCATCTGCGGCGTACCGATAAATCCTGCAACGAACATGTTGCAGGGGTTTTCGTATAGGTTTTGTGGCGTATCTACCTGCTGAATAAGCCCGTCTTTCATAACAACAATGCGGTCGCCCATGGTCATAGCCTCTGTTTGGTCGTGGGTAACATACACAAAGGTTGTGCCCAGCCGCTGGTGTAGCTTAATAAGCTCGGTACGCATGCTGGCACGCAGCTTAGCATCTAGGTTAGACAGCGGCTCGTCCAACAAAAACACAGCAGGATTGCGCACCATCGCACGCCCCAGCGCAACACGCTGGCGCTGGCCGCCCGAAAGCGCCTTTGGCTTACGGTCTAGCAGATGTTCAATATCAAGCACCCTTGCCGCCTCGCGCACCCTGCGGTCAATCTCTTCCTTCGGGGTTTTGCGTAGCTCAAGGCCAAACGCCATGTTTTTATATACCGTCATGTGCGGGTACAGCGCATAGTTTTGAAACACCATCGCAATGTCGCGGTCTTTTGGTGGTACGTCGTTCACCAAGCGCTCGCCTATGTAAAGCTCGCCCTGAGAAATATCTTCAAGGCCTGCAATCATGCGCAATGTGGTCGACTTGCCACACCCCGACGGCCCTACCAACACAACAAACTCTTTATCCTCAATCTCCAGGTTAAAATCCTTTACCGCAATTACATCACCGGGATACACCTTTTGAATCTGTTTCAAGCTGATACTAGCCATTATAATTCCTCTTTAGTGTAAAATATTGATGTATTTGACATACGATTTGCCCTCTTGATATAATGATAACACAAATTTTATTGAATTCTATTGCAAAATATTGATATGAGGCGCAACATGTTGACATTATCTTTCAAAAGTATTTGCATGCCTATTGAATGCTGGTCTTACACTAAAAGTGGCATGCTACACGGTACAGCGAATACCTTAACTGTTTTTTTTCTACAACAAGGCAACAACCTTATGGTAGAGCACAGCAGTAGCCTACTGATAAAAGATGCGGGCTGCTTTGTGCTGGCAGACGGCCCTGTGCTGCTACACAGCCAAGACAGCTGCAACCTTTTGGGCATCTCATTTGAAGGCGAAATAGCACAGCAGCTCTGCCAGCAGCTTGCAGACCCATTTGTTATTTCACAGCCAGACTGCCGCCAAGATACCTTACGATTGTTTAATCAACTGTGGCAGTCTTCGCTATCAATGCCTTCACAGCAGGCAAGCTCGCTTTCATATAGCCTACTTTGTGCCCTACTTGAGGCAGATAGTAAAACCCAAACAAAAAATCCGATACCCACGCTTGTTGCGTCGGCCATAGCCCTCATGCAAGAACACTACGGCGACGTGTACGGTATAGAAGAGCTTGCCGCCTCACTTGGTGTAACAAAACATCACCTTATCCGCACATTCACTGCGTCCATCGGCACATCGCCCGGCCGCTATCTCACCAGCGTGCGCATCGAAAACGCAAAACAACTGCTCAAAGCAGGCGAGTTATCTCTACAACTAATTGCCACGCTATGTGGCTTTTCCAGCGCCGCATACCTATGTAAGGTGTTCAAGCAAGAGGTTGGCCAAACACCTTCCGCATGGCGCAATAGCCTGCCCACACCTGCGCCACACGCATTGTCCGAGCGCGAGCTGGAAATATACCTTTGAAGCGCGCGCAGCAATGTGCTTTCACATTCACCTTGTGTTCATACTTTTTGCACTACTCTGCGATATAATTAATCTATTACCTATCGTAGCTAGCCGCCTCCATACTAAGCAAAACCATA
Organism: uncultured Oscillospiraceae bacterium; assembly: GCA_964369525.1. Lineage (GTDB taxonomy): Bacteria > Bacillota > Clostridia > Oscillospirales > Ruminococcaceae > JAAYCI01. The sequence continues at coordinate 3,644 of CAYJEW010000005.1, read as the reverse complement.
TCCTCCGCACCATTCCTACTAGCACAAATTCTACGTTTTACTTTGCCCTCCTCAAAATATATTGCGCTCTTGCCCATCTTGCCTGCGCAAACATCAAATATGATAAGTCTATAGGATTTTTATACTGCCAAAAGCCCTAAAACAAAATATATGCTTTACAAGGCTATCTCCTTGCCGTGCACAGTGCTACAGTTTTAGCGCTTTTGGCTAGATAAAAACGAATCTTAATTATATACAATAGTGAAAGGAGTTCCCATGAAAACCACACACACCCCCGAAAAAAACCGTTTCGACCTTTATGACGACGCAGGCAAGCATGTTGGAGAAATTGAATACCGCATAACCTCAAAAACAGAATACGCCGCTACCCACACCGAGGTTTTCCCTGGCAACGAGGGCAAAGGCTACGCCGCCGTTCTTCTCGACGCCCTTTGCAAATACGCCGAGGCAAACGATATCAAAATCAAAGCCGTCTGCCCCTATGTTGTGGCTCGCTTTGAGAAAGACCCTGTAAAATACGCTGCTGTTATCCCCACCTAGCCTCTATGTTTCTCTCCAGCCCACTAAAAAATTAGCATTATTAACATAATATACCCAACAGTGTGTTCCATTTTATCTTGCTCTGCAACCTACTGTAATTATCTTGAAGTAACAAAAAAACAAGGGTGAAGCCATATGGCCTCACCCTTGTTTTTGGTGTTGTTAATTCTACACTTCCTAATTACCGGCAGCATTCGCATACTTTTCTTCTGCGCGCTCTTCGTAATGATAGGTTTCTTCCAGCATCATGTCTTTCACCTTCATCAGGCGAATCTGGTTACTACGCTCGGCCTCATCCAATTTCATGGTGATGTATTTAATGTTTTCCTGCATTTCAGGAATCATTACATACTCAAGCGCATTAACCCTACGGCGAGTTTTTTCAATCTCGGCCGCCATTAGCTGACAGCTCTTCTCAATCTCGGCAAGACGCAGCATGTCCGGCAGAACATCGGCCAGGCTTTTTACAGCACCGTCCAGGTCGCTGGAAGTGAAGCTGAACCCATAGGAGTATATATTGCTCTCGTCTGCGCTGCGGGTTTTAATCTCAAATTTCGGCACCATAACGCTCATAACGTTCTTCTGGCTTGCTTCCAGCGTAATTTCTTGGCTGGGGGCCAGCAGCGCTGTATCCAGCACCTGATCTTTCATGGTGGCGCGCGCCAGCGCAAAGTTCTGCGAGGCGCCTTTAAGCCCTTCTTCAACCTTTTCGCGCAACGCTCTGTTCTCACGTACCAGCTCTAAAAACTGGCGCATCAGCTCATCACGTTTATCCTTAAGCAGCTTGTGGCCGCGCATAGCCGTAACCAACTTACGCTTTATGCGGGTAAGCTCCATACGGGTGGGGTTCACCTGTTTTTTTGCCACGTACACCCCTCCTTCCATCGTTTAGCTGTAGAGTTTACTGCTAATATATACCAGCATGTCTACTTCGATACATTATTAATTGCGATTATTGCTCTTATTTTGCGTCGTAGTATTCATCCAGGTACTCATCTTTGATACGCTTCAGCTCGCTGCGCGGCAGAATGCGTAGCAACTCCCAGCCAATCGAGAGAGTTTCCTCGATATCACGGTTGGTTGTATAGCCCTGACTTACATATTTTGCCTCAAATTCATCGGCAAATTTTGCGTAAAGCAGGTCAATTTCGGTTAGAGCGGCCTCGCCAAGCACGGTCATAAGCTCTTTGGCATTCTTACCGCGAGAGTAAGCAGCAAACAGCTGGTTCATTGTGTTGGCATGGTCAGCGCGGGTTTTACCCTCGCCAATACCCTTATCTTTCAGACGTGACAGACTGGGCAACACGTCGATAGGCGGTTGCAGGCCTTTGCGGTACAAATCACGCGCCAGAATAATCTGGCCCTCGGTGATGTAGCCTGTAAGGTCAGGAATTGGGTGAGTTTTGTCGTCTTCAGGCATCGACAAGATGGGAATCATGGTGATAGAGCCGCCTTTATCGCCCAAGCGGCCTGCACGTTCGTACAGGGTAGCAAGGTCGGTATACAGGTAGCCCGGATAGCCACGACGGCCCGGAACCTCTTTACGAGCTGCCGAAACCTCACGAAGTGCGTCGGCGTAGTTGGTGATATCGGTAAGCACAACCAGAACGTGCATGCCTTTATCAAACGCCAGGTACTCGGCCGCTGTAAGGCCCATACGCGGGGTAGCAATACGCTCAACCGCGGGGTCGTTAGCTAGGTTGATAAACATAACTGCACGGTCGATAGCGCCCGACTCTTTGAAGGAGTTGATAAAGAAGCTCGACTCCTCAAATGTGATACCCATGGCAACGAACACAACCGCAAACGGGTCGTTTGTGCCACGCACACGGGCCTGACGTGCAATCTGAGCTGCCAGCTGCGCATGAGGCAGACCGGAGCCGGAGAATATAGGCAGCTTCTGGCCACGAACCAGCGTGTTAAGGCCGTCGATAGCAGAAACGCCTGTTTGAATAAATTCTTGCGGGTAGGAACGAGCTGCCGGGTTCATTGGCAGGCCGTTGATATCGCGGCGGAACTCGGGCAGAATGTCCGGGCCGCCATCGATAGGCTCGCCCAGGCCGTTAAATACACGAGAGAGCATATCTTCCGACACGCCCAGCTCCATGCTGCGGCCCAAAAAGCGCACCTTGCTGTTCTCAAGGTTGATACCGGCAGCCGATTCATACAGCTGCACCAGTGCGTTGCCGCCGTCAATCTGCAGTACCTTACAGCGCCTGCGCTCACCGGAAACCAGCTCTATCTCGCCAAGCTCATCATAGGTAACGCCTGTAACGCCACGAACCATCATAAGAGGGCCGGCAACTTCTTGTATTGTTCTATACTCTTTCGGCATTACGCTTCCTCCTCTTCCAGCTTCAGTGCCAAGGCGTCAATCTCTGCCGCGAGCTGTGCGCTAATTCTTTCGTACTCACTAGCCACATCCTCGTTAGGCACATACTTGAAACGGCCAATAGGCTCACGCACCGCCAGTGCAACAAGGTCGTTAATGCCAATACCTTTTTCCAACGCTTTAAGCGCTGCATCGTAGTAATCAAGCACCAACGTCATCATTGTGTACTGTTTTTCCAGCGGGCTGAATGTATCTACATCGTGGAAAGCATCTTGATGCAAGAAATCTTCACGAATGCTTCGTGCGGCTTCCAGTTTCAGGCGGTCGCCGGGGCTAAGTGCGTCCATACCAACCAGTTGCACAATCTCTTCCAGCTCGCTCTCTTCTTGAAGCAATAGCATCATGCGGCCGCGTTTTTCCATCCAGTCGCGTTTTACGCTTGCATCAAACCACACACCTACATCATCCAGGTACAGCGAGTAGCTGGTAAGCCAGTTGATAGCAGGGAAGTGACGAGCATATGCAAGCTGTGCATCAAGGCTCCAGAACACCTTAACGATACGCAGTGTTGCCTGTGTAACAGGCTCGGAAATATCACCGCCGGAGGGCGATACAGCGCCGATAACGCTAAGCGCACCCTCGCGTGCATCGGAACCCAAAGTGGTAACACGGCCTGCGCGCTCGTAGAACTGCGCAAGACGGCCACCAAGATAAGCAGGATAGCCTTCCTCACCGGGCATCTCTTCCAAACGTCCGCTCATCTCACGCATAG
>CAYJEW010000004.1:26968-67698 GCA_964369525.1 uncultured Oscillospiraceae bacterium | reverse complement strand
TAAAAGCGCCGTTTGAGCGCGCGCAGCTGGCGCAGCTGCGCTGTGGAGACGCAGTGCTGCTGAGCGGAACAATATACACAGCGCGAGACGCAGCCCATGCACGCATAGCGCAGCTGATACAGCAGCAAAAGCCGCTGCCGTTTGAGCTTTTGGGTGCGTGCATATACTATGCAGGGCCAACGCCTGCGCCACCTGGGCAGGTTGTGGGGGCAATTGGGCCTACAACCTCCGGCAGGATGGACAGTTTTACCCCTCTTTTATTGCAGCACGGCCTTTTGGCAATGATAGGCAAAGGCGCGCGTAATAGCGAGGTGCTGGAAGCTATGCAGAAGGCGGGGGCGGTATATTTTGGCTTTGTGGGCGGCGCGGGTGCGCTTGCGGCAGGCTGTGTAACCGAATGCGAAACGCTGGCGTTTGAAGAGCTGGGCAGCGAGGCTGTGCGCCGATTAACGGTAGAAAATATGCCGCTAACCGTGCTGGTAGATAGCATGGGCGGCAATTTTTACAAAAGCGGGCCGGAGGGGTATCTGGCAGGAGAGCGTGCGTGAATAAACGCTGAGCGAGGTGCAAAATGACGCTTACAACCGAGCGGCTGGTGATACGCAGGTTTAATAAAGACGACTGGCAGGCGCTACACGCCATGCTAAGCGACGACGCGCTTGTGCGCTACGAGCCGTACGGGGCGTTTAGCGAGCGCGAGAGTCGCCGCGAGGCAAAGCTGCGTGCAAAAAATAAGGCGTTTTGGGCGGTGTGCGAGGCAGGCAGTGGCTATGTTATAGGCAATGTCACGCTTGCGCCGCGCACATACGACGCATATGAGCTGGGGTATATTTTTGCGTGGCCGTACCACGGGCGGGGGTATGCCACCGAGGCGTCGCTTGCGGTGCTTAGGTATGGCTTTGAGGCGATGCGCGCGCGCAGGGTTTATGCGCAGTGCAACACAAAAAACGAGCCATCAATGCGGGTAATGCAGCGCCTTGGCATGCGCAGGGAAGCGCACTATATAAAAGATGTTTATTTTAGGCTAACAGCGCAGGGCAAGCCTGCGTGGCAGGATAGCTATATGTACGCAATGCTTCGTGAAGAGTGGATAGAAAAAAGCTCTGCTTTACCTCTTAGATAGGCAAAGCAGAGCTTTATGTGCGTAAATAAACATAATATATACGGCTTATTCGGTTACTCCAATGCGCATTTTGCCACGGCATACCTTTTTGCCATCTTGGTTTGTGATGGTGGTACGTAGCTCTAGCGTATTAAAAGCATCGCTTTTATCTTTTACAACGCCGCTAACGGTGAGCACATCGCCCACAAAAACAGGGTTTGGGAAGTCGGCCTCTACCCGCTGGATAAGGCTGTAGCGCCCCGGCAGGTACACGCCAGCCAGCGTGGAGAACAGCGAGGCTGTGAGCATACCGTACACCACACGCTGTGGAAAATTTTGCGCAATGGCAAACTCTTCGTCGTTGTGCAGGGGGTTTGTGTCTTGCGTGATAGACAGAAAAGAGGCCATCATATCGCCGGTTATTTCAACCGAAAATTGCTCGGCGTGGCCGATTTTGATGTCGGCATAGCGGTAGGTGTTCATGGTGGGTGTCCTTTCGGCAGTGGGTGAAATTTTTGGCTATTTTAGCGCGGAGCGCACGGCGGCTACCTTTGCCGCCATAGCGGCAAACGCCGCAGGCGTAAGGCTTTGAGAGCCGTCGGTAAGGGCGGAGGCGGGGGCTGAATGTACCTCTACCATAATACCGTCGGCACCGGCGGCCACAGCGGCAAGCGCCAGCGGCTCTACCAGCTCGGCCGCACCTGCGGCGTGGCTGGGGTCTACAATAACAGGTAGATGGCTAAGCTGTTTTAGCAAAGGAACTGCGCTTACGTCTAGCGTATTGCGTGAATTATTGCCAAAGGTGCGAATTCCACGCTCGCACAACACCACATTTGGGTTGCCGCCTGCAAGGATGTATTCGGCGCTTAAAAGTAGCTCGTCCAGCGTGGCAGAGAGGCCCCGCTTTAGCAGTACCGGCAGGCTTTGGCGCCCAAGCGCCCGCAGTAGCTCGTAGTTTTGCATGTTTCTTGCGCCAACCTGTAGCATGTCTATGCCGTTTTGCTCAAAAAGTGGTATCTGGGCGGCGGCGGTGATTTCGCTGACAACAGGCAGGCCGGTTTGTTGTTTTGCTTTTAGCAGTATGGGCAGGCCGGCCGCACCAAGGCCTTGAAAGGCATAGGGTGAGGTGCGCGGCTTAAAAGCGCCGCCACGCAGCATTAGCGCACCGCCGACTTTAACGGCGGAGGCAAGCTCTAGCAAAGAGCGGCTACCCTCTACGCTGCACGGGCCTGCAATTATGGCAAAATTTCCGCCACCTATGGGCACGCCGCCGGGCGCCACAGTGGTACTTTGGGCGTTTGTGTGCCGCGAGGCTAAAAGACCCTCGCCGCTAGGTAGCACAACATGGGCAACGTGTGGGTTGGCCCGCATTTGCTCGGCCAGCGTTGGGGGTATGGCGCCTGAAAATGTGGCGGTAAATTGCGTATCGTCGCCATAAAATTGCGCGGCAAGGCCACAGCGCTCTAGGTTTTGGCAGATAGCCTCTACCTCGCTGAGGGCGGTGCCTGCGCGAAAGACAATAACCATTTAACTGCTCCTTTTAGCATGCGGCTGTGCGCATGCTGTCTTTGAGTATTATACAACCATCTGCGGCGGTTGTACAGTTTTTGGGTATAGGTTAGGTAGGGTAGATAGGTGGAGCGGGTATGTACCTGCGGTTTTGGTTTGGTGAGGTGTGCAGAGGATTTGGCAGATGGATTTGCGCCTGTGCTACCGTGTGATGAGGCGAGTGTGGATATAGTTTTGGCTAAAGTGTTGAGGGCAGGCACAGGGGTGGTTATAGGGCTGCACCTTAAAGGGAGTTTGGCGAGCAGATTTGCGCTTGCGCTGCAACAAGGGCAAGGGCGAGTGCTAGTGTGGTATGAGGTGGGGTTAAAAGCGGCCGCCATTTTGGGAAAAATACAAAAGGGAGCGGAACATGAAAACAAATGCAATGCGTGCGCTGGACAAGCTGGGAATAGAGTATGGTGTGCACACATACAGCCCGTCGGACGGCGAGGTGGACGGCGCCGCTGTGGCCCGAAAGCTGGGCCGCAATGAGGAAGAGCTATTTAAGACGCTGGTGACAAAAGGCGGCTCGGGCGGGGTGTATATATTTTGCATACCGGTGGCGCAGGAGTTAGCGCTGAAAGCGGCGGCGCGTGCCGCAGGTGAAAAAAATATAGCTATGCTACCGCTGGCCGACATTACAAAAACAACAGGGTATGTGCGGGGCGGTGTGAGCCCGCTGGCTATGAAAAAACAGTACCCGACATTTGTGCATGCATCGGCGCAGGGGCTAGAGCGCATGGTGGTGAGCGCAGGGCAGATAGGCTATCAGATAGAGCTTGCGCCGCAGGACCTGCTGAAAGCCGCCGAGGCTAGGTGGTTTGAGGGGTAGAAATGCTGGGCAGGCGCAAAAAAATGGCATGGTGAACAGATATTTACGCTATGTGTGGTGTATTTAGGCGGTATTTTTGCTGTTTTAAGCATGCGGGTTGTTTGCCGGATTTATTGAGAGAAAAAATTGCTTTTTGCAGCGTTATTAAATTTTTGACATGCAAAAAACTTTGTGTTGCAGCATGTGTTTTGAAGCAGGGGTTTTACGCCCTAACGCTTAAGCGACATGCTTGCAATTTTTGGCCTGAGAGGGTAGTATAATATATGTAATTATAGCGGCAAAAATCAGGCGGGCTTGTTTTACGAGTTGCGGCCTTACTTTTTGTGAGAATGCAGATAGACGGAGGCAGAAAAAGTGGTAAAAAAAGTTGCGATTTTGATGGGAAGCGACAGCGATTTGCCGGTGGTGCAAAAAGCGGTGGACCTATTGCAGGAGCTGGGAATTGAATATGAAGCACATGTGGCCAGCGCACACCGCACGCCTCATCGCGCGGCGCAGTTTGCACAGGATGCACAGGCAAACGGCTTTGGCGTGATAATTGCTGTGGCAGGCATGGCGGCTCACCTTGCGGGGGTTGTGGCAGCGCACACCGTGCTGCCCGTGATAGGCCTGCCGTGCAAGGGAGGCGCTGTGGACGGGCTGGACGCGCTATTGTCTACCGTGCAGATGCCGCCCGGAGTACCTGTGGCCACTGTTGGGCTGGGGGCCGGGCTAAATGCGGCGCTGCTGGCGGCGCAGATACTGGCCACCGCCGAGCCAAGCATGGCGCAAAAGCTACATGAATATAAAGACAAGATGGCAAAGGCTGTAGACAAAAAGGACGAAGAGCTGCAGAAAACAATTTACAACAAGAAATAACAAAGCGATATATTACAAAACGTAGAGGGTGTTTAATATGCAAAAAGCAGAGCAGATGTACGAAGGCAAAGCAAAAAAGGTGTTTGCTACCGAGGACGCAAACCTGTGCATTGTGGAGTATAAAGACGACGCAACAGCGGGCAATGGCGCAAAAAAAGGCACTATTGTGGGCAAGGGCGTAATTAACAACCAGGTGACAAACCATTTGATGGCAATGCTGGAGCAAAAAGGCGTGCCCACACATTTTGTGAAGCAGTTGAGCGAGCGCGAGACTGTGGTAAAGCGGGTGGAGATTGTGCCGCTGGAGGTAATTGTGCGAAACATTGCGGCAGGTAGCCTTGCTACACGCCTTGGCCTTGACGAGGGTGTAAAGCTTGGGCATACCGTGCTGGAGTACTGCTACAAAAACGACGAGCTGGGCGACCCTATGGTGAACGAGTACCACATTAACGCAATGGGCTGGGCCACAAAGCAAGAGGTGGAAACGCTGGCGGCGTATTCGTTTAAGGTAAACGAGGTGCTGAGCGCATACCTGAAGGATGTGGGCATAGAGCTTATTGACTTTAAGCTGGAGTTTGGCCGCCTGGCTGACGGCACCATTGTGTTGGCAGATGAAATATCGCCCGATACCTGCCGGTTTTGGGATACAAAAACAGGCGAAAAGCTGGATAAAGACCGTTTCCGTAGGGATATGGGCGCTGTGGAAGAGGCGTACCAAGAGGTTATGCGCCGCTTGATGGGCGAGGGTTAAAAATTTGAATAAAGGTGAATGCATGAGAGGGCAGTATATGGCGGCAGATAAGCCACACGAGGAATGCGGCGTGTTTGGCGCATACGATACAGGGGATATAGATGATGTGGTAAAGCTTTGTTATTACGGGCTTTACGCGCTGCAGCACCGCGGGCAAGAGAGTTGCGGAATTGCCGTAAACGACCGCGGGGTTGTGGCAAACCACCGCGACCTTGGGCTGGTGAACGAGGTGTTTGATGCGCAAACATTAAGCGCGCTGGGTAGCGGGCAGATTGTGATGGGGCATGTGCGATATGCCACAACAGGCGCTCGCAGTAGGGCGAATGCACAGCCGCTGGTGTCGAACCACGTTAAAGGGTTTATGGCGGTGGCGCATAACGGCAACCTTGTAAACGCAAGCGAACTGCGCCGCGAAAAAGAGCTGCAGGGGGGAATGTTCCACACCAGCAGTGACACCGAGGTGATATCCTATGCGATTACCGAGGCGCGCCTGAGCGAGCCCAGCATAGAACAAGCGGTGGAAAAAGCTATGCACAAGCTGCGCGGGGCGTACTCGCTACTGGTTATGAGCCCACGCAAGCTTATTGCCGCGCGCGACCCGCAGGGCTTTAGGCCGCTGTGCATGGGCCGCATTGGTGGCAGCGTGGTGTTTGCCAGCGAGAGCTGCGCGCTGAATGCTGTGGGCGCTGTATTTGAGCGGGATATTGAGCCGGGCGAGATAGTGGTGGTAACAGCCGACGGCGTGAAGAGCATACGCACCCATTGCGGCGCAAAAACCGCGCTGTGCGTGTTTGAGTATGTGTACTTTGCGCGGCCGGACTCGGTTGTGGACGGAGCGTCGGTACACATGGCACGCCTTAGGGCGGGGCAGGCGCTGGCGAAGGAGTACCCGCTGGAGGCAGATGTTGTTATAGGCGTGCCGGACTCGGGGCTGGACGCCGCGCTTGGCTATGCGCAGGCAAGCGGAATACCCTACGGTATAGGCTTTTTGAAAAACAAATATATTGGCCGCACATTTATTGCGCCAAACCAAGCCCAGCGCGAAAACGACGTGCGCATAAAGCTAAACCCACTGGCCGCAACGGTGGCAGGCAAGCGGGTGGTGATGGTGGACGACTCTATAGTGCGCGGCACCACCAGCCTAAAGATTATTAAGCTTTTGCGTGAGGCAGGGGCAAAAGAGGTGCACATGCTGCTGAGCTGTCCGCCGTTTTTGTACCCGTGCTATTTTGGCACCGACATAGACTCTAGCGAAAACCTTATTGCATACAACCACACGGTGGAAGAGATACGCGAAATAATAGGCGCCGACTCGCTGGGATATCTATCGATAGAGGCGCTGAACGGTCTTGCGCCGGAGTGTCCGCTGAGTTTTTGCGATGGGTGTTTTACAGGGCAGTATCCTATGAAGCCGGCACAAAATGTAGACAAAAGCAGGTTTGAACAAAAACTGGAGATAGGCCAGCCGCAGAGCAACGGAGGAAAACCATGAGTGAAAGCCAAAGCCGCAGTTACCGCGACGCAGGAGTAGACATAACCGCAGGGTACGAGGCGGTGCGCCGTATAAAGGCGCATGTGCAGAGCACATATACAGAGGGCGTGATAGGCGATATTGGCGGTTTTGGCGGCCTTTTTGCGCCGGATGTTGCGGGTATGCAGCAGCCTGTTTTGGTGAGCGGGGCAGACGGCGTTGGCACAAAGCAGCGCATTGCTCACTGGATGAATAAGCACGATACCATTGGTATAGACTGTGTGGCTATGTGTGTAAACGACATACTGTGTGCAGGCGCTATGCCGCTGTTTTTTTTGGATTACATAGCCTGCGGAAAGAACATTCCCGAGCGCATTGAGGCCATTGTGGCAGGCGTGGCGCAGGGGTGTGTGCAGGCGGGGTGTGCGCTTGTGGGTGGAGAGACGGCAGAGCACCCCGGCGTTATGGGCGAAGATGAGTACGACCTGGCAGGCTTTGCTGTGGGCATGGTGGAGCGCCAAAACATGATGGACAAGCAGAATGTGCAGGCGGGCGATGTTATACTGGCGTTGCCATCAAGCGGTGCGCACTCTAACGGGTTTTCGCTTATTCGCAAGGTGTTTGAGCTGGAGCAAAACCCAGAGGCGCTAAACAAGGCCTATGATGAGCTTTTTGGCAAAACGCTGGGTGAGGCACTGCTGGAGCCTACACGCATATATGTAAAAGCCGTGCAGGCGCTGCTTGCGTCTGCCGAGGTGCATGGGCTGGCCCACATTACCGGCGGCGGATTTTATGAGAATATTCCGCGTATGCTACCAAGCGGCCTAAGCGTTAAGATAGACAAAGCGGCGCTAAAGACGCCGCCGCTGTTTGCGCTTATTCAAAAAGCGGGCGGTATAAGCGAACACGACATGTACAACACCTTTAACATGGGCGTTGGTATGTGTATTGCTGTGCCAAAGCAGGCGCAAAACGCCGCGCTGGACGCTCTGCGCAAAGCGGGCGAAGAGCCGTTTGTGCTGGGCGAAGTTGTGGCGGGCGACGGCGAGGTTTTGTTATGAAAAAGGTAGCTGTGCTGGTGTCGGGCGGGGGCACAAACCTGCAGGCGCTGATTGACGCTAAAAATAGCGGGGCGATGCCAAGCGCTCAGCTGGCGGTGGTGGTATCGTCGGCCGAGGGGGCGTATGCACTGCAAAGGGCAGAGCAGGCAGGTATACCTACCTGCACACTGCCACGCAAGCAGTATGCCTCGGCGGCGCAGTATGACACAGCGCTGGCACAAGCGCTAGCACAGCATGATGTAGATGTAGTAGTGCTGGCGGGGTTTTTGTGTATACTGGGGCCGCAGATGCTGCAAAGCTACCAAAACCGCATAATAAATGTGCACCCAAGCTTGATACCGTCGTTTTGTGGCGAGGGATTTTACGGCTTAAAGGTGCACGAAGAGGCACTGCGCCGAGGGGTAAAGATAAGCGGCGCTACCGTGCATTTTGTGAATGAGGTGGTGGATGGCGGCGCAATTATTGCCCAAAAGGCGGTAGAGGTGCTGGACGGAGATACACCGAAAACATTGCAAGAGCGTGTGATGCAAAAGGCCGAGTGGGTACTGCTGCCGGCGGCTGTGCAAAAGGTGTGCGAAGATATTTAACATTCACTCATAATGCACAAAGAATTGCCACCTAACAGCTAAATAGCAACCGAGCTGAAAAGAGCTTTGTGGCGGGCGTGCTACAAATGCGACTGCTTTTAATATGTGCTATATAGCTATGGCGGATGTGTGCAGGGCCTAGCGGCATAAAATTATGCAGGGAAATGCAATATTTAAAATTGATAAAAAATGATTTTTTAAACCCTATAGGGGGTTTATTCTTGTAAAATATGACCTAAGCCAACCACCGAAAGGAGCATTTATGCAACCGCAAAACCTACCAAATCTGCTACGGCAAAATCCATACCCCGGCCGTGGGATTACGCTTGGGGTAGACAGCAGCGCTAACGCATACATTGCGTATTTTATTATGGGGCGCAGTGAGAACTCGCGAAACAGAATTTTTGCAAAGACGGCCGACGGCATTGAAACAAAAGCGGCAGACCCCGCAAAACTGGCCGACCCAAGCCTTATTATTTACACGCCAGTGCGCAAGGCGGGCGATGTTACCATTGTTACAAACGGCGACCAAACCGACACGGTATATAACAGCCTAGTGGCAGGCGAAAGTTTTGAGGCGGCGCTACGCACCCGCACGTTTGAGCCGGACGCACCAAACCTTACCCCCAGAATATCGGGCCAGCTGGTGCGTAGCGACGGCGGGTTTTGCTATACGCTGTCTATCTTAAAAAGTGCAGGTGGCAACGAGGCGTCGGCGCAGAGGTTTTTTTACGAGTACCCACAGCCGCTGGCAGGTGTAGGGCATTTTATAAGCACATATCAAGCCGACGGCAACCCGCTGCCGAGTTTTAGTGGCGAGCCTATAGCGGTGAAGATTGGCGGCGATATAGACAGCTTTGGCGAAGAAATTTGGCAGAGCCTGAATGAGCAGAATAAGGTATCGCTTTTTGTGCGGTGTATATCGCCGCAGGGCCAAGAGCAAACAAGAATTTACAACAAATATAACAAAGAGTAATTTTTTAACAGCGTTAAGGGGGCTCATATGCAACAACTTGAACTGAAATACGGCTGCAACCCAAACCAAAAGCCTGCGGCGATATCTGTGAGCAGTGGCGAGCTACCATTGCAGGTGCTAAACGGCAAGCCGGGATACATAAACTTTATGGACGCGCTTAACGGCTGGCAGCTGGTGAGCGAGCTGAAAGCCGCAACAGGTATGGCGGCGGCGGCATCGTTTAAGCATGTGTCGCCTGCGGGTGCCGCAGTGGGGCTGCCGCTTAGCGATGTGCTACGCCAGATTTATTTTGTGGATGAAGAGATAGAGCTAAGCGATATTGCCGCGGCGTACGCGCGCGCGCGAGGCGCCGACAGAATGTCTAGCTATGGCGACTGGGCGGCGCTGTCGGACGTGTGTGACGCCGCATGCGCACGCCTTTTGCAAAACGAGGTGAGCGACGGGATTATTGCGCCGGGCTACACCCCAGAGGCGCTGGAAATACTAAAGAAAAAGCGCAAAGGCGGCTATAATATTGTGCAGATAGACCCCGCCTACCGCCCACCCAGCGAAGAGAAAAAAGATATTTTTGGCATAACATTTAGCCAAGGGCGCAACGAGGTGGCTATATCGCCGCAGATGTTTGAAGAGATGCCAACGCAAAATAAATTTCTTTCAAACGAAGAAAAGCTGGACCTTACGGTGGCGCTGATAACGCTGAAATATACGCAGAGCAACTCGGTGTGCTATGTGAAAAACGGGCAGGCCATTGGGGTGGGCGCAGGCCAGCAAAGCCGCATACACTGCACCCGTCTTGCAGGCAACAAAGCCGACCTTTGGCACCTGCGCCAGCACCCAAGCGTGCTGGGGCTACAGTTTACAGACGGCATAGGCCGTGCCGAGCGCGACAACGCAATAGACCAGTTTTTGGGCGAAGATGTGCACACGCTTTTGCAGGACGGAAACTGGGAGGCTGTATTTGCTAAAAAGCCAAAGCCGCTTAGCGAAGAAGAGCGCTGTGAGTACCTAGCGCAGCTTGGCGGTGTTGCGCTGGGTAGCGACGCATTCTTCCCGTTTGGCGACAACATAGAGCGGGCAAAGCGCAGCGGCGTATCGTGCATTGCACAGCCGGGCGGCTCTATTAGAGACGACCATGTAATTGCTACATGCGATAAATACGGCATTGCTATGGCGTTTACGGGGCTACGGCTTTTTCATCATTAGTCAGGGTTTAGCATATTTTTTGGCAGGCGCACAAATGAGGCATGCGCAGATAGCTAAAACAAGGGAGAGAAAAGCAGATGAAGGTTGCTGTTATAGGCTCGGGCGGGCGAGAGCACGCCATTATTACAGCACTGCGCCGCAGTGAAAAATGCGGCGAGATAGTAGCGCTGCCGGGCAATGGCGGAATTGCAGATATGGCAGAATGTGTGCCAATAAAAGCTACAGAAATTGACAAAGCTGTAGAATATTGCGCTGCAAACAATGTGGACTATGTTATAGTTGCGCCAGACGACCCGCTGGCGCTTGGCATGGTGGACGCGCTTATGGCAAAAGGCATACCGGCTTTTGGGCCGGCAGCTGCTGCTGCGCGTATAGAGGCAAGCAAGGCGTTTGCCAAAAGCCTTATGAAGCAAAACGGCATACCCACAGCAGAGTATGAGACGTTTTGTGATGTGCAAAAGGCTATGGAGTATATTAACGGGCGCGGGGCGTGGCCTGTGGTGATAAAAGCCGACGGGCTTGCGCTTGGCAAAGGGGTAATTATATGCCAAGATGCGGCCGAGGCCGAAAAAGCGCTGAGGGAGATGCTGGAGGAGAATAGGTTTGGTAGCTCCGGCCAGCAGGTAGTTGTGGAGGAGTTTTTGCAGGGGCCAGAGGTGAGTGTGCTGGCGTTTTGCGATGGCAAAACTGTGGTGCCGATGGTGAGCAGCATGGACCACAAGCGTGCGCTAAACGGCGATAAAGGCCTAAACACCGGCGGCATGGGCGCTATAGCGCCAAACCCGTACTACACAGCCGAGATAGCACAGCAGTGCATGAGCACAATATTTGAGCCCACCATGGCCGCTATGGCGCAACAGGGCGCGCCGTTTAAAGGATGTTTATATTTTGGGCTAATGCTTACGGCAGGCGGCCCTAAGGTGATAGAATACAACTGCCGTTTTGGCGACCCTGAGGCGCAGGTGGTACTGCCGCTATTGCAGAGCGATTTTTTACAGGTGTGCATGGCGTGTACCGAGGGGCGCCTAGCGGCTGAAGAGGTTGTGTTTGCGCAGGCGGCCAGCGCTTGTGTTGTGCTGGCAAGCGGAGGGTATCCGCAAGAGTACAAAACAGGCTACCAGATACAAGGCCTGCAAAACGCAAATGCAATAAAAGGCGCAGAGGTGTACCACGCGGGCACAAAGGCGGCTGCGGGCGGCGTTGTTACCGCAGGGGGGCGTGTGCTGGGGGTTTGCGCTACGGCGCAGAGCCTTGAGGGCGCATTACAGCTGGCGTATAAGGCTGTGGGAGAGATATCGTTTACCGATATGCACTACAGAAATGATATTGGCAAAACCGCACTGGAGAGTGAATAGATGGTTTACCGAGTGTATGTGGAAAAACAGGCAGAATATGCAGTGGAAGCAGCGGCAGTGCGGCAAGAGCTAACGCAGATGCTGGGCATTCGCGGCCTTATGGGCTTGCGAATTTTAAACCGCTACGACGTGGAGGGTATTAGCCAAGAGCTGTTTGAGGCTACCATACCCACAGTGTTTTCCGAGCCGCCTGTGGACACGGTGTACACCGAGCTACCCACTGCAGAGCATGTGCTGGCGGTGGAGTATCTGCCGGGGCAGTTTGACCAAAGGGCAAACTCGGCCGCAGAGTGCGTACAGCTTATTAGCCAAGGCGAGCGGCCGGTGGTGTGTAGCGCTAAGGTTTATTTGATGCAAGGGCAGATATCGCAGCAGCAGTACGAGGCGGCAAAGCGCCATTTAATAAACCCTGTGGAGGCGCGCGAGGCGGCGCTTGAAGTGCCTGATACTTTGCGTGCGGCCTACCCAAGCCCGCCGCCGGTGGCTGTGCTAAGCGGATTTACCGAGATGGGCAAGCAGGATATTTTAACGTTTATTGACGAGTATGCACTGGCAATGGACGCCGCCGATCTTGAGTTTTGCCGTGAGTATTTTAAGGCAGAGGGCCGCCAGCCCACCATAACCGAACTGCGGATGATAGACACCTACTGGAGCGACCATTGCCGCCACACAACATTTGGCACAATACTGCAAGACATAGTTATAGAAGACGAAAAAACAAAACGCAGCTATGAGATATACAAAAAACTGCGTGAAGAGCTATATGCCAACCGCCCAGACAAGCCGCAGACGCTGATGGATATTGGCACAATAGGTGCAAAGGCTATACGCGCGCGAGGCGGGCTGAAAAACCTTGACGAGAGCGACGAGGTTAACGCCTGCAGTGTGGAAATACCTGTGGACAACAATGGTGATAAGCAGCAGTGGCTACTGCTTTTTAAGAATGAAACGCATAACCACCCCACCGAAATAGAGCCGTTTGGTGGGGCGGCCACCTGTATTGGTGGTGCTATACGCGACCCGCTGGCAAACCGCGGGTATGTATTTGGCGCAATGCGTGTTACCGGTGCAGGCAACCCGCTTGCGCCAATGGGCGACACGCTGCCCGGCAAGCTGCCGCAACGCAAAATATGCAAAGCGGCGGCCGATGGGTACTCCAGCTACGGTAACCAAATAGGCCTTGCAACCGGGCAGGTTACCGAGCTGTACCACCCGGGATATATTGCAAAGCGCATGGAGATTGGCGCTGTGCTGGGGGCTGTGCCGTGTGACGCGGTGCGCCGCGAGGTGCCACAGGCGGGCGACGCCGTGTTACTTATAGGCGGGCGCACCGGCCGCGACGGCTGTGGCGGAGCTACCGGCTCTTCCAAAGCGCACAAGACAGAAAGCCTTGAGAGCTGTGGCGCAGAGGTGCAAAAAGGCAACGCGCCGCAGGAGCGGAAGATACAAAGGCTGTTTCGTAACAGAGAGGCTACCCGCCTTATTCGTAGGTGTAACGACTTTGGGGCCGGGGGAGTGTCGGTTGCTATTGGCGAGCTGGCAGACGGCGTTAAGGTTAACCTAGACGCTGTGCCTAAAAAGTACGACGGGCTGGACGGCACCGAGCTTGCCATTAGCGAAAGCCAAGAGCGCATGGCTGTTGTGGTAGCAAAAAACGATGTGCCGCAATTTATGCAGATGGCGGCAGAGGAAAACCTAGAGGTAACGCAGGTGGCCGAGATAACGGCCGCCCCACGGCTGGTTATGTGCTGGCAGGGCAGTGTGGTGGCGGATTTATCGCGCGAGTTTTTGAACTCTAACGGTGCTGAGCGCCATGCAAACGTACGGGTGGCGGCCATGCCGAATGTACAGCTTGAGATGCCGCAGGGCGATACGCTTGCCGAGCTGTTTATGAACATGGCGCAGGATTTGAACCGCTGTAGCAAAAATGGGGTTGGCTAACAGTTTGACTCCACAATTGGTGCGGCCAGCGTGCTGATGCCGTTTGGCGGCAGGCAGCAGCTAACGCCTGCGCAAGCCATGGTAATGAAGATACCTGTAGACGGCGAAACCACCACCTGCGCAGGTATGGCGTTTGGCTTTGACCCTTATGTGAGCGAGCAAAACCCCCACGATGGCTCGTACATTGCGGTACTGCATAGCGTGGCAAAGCTTTTGGCAAGCGGGTTTGCGCTTGAGGATATAACGCTGAGTTTTCAGGAGTATTTTGAGCGGCTGCGCAGCGAGCCTTTGCGCTGGGGCAAGCCGTTTGCGGCGCTGCTGGGTGCATTGCGTGCCCAGCTGGAGCTGGGGGTAGGAGCTATTGGCGGTAAAGATTCGATGTCGGGCAGTTTTGAAGAGCTGGATGTGCCGCCAACGCTGGTGAGCTTTGCGGTGGGGCACGCAGATGTGGATAACATAGTGCCAAACGAGTTTCAGCTACCGCTAAGCCGTGTGGCCTTACTGCGGCCAAAAACAGACGGCGGTATTGTGCCGCAGGCAGAGAGCTTTAAGCAGGTAGCGGCGCAGCTGCAGCGGCTTATAGAAGAAAAAAAGGCGCTGGCGGTATATGCTGTGGGCGCTGGCGGTGTGGCAGAGGCGCTGTTTAAGATGTGTCTTGGTAACAAGGTAGGCTTTGAGCTGGAAGATAAAATTGATGCAAAAGCGATGTTTGCGCCTGCGTTTGGTAGCTTTGTGGTAGAGCTGGACGGCGATGCAGACGAGGGCGAGCTACTGGGGTATACAGCAGGGCAGTATGCGTTTAAAACAGTGCAAGAGACGGTGGAGCTTATGCCGATACAGCAGGCCTGGCAACAAAAGCTAGAGCCTGTGTACCAGAGCCTTAGCCCGTCGTTTGACGAAGAGGTGCGGGATGTGCGCTTTGAGATACTGGAGCATGAGCGCATAGCGCCAGCCGTAAAGCTGGCAAAGCCGCGCGCGCTAATACCTGTGTTTCCCGGTACAAACTGCGAGTATGACACGGCGCGGGCGCTACACAGGGCAGGCGGCGAGGCGGATATTTTTGTGGTGCGAAACCTTACCCCAAAAGACGTAACCCAAAGCGCCAACGAGCTGGCACGGCGCATTGGCCAAAGCCAGATGGTGGTACTGCCGGGCGGGTTTTCCGGCGGCGATGAGCCTGAGGGCAGTGCAAAGCTGATATGCGCGCTGTTTCGTGCGCCGCAGGTGGAGCAGGCAGTGCACGAGCTACTGCAAAAGCGCGACGGCCTTATGCTGGGAATATGCAACGGGTTTCAGGCGCTGGTTAAGCTGGGGCTTTTGCCGTATGGGCAGATTGCGCCGCTAAAAAAAGATAGCCCAACGCTTACGTTTAACGCAATAGGGCGCCACCAGAGCATGCTGGTGAACACAAAAATAGCGTCTAACCTATCGCCTTGGTTTGCCATGGAAAAGGTGGGCGCAGTGCATACCATTGCAATTAGCCATGGCGAGGGGCGGTTTGTGGCGAGCGTCGAGGAACTGGAAGAGCTTGCCGGCGCAGGGCAGATAGCCGCGCAGTATGTTGACCTTACAGGTGCGCCAACGATGGACGTGCGCTACAACCCCAATGCAAGCTGTATGGCCATAGAGGCTATTACCAGCCCAGACGGGCGGATACTTGGCAAGATGGGCCATACCGAGCGGGCAGGCGAGGGGCTGTATAAAAATGTGCAGGGTAATAAGTTTCAGCGGCTGTTTGAGGGCGGCGTTGGGTATTATTTGTTGTAATAAACAATTTTGGCGGCAGGATTTTTGCGCTAAAACTGATATTTTTGCTAACAACATTGGCAAAAGGGCGAGGCGTTTTTGCTTAAACTGCGCATAACCCACAGCACAAAATTTAAGGAGGCTTACATGAGCTACGAGCGCTATGTTTCACCTTTTCAAACAAGGTATGCATCGAAAGAGATGCAGTATATCTTTTCGCCAGACAATAAATTTTGTACCTGGAGGCGCCTTTGGGTGGCGCTGGCACGTGCCGAGCAGGCAGAGGGGCTTAACATTACCGACGAGCAGATTGCCGAGCTAGAGGCGAATGTGGACAACATAAACTACGAAGAGGCGCAAAAGCGCGAGGCCGAGGTGCGCCACGACGTTATGGCGCATGTTTGGGCGTATGGCTTGCAGTGCCCTGCGGCTAAGGGGATTATTCACCTTGGGGCTACCAGCTGCTATGTGGGCGACAACACCGATATTTTGGTGATGCGGCAGGCGTTGCAGCTGGTGAGAAGCAAGCTGCTGGGCGTTATTAGCCTGCTTGGCGAATTTGCACAGCAGTATAAAGACCTGCCTGCGCTGGCATATACCCACCTGCAGCCGGCACAGCTGACAACCGTGGGCAAGCGCGCTACGCTGTGGCTGAACGAGTTTGTGATGGACCTTGAAGAGGTGGAAAATAGGCTTGATAATCTGGCGCTTTTGGGCAACAAAGGCACCACCGGCACCCAGGCCAGTTTTGTGGAGCTTTTTGCAGGCGATGAGCAGAAGATAGAGCGGGTGGAACAGCACATTGCAAAAGAGATGGGCATGGAAAAGGTTGTGCCTGTAAGCGGGCAAACATACTCCCGCAAGGTGGATTATTTTGTGGTTACTGCGCTGTCGGGCCTTGCGCAGAGCGCAAACAAGTTTGCGAGCGACATGAGGATTTTGCAGAACTTTAAAGAGATGGAAGAGCCGTTTGAAAAGCACCAGATAGGCTCGTCGGCTATGCCGTACAAGCGCAACCCGATGCGTAGCGAGCGGATATGTGCGCTGGCGAGGTATGTGATGGCAGATGCGATGAACCCCGCCGCAACAGCTGCAAACCAGTGGTTTGAGCGCACGCTGGACGACAGCGCAAACAAGCGTGTGGCAATAGCCGAGGCGTTTTTGGCAACCGACGCAATACTGAACCTTTTGCTGAATGTGTGCGACGGGCTGGTGGTGTACCCAAAGGTAGTGGAGGCGCGCGTGGCGGCAGAGCTACCGTTTATGGCTACAGAGAATATTATGATGCGTGCTGTGAAAAAAGGGGGCGACCGCCAGCAGCTGCACGAACAGCTGCGAGAGCACAGCCAAGCGGCGGCGCACAGGGTGAAACAGGAGGGGCTGCCAAACAACCTGCTGGAGCTTATTGCGGCAGACCAGAGCTTTGGGCTAAGCGCAGACGAGCTGGCGGCGCTACAAAACCCACACGACTATGTGGGCCGCGCGCCAAGCCAGGTTGAGCAGTATCTTAGTGGGATTGTGAGGCCGCTGCTTGCTGCCAGAAGCGAGGATATTGTTGGCGGGGCTGCAATTTTGGTATAGATTTTGCATAAATAAAAAAATAAATCTCCGAAATCGGTGAAAAAGGTTTCGGAGATTTTTGTGCGTAAAAAACAAAATAAAACAAGTAAAAATAATATAAAAATAATTATTTTGCCGTGGGTTGAATTTATCGGTTTGCGTGAAAGCAGTGGGGAAAAGCTAACATTGTTTGCACTAGGTGTAGCAGAGGGTGTGGGATAAGCAGCGCGTTTTTACAATATGTGGGGGTGAGGAGCTAAAACAAGGTTTGGCGGCGGTGGAGAAAGAATGCTGTTTTGGAGGGGCGGTGCGCGCGCGCAGGCGGGCGTATGGCAGGGAAAGTTTTTGATAAAAGAGTGGGCATAGTGCTGATAGTTTAAGGGTTTTAAAGAAGGTTTTTCTACACTTTGATGTATTTGAAAAGAGGAAAACCCCTTTACATTCTAAAATAGGGGTGGTATAATGCCCCTAGTGTTTTGAATGTACGACGACCTGATTTTGCACTTTGTTGTAAATCATGAGTACGGTTCATGACTTGCAGCAGGAGTGCGATTTTTTTACGCGGCAGGAGAAATACAATTACTTTAAGGAGGTATCTTTGATGAATAAAGGTACTGTAAAATGGTTCAACGAGAGCAAAGGTTATGGCTTCATCTCTAACGATGAAGGCGGCGACGACGTATTTGTGCATTTCTCCAGCATCATGGTAGACGGCTTCAAAACTCTGCAAGAGGGCCAGCACGTTACCTATGACGTAGAGCAAGACCCGAAAAATGCTGACAAACTGCGCGCTATCAATGTGCAGCCTGCATAAAACCTAAGCTAAACCTGCCCGGCAGCCGTATGGTTGCCGGGTTTCTTGTTTTATTTAGCGGTGTGCACGGGGGCTTGCAAAAAAATATGCCTTGGCAGGTGGCCAAGGCGGGCGAGGGTACTTTTACCCTTTGTGATAGCAGATAGGATGCGCGAGCTATGACGAAAGCGGGGCTTCGGTGGTGGCGGGGAGCTGAGGTAGCAGAGTTTCGGCAACCCAGCAGCGGCCGGCCGAGGCCACAAAGTATACTGTTAGGCGGCGGCCGGCCGCCTTGGCAAGCTCGAAATGCACAAGGCCCTCGGCGTCTTGCACAGGATAGTAGAAGGTTTTTTGCGCTTGGCTTGCATAGGCAATGCCGTCGCTTAGTGTGTAGCACAGCGTGGCGGGGTGCAGGGTTTCGTCCTTTTCGGTTTGGGGAATAAGCTGGCGTTCGCCCTCGTATAGATAAAGCAGGTTGTCTTTTATTTCAAGGCGGGCTAGCGTGCGGGTGGGGCGGGCGTAGCCTGCGTCTTTAGGCCCTGCCGACATAAACAGCGCAATGCCTGTGTAAATTTCGCAAAATGTAGCCAGCGGCAGGGTGATGTGGGCGGTGTCGTTATGCTCTGCAAGGGGGTCGTGCATAACAACCATCTCGGTGCCTTCTTGCAGGGTGAAACCGCATACCACCACAAGGTGGCCGTGGCTGGTGGTGGTGGCGCCGGGCATTACCGGAAGATGTTGTAGCTCGGTTTGCTCTTCGGAGGAGAGCGACGGCGCTTGATAGTAGACACGCGCGGCCACAGCACGCCCCTGCCAAATTTCGGTGCGCAGGGCGGAGATGCCTGCGTAGCGAATGTGGCTGGAAAATCCGTAGGCAGAAGCGCCTGCGCACAGGAAGGCAAGGTTGCTGTAGCGGCCGCTGGGGCTATGGTATACCGTGCGGGCTACCTCTTCGGGAAGAAGGTCTTGGCCCCAGCGGTTTATGAGCATGGTAAGGCTGGTGGCACCTGCAATGCGGTGCGCCAGCGCAGGCTCGCGCGTTTGGCAGGAGTAGGAGGGCATGTTTAACACGCGGCTGAATGCCGGGGTTTCTTGTTGCTGCTGGTGTGTGACGTTTGGCGAGAAGGCCAAAAGCCGTACCTTGGGCGTTAGCGAGGGGTTTTGCGAGAAGAGTAAAACACGCATCTGCGCGGCCTCGGCCGGGGCGCTGCCTTCGGCTAGGTTTAAAAATTCGCCGTCTATTGTGGCGGTATCGTCCTGCAAAGGGGCTGTGGCCTCGCCGCGCGAGTACGGGCTCCAGCGGCCAAAGCTAAGCCAGCTGCTCCAGCGGCCGCCCACGTTTACACGTACCTGTACCTCTATGGCAGTGCCTTTTGGGGTGTCGGCGTTCCAGCTGGGGATAAGGCTGAAAAAAGGCTCGCTATTAAATATGGGGCAGGTGTATGTGCCGACTTCGGGGAAGAAAGCGTTTTCGCGTTTTAGTTGTACACAGCCGTTTTCTACCACGGTGTGCTGAAAAAAACCGGGTGCGAAATCGGCTACGGTGCGCTGAATAAAAAGTTTTGCGGCCATTTTATACCCTCTTGTGTGGTTGCACGGGTGGAAATGATAAGCCCGTGGCATTATAATGTATAGTATGAATAATATGTAGGATGGTTTATTTGGCTTGCACAGCTAGCCGTGAGCTTGAATATAGTATATATTGTATAGTTTAAGTCTATGCTTTGTGCATGCCTATGTCAAGCAGGGGTGCAGGGGCGAAGGAGGAGAGCATAATAGAAGAGCGGCCTGATATTTTTTTGCAGCATGAAGAGAAGCAGCACGAAGAGAAGCAGCACGAAGAAAACCTTGTGTTTGAGGCGCCGCAAACCGCAATTTTGCTGGCGATAGATACCGGAAGGTATGATGCTGAGCGCAGTATGGACGAGCTATGGGCATTGGTGGAGGCAAACGGGATGGAGCCTGTGGCGCAGGTAATGCAAAAGCGGGATAGGCCAGAGCCCGCAACCGTGCTGGGAACAGGGCGGCTGGAAGAGGCGGCACAGCTGGCTGAAAATTTAGATGTGCAGGTGGCTGTGTTTGACGGCGAGCTTTCGGGCAGCCAGCTACGAAACATAGAAAAAAAGCTGAACATACCTGTGCTGGACCGAACCATGCTTATTTTAGAGATATTTAGCAGTAGGGCGCACACCCATGAGGGCAAAACCCAAACAGAGCTTGCCATGCTGGAATACAGGCTGCCGCGCCTTGCAGGGCACGGCACGAGTTTGTCGCGCCAGGGCGGCGGCGGCGGTGGCGGCGGCGGCGCACGACGTGGCGGCGGTGAAACAAAGCTGGAGTACGACCGCCGATACATTAGAGGGCGCATTGCCATGCTGAAAAAGCGGCTGGAAGAGATGAAGAGCAGGCGGGATGAGACACGCAAAGGGCGAGAGAAAAGCGGCGTGCCGTTGGTTGCGCTGGTGGGGTATACCAACGTGGGTAAGTCTAGCCTGGCGAATGCGCTGACCGGAAGCGATATTATGCAGGCGGACATGCTGTTTGCAACGCTGGACCCAACCGCGCGGCGCATGGTGCTACCAGACGGGCAGACGGCTGTACTGGTGGACACTGTAGGGTTTGTGTCTCGCCTGCCGCACAACCTTGTGGAGGCGTTTAAAAGCACGCTGGAAGAGGCAAAGTATGCAGACCTATTGCTGATGGTGTGCGACGCGGCAGACGAGCAAAGCGCAAACCAGCTGGCCGTTACCGAGGAGGTGCTAAGCGAGCTTGGGATATCGGCACAAACGCCACGCATAACGGTGTATAACAAGGTGGACAAGGTACCGGGGGTGGTGTTGTTTGATGGGGCGGCGATGGGGGTATCTGCCAAGACGGGGCAGGGGCTACAGCGGTTGCAGGAGGCTATGGCCGAGGCGCTGGGCGAGCGGATGTGTAGGTTGCAGATGCTACTGCCATACACAAAGCTGGGGCTGGCAGACACGCTACGTAGTTATGGCACGGTGATGTGCGAAGACTTTAGGGAGGATGGCGTATATTACGAAGTTAGCCTAGAGCGCACAAAAGCGCATATGTTTGCGCCGTATCTTGTGCAGAGCGAGCCGCAGGGCTAAAGGCGCTGCTGCAAAAACTGCCGAGGCAAAATTGCAAAGCGGATGTGGGCGGCAGGGTTTTTGAGAAATTTTAGGTGATGAGGGCGCAGCGCAGCTGCTTTGCTGGGGCGCGCGGGCGCAGGTTTGAGGGACTGTATAGTTTGTGTTTATATGACGGTGGTTGTGGTATAATAGCGGCGGGTTGTTAAAAAGATATTGGGTGCGCAGAGTGGGTGCGCGGCAGGAGGCTTTGCATGCAAAACGAGTTTAACAGCGAAAAGAAAAGGTGGAGCGGGGGGCTGTTTGCCTTGGTGCTGGCGCTGGTGGTTGTGTTGGCGGCGGTGGTTGCTTTTGTGGCGCTGGGTGGTGCGAGCGGGATGTTTGCAAGGGCGCAAGAGGCCTATAGGTTTGAAGGGCCGGTGCGTGCAATGGGACTGCAAGCGCCAAGTGACACAGAAGAAGAGGCGATGCGAGAGTACTTTACGCAGGCGGCCGACTTTGCAAGTGAGCAGGGCATAAACACTATAATATTTGATGCAAAGCAGGGGCTGAGCGTTTGGTGGAGGGATGAGATATTCCCTGCGGCCGAGGGTGTGGCCGAGCAGGACGGAACGCTTGGAGAGTTTGACCCGCTTGAAGTTTTATGCGAAGTGATGCACGGGCGGGAGATACAGCTGTGGATACAGGTAGACCCGTATGGAGCAGATAACTACTCGGCGCTGGCGCAGGGAGAGGCAGTGCAGCAGGCGATAGAGCTTGCGGGTGCTGACGAGTTTTCGGCGGCGGACGAGGAGTACCGCCAGATTTTGGTGCAGAGCCTTGCGGCGCTGCCTGAAAAATATGCGATAGCAGGCATTGTGCTGCAAGGCCGGCAAGAGGCGGAGCAGCCTGGGTTTGAAGAGGGGCTTAGCAGTATGGTGCGCCAGCTGAGCACGGCGATTGAGGGCGGAGAAAGTGGTGCGGAGCTAGCGGCGATGGCGGGTGGCGAGCATGGAGGGCTAAGCCCTGATATGGCAAGTGTTTTACAGCAGGAAGGCGTGCTGGAGCATGTAATGCTGTATTTTGAGCCAAGCTATACGCTTTATGAGGATATTGCGGCGGCGGCCGGCGAGGGAATTATTATTACGCCGCAAAGTGATGTGCATACCGATAGTGACGGGCTGGTGTTTTTTACAGCGGCGCAAAGCGCAGGGGAGCAAACGGGGTATCTGCTGGGCAGCTATCCGCAGGCGCAGCAGCCGCAAAGCCAGTTTGCGTTGCTGGGCAGTGCGCTTGCGTTTGTGGAGGGTTACGACATGCCGAGCGGGTTTGATATACCGCAGTATCTGGAGGTTACCTACCCAGAGGTGGGCAGTGTACTGACGTGGGAGAATGTATACATTACAGGGCACAGCAACCCAAACGAGCCGCTACTAATGAACGGTGCCGAGGTGAGCGACCGTGCGCCAAACGGTGCGTTTGGAGTATATGTGGCGCTGGCGGAGGGCGACAACTACTTTGTGTTTACAAATGGTGGAGACGAGATGGTGAAGGTTGTAACCAGAGGGTACACGGCAGTTAGCGGCGGCGGAACAGGCAGTGGAACCACCGTGGTAGTGCCCGAAGCAGAGCCAGAGGAGCCCCCCACTGCCAACATAGAAGTAGGCCAGGCGATACGCATAGAAAGCCAGATAGCCAGCGCGCTTGAAGACTACACCAACACAGCCTCTATGAATGAAACCTTCACGATAGGTGCTACGGCGGTGGTGCAAAATAGCGTGGAGTTTTATAACGGTAGCAGTTATGTGGAGGCGTATCAAATTACCAGTGGGGACTGGGTGTTTGCAACAAACTGCAGTTTTATAGATGATGCGCAGAGCAGTTTTACAGGCCTTAGCGCGCAGCCGCACGAGCAGGGCGAGTATATAGTATTTGAGGGTAGCGGCGCGCCTGCGGCGTATATTGAGTATGACGACAATAGCGGCGAGCTGGCGGTGACAATGTATGACACGAGCTTTGAGCTGGCAGAGGGATTTGCCAGCGGGTACGTTAGCTCGGCGGTGGTACAGCAGCAGGAAAATGCTACAATACTAACGCTACAAACCGAGGGTATTTGGGGCTACAACATAGAGTATGAAAACGGGCAAACAAGGCTGTTTATTAAAAAAGTGCCTGAGCTGGGAGAAGATGTGCTAAGGCCGCTGGAGGGCGTGCATGTACTGCTGGACCCAGGGCATGGCCAGCAAACCGCAGGCTCTAACTACGGGGCGGTGGGCATTGCGGGGCAGGCGGGGTACCCGCACGAAAAGGATATTAACCTTGCGCTTTCGCAGGCTATTGCGTACCGTTTGCGGCAGCTGGGGGCAACCGTTAGTTTTACCCGCGAGGACGATTTGAACCCGTCTACCAGCGAGCGGCTGGCGGTTATAACCGAGCTTAAGCCGGACTTTTTTATATCGGTGCATCACGACGGGCTGGATGGGTATATCGACCTTGGCGAGCGTGATTATATGCTAAGTTTTTATTATCATCCGTACAGCGTACCGCCCTCGGCAGGTTTTGCGCAGAGCCTTATGGATGAGATGCGCGAGGCTACAGGGCGCAGGGGCGACGACGCGACCTGGGGCTACTACAGCGTAACACGCACGACCTTGTGCCCCGCGGTGCTGTATGAATACGGGATGCTGGTAAACCCGCAGCACTATTATGAAAGTACCAGCACAGATGGTATATATGCAGCAGCATATGGCACGGCGCAGGCGATTTTGAACATGATACCGCAGGGAGGATAAACGGGATGAAGATTATAGGTGGGTTTTTGTTGGCGGCGCTTGTGCTGGCGCAGCAGCTTTGGGTGATAAACGAGGTTGTACTTGGGATTGGGTATGTGGTAGGGGTTGCGCTGCTTATTTTGGGTACACTGCCGCAAAAGCAGAAAGAAAAGCTGGATAGCTTTAGGAAAAAGTTGTTTGGAGGCAAGGGCTAAGGGCGCGAGCGCTAAACGGCAGCATGTTTTAGCTAATAAAAAGCAACCGATGTGAGGTTTCACATCGGTTGCTTTTGGTTTTTGGTGTGTAATAAAGCTAGCGCAAAAAAAAGCGGGGGTTACAGCGGTTGCCAGCGATGGCGGCGCATATCTACACGGCCGCTTTGGGTAAACTGCACGCCCTCGGCTTGCAAAAGCTGGCGCTGCTGTGGCCAGAAAGGAACGGTGCGCCCTGTACTATTGACAACACGGTGGGAGGGAATGTGCGGCGGGGCTTGGGACATAGCCTTGCCGGCTTTGCGTGCTAGGCGCGGCCCGCCTGCTAAAAAGGCCAGCTGGCCGTAGGTGGCAACATAGCCGCGGGGTATTTGCGCTACCCAGTGGTAGATTGCTTGTTCGAATGTCATGCGGGCCTCCATTTAAAGTGTTGTAAAAGCGGCAGCCTGTGTTGGCCGCCGCTTTTAGTGTATGGGGTTTAGGCTTTAAAGTGGCGCGGGCGTGAATACGCCTTATGTAGCCGGGGTGGGAAAGTGGCCGACGCTTTAGGACGGGTAGCCACGCAGAGCCAGCCGCTCTTTGGCTAAAAGTACGGCGCCTGCGGCGCTGTCGCTAAGAGGGGGCACGCAGGAAAGCTCCGGGAACTGCTCTGCCATGGTTTTTTTGAAGGCAATGCCGATGTAGGCGTCGTTTAGTAGCACCTTGCCTGCCACCGCCAGTACACCCTGCTGCAGCCGAAGGCGTGTGACAACCGGCGCAACAAGGCTGGCCAGCTGGGCTGAGGTAGTGCTTACAATATTGAGGGCTACCGGGTCTTTAGCCCCGCAGGCTAGCGGAAGAAGGTCGGCCAGCGAGCAGATTTCGTCGTGGGAGATTGTAGCGCTGCGCATAAGGCGGGCAAGCTCGGTAGCGCTGGGCAGGCGAAACTTGCGGTAGATGTGTGTGGTGAGCTGGGTGGGCTTACCGCGGCCATCGCTTGCACGGGCTACAGCACGCAGAACCTCGCGGCCTATGGCGTAGGCGCTACCGTCGTCGTCGGCAAGGGTGCCAAGGCCGCCTGTGCGGTGGTGTGCACCGGCGGTGTTTTGGCCAAAGCACGCAGAGGTGTTATCTGCGAGCAGTATGGCGCCTTTTTTGCCGCTTAGGGCGCCTGCAAGGGCTATCTGCTCGTTGCAGAGCAGCATGGTGTCGCCCATGTAGCCGCAGCGGCGTACAACGTCGCGAAGCGCCGATACGTGTGGGGTGGGCAGAGCGGAGATGTTTGTGGGCATGCCTGCAATGCCAAGGCACACCTGCTTGCAACTGCGCACAGGGTAGCCCGCCATTTGGGCCATAACAAAAGCTTCGGCAAGGTTGTGTGTAACCGTTTGTTCGTCGGCAAAGTGCAGGCTGATGGGCCCAACGGTGAAGTGCTGTAGCACAACGCCTGTGATGGAGGCTATATTTACGGTGGTGGTATTGTCGGAGCCGGACATGCCAAGGATATAGTCCATCCGCAAAGGCCTCCTTTCGCAGGGTTTTGCACGGTTTTTTTGGAAACACCGTACGGGCGACAAATTGCTACATATTGTGGGTACATGTAGAGCATTATACAATATTTTGGATATATTATACCGCATATTGCTTGTCAAAACAAGAAGAAGTACGGATATAAAATGGGGTGTATTTTTTGGAAAAAGATGGAATAAAAAAAGGCGGCGCTACTGCGCTGCCTAAGCGTTAGGGAGTAAACGAACCACGCCTACCACGGCCAATTTTCGTGGGATATTGCGTTATCCTCACTCGCAATACACCAAGTATTACTAGCTCGTCTGCCTTATCTACCGCAAAAATTTGCAGGTGGTAGGTTTTGCAAATTTTTTATACCGCCAAAAGTTCTAAAATAAGAAAGTGCGGCGCTGTAAGGCTTGCGCCTTGCTGAGGCGCACTGACGCAGTTTTTGGGCTTTTGGCTAAATAAAAAACGGGTTCGTTTTATTCCCTAACGCTTAAGGTAAAGGGGGTGGCTACTCGGGAATGCCGTATTGTTTTTTTGTGGCGTGCATTCCAAGCAAAAAGCCGATGCATGCGCCTAAAATAAGCGCAAGGATGCGCAGCGGGCCGATGATGCGAATAGCTAATTTTGCGATTGTGAATTTACTGAATAGGGGCTTGCGAAAAGGGGGAGTTTTCATTATGTCCTCGCTTTTTTGTGTGGGTGTGATACGGCGGTGGGTAAAAGCTATGGTATCGCAGGGGGGGGTAAGGCGGCGGCGCGGTGGAAATTTAGTTCATCACAGCGCTGTTTTGGAAAAGGCGCACAACCTCTTCGGCGAGGGCGGTGTGTTGTGGGAGCTGGAGTTTGGGGTCTTGCTTAAGGGTGGCGGTGGCCTGTTGTTGCGCGGCTTGCAGCGTTTCGGAATCGGCCGAAAGGCTGGCTATGCGCAGGGTGGGCAGGCCGTGCTGGCGGCTACCGAAAAAGTCGCCCGGGCCGCGAGTTTCAAGGTCGTACCTAGCTACGGCAAAGCCGTCTTGGGTGGTACACAGGTATTGCAGGCGCTGCTGGGCGGCGCTGCCTGTGTGGCCGGACACCAAAAAGCACCAGCTTTCGGCAGAGCCGCGCCCCACCCGCCCTCGCAGTTGGTGCAGTGCCGAAAGGCCATAGCGCTCGGCGTCTTCAACTACCATTACCGAGGCGTTTGGTACGTCTACGCCTACCTCGATAACGGTGGTGGAAACCAGCACGTCTATCTCGCGTTCTTTAAAAGCGCGCATTATCTCGGCCTTTTCGGCGGCTTTGAGTTTGCCGTGCATAAGCCCTACGTTTACGCCGGGCAAAAGCGGGGTGGCTATCTGCCGGGCATACTGTGTGGCTGCTTGTAGCTCGGCCGCAGAGGAGGCTTCGTCTGGGTTTTCGTCTATAAGCGGGCATACGATGTATACCTGGCGGCCCTCTTTGACCTGCTGCTTTAAAAAGCCGAACATGTCGGCCCGTTTTTCGACGGGGACTATGCGGGTTTTTACAGGGGTGCGGCCCGGGGGAAGCTCGTTTATTATGCTAATGTCGAGATCGCCAAACATAAGCAGCGCCAGTGTGCGAGGGATGGGGGTGGCGCTCATTACCAGCAGGTGTGGGCGGGTGGCTTTGCCTGCCAGCAGGCCGCGCTGGCGTACACCAAAGCGGTGTTGTTCGTCGGTTACCGCAAAGCCGAGTTTTGCAAACTGCACAGGCTCGCTAAGTACGGCGTGGGTGCCAACCACCAGAGTGGCCTCGCCGCCGGCAATGGCTTTTAAAACAGCGGTGCGGGCCTTGCCTTTTACGCTACCTGTTAGCAGAGCTACCGAGATGCCGTGCGGGGCAAAAAGTTTTTGCAGTGTTTCGGCATGTTGTTTTGCAAGGATTTCTGTGGGTGCCATGAGCACGCTTTGGTAGCCGTTTTTGGCGGCGGTGTATATGCCTGCGGCGGCAACGGCGGTTTTGCCGCTGCCAACATCGCCCTGCAAAAGGCGGTTTGCGGGGGTGGGGGCGCACATGTCGGCGCATATTTCTTGCGCGGCTTTGGCCTGAGCGTTTGTGTAGGTGAAGGGCAGCGAGCGCACAAAAGGCCCTAGGTCTATCGCTTTCATGGGGGCGCCTGCGGCGGCAGTATTGCGCCCGCGAAGTAAAAGCATGCCGAGTTGCAGGCAGAAAAGCTCTTCAAAAATAAAGCGGCGGCGCGCGGCGGTGGCATCGCTTTGGCTGGTGGGTAGGTGAATGGCCGAGAGCGCGGTTTTTATATCGGGCATTTTGTGGAGCTGCAAAAGCTCTTTTGGCAGAGGCTCTGGCAGGGCGGTTACCTGCTCTAGTGCAGAGGCCACACAGCGAGAGACGGCATAGTTGCTGAGGCCTTCGGTTAAAGGATATACGGCGGTTAGCGGCGCGGCGGCGTTTGCGGCTATAAAAACGGGCGAGATTAGGCTACGCGAGGAAAAGCCGCCGCCAAGCTTGCCGTAAAAGCGGTAGCTTTGGCCGACCTCTAATTTTTTTACGCCGTAGGGATTATTGAAAAAAACAATCTCGAGCGAGGCTGTGGCGTCGGCGGCGTCTACCTTAAAGATGGTGCGCCCGCCGCTAACCCGCACGCCTGCGTGCTTGGCGAGTATTTCGGCCTGCACAACGCAGGGAGCGTCGAACGGCGCGGCGGAGATGGGGGTGGGGTTTGAGTAGTCTATATAGGTGCGGGGGAAAAGGCGCAAAAGGTCGCCTGCTGTGGACACGCCGAGTTTTTCGAACTGCTTTGCACGCTGAGGCCCTACGCCTTTAAGAAACTGAATGTTATCGCCCCACTGCATGGCATACACCCCCTTTTTATGTTCTTAATTACAGTATAGCGAGCGGGGCGCTGCTGTGCAACAATGTGGAAATTGTGGCTACAACATGATATAGTATATACAATGCGAAAAAATAGGGAGGCACGCCGGTGTATCGCTTAACCGACCGTTCGGTTATTCAAGCTTTGTGTAAAAAGCATGGCTTTTCAATGGCAAAGGGGTTTGGCCAGAATTTTTTAACAAACCCAGGAATATGCCCAAAGCTATGCGATGTGGCGCAGATAGACGCGCAGAGCAATGTGCTGGAGATTGGCCCTGGGTTTGGCACGCTTACGCAGGAGCTGGCAGCGCGCGCAAAAAAGGTTGTTGCGCTGGAGGTGGACCCGAGGCTGATGCCTGTGCTTAGCGAGACGCTGCAGGGCGTACAGAATGTGGAGGTTGTGCAGGGGGACGCGCTTAAGGTAGACCTTGCGCAGCTGATAGCAGAGCATTTTGAGGGGCCTGTACATGTGTGTGCAAACCTGCCGTATAACATTACAAGCCCTATACTAATGCGGCTACTGGAAGAGGGGCTTTGCATAGATTCTATTACCGTTATGGTGCAAAAAGAAGCGGCAGAGCGCATAACAGCACCTACGGGAACAAGGCAGGCGGGGGCTATTACCTATGCGGTTAGCTACTATTCGCAGGCAAGGTATGCTTTTTCGGTTAGTGCGGGCAGCTTTATGCCGCCGCCGAAGGTGAAAAGCGCGGTGATACACCTGCAATTGCGAAAGCCGCCGCCGCTGGCAGCGCAACCGCAAAGGGAAAAGCGGATGTTTAGCCTTATAAAAGCGGCATTTGGCCAGCGGCGCAAAACACTGCAAAATGCAATTTTGGCAGGCGTAGGGCTACCAAAAGAACAGCTGGCAGCGGCGCTGCAAAAGGTAGGGCTTTTGGAGAATGCTCGAGCAGAGCAGCTGGATTTAGAGGCGTATATTCGCCTTGAAGAGGCTTTATGGCCATAGGTGGGGTGAGGGCCGAATGAAGGCGCTATAGCAGGGCGCAGCGGCTTTGGTTTTGGCTAAATAAAAAATTGGCTTTGATTTATTTTATATAGATTTGGCGGAGGGTTTTTGCCGTCTTGGACACAACGGAGGTATAGATTATATGAAAAAACTAACAACTGCACTTGCGCTTATTTTATGCGTGTGCATGACCATGGTGGGTTGTGATTTTGAGCAGATGCTTGCCGAGGTGATACCATTTGCCGACAGGCTACCGTTTGATTTTGGTGCAGAAGAAAGCGCCGAGCGGCGCACCATAAGCTACAGCGATATGGAGTACAAGCGCCCAGATATAGGCGCTATTAGTGCGCGCATAGAAGAGCTTAGCGCATTGGTGAGTGAGGCGGATAGCTTTGCGCAGGTGATGGAGTATGACGACGAGCTGGGAGAGCTGGTGGAGGGGTACGACACTATGTACACGCTGGCCATGCTAAAGAAGTATCATGATATAGATGATATATTTTTTCAGGAAGAGTTCCGCATTTTGGAAGAGGGCTGGGTGGATATTTCGCTTTTGATAAGCGATTTTAACGAGATAATTATAACAGGGCCGTATGCGGAGGAGTATCGCCAAGAGGTGGGCGAGTATGTGTTTGCCGATATTCAAAACAGCCTTTTGCTAAATAGTGAGGCTGTGGCGGAATATAAGCGCGAGCGCAGTGAGCTGAACGCCGACTACAACGAGCTTTTGGCCGGCCTTACGGTGGAGCACGACGGGATAGAGTATACGATAGACGATATATACGAGGTGGACTCGGGCGCGCTGCGCATGCAGTTGTATGAGCAGTATTACAATGATAGCGTAGATGTGTTTGTGGAGATTTATGCAAGAATTGTGGAGCTGGACAAGACCATAGCGTATGAGCTGGGCTTTGGCTCTGCGGCAGAGTATTACTACCTATCTTACAGCCGCGACTACACACCGAGCGACGCTATGCAGCTGATAGAAAATGTGAAGCAGTATATTGTGCCTATGGTGGACGATATATATGATAACTCGGGCTACTATGTGCCTGCTGATTTAGAAGCCACCATGGAAAGTATGCCGCAGGTGCTGGGCGAAATTGACCCAGAGCTTACCGAGGCGTGGGACTACATGGTGCAGTACGACCTGCACGACATGGAGAGCCTGAGCTCCAAGCAAAGCGGAATTGCTTTTTGTACCGAGATATCGGGGTATGACGCGCCGTTTATGTATATGAACTGGGATGATTCTTTTTCGTCTACCTCGACGATGATACACGAGTTTGGGCATTTTTATGACTACTGGCTGCGGTATGACACAAGCGTTGTGCAAAACCTGGACGTGGCAGAAACCTACTCGCAGGCGCTGGAGCTACTTACACATGAGTATGTGGATGAGTTTACCGATGCCGGGGATATGGCTATTAGAAATAACCTGGCCGATTTTGGAACAGGGGCGCTTGTGTATCAAAGCTTGCTGGAGGAGTTTCAGCTTAGGGTGTACGAGCTGAAAACATTTGATGCGGTTATTATAGGGCGGCTGTATGCCGAGCTGCTGGAAGAGTATGGCCTTGGGTGGGCGGTGTTTGCCGACCAGTACGGTGCCGACAACAGCTGGTTTGAGGTAACGCATATATTTGATGCGCCGTTTTACACCATAAGCTATGTTACAAGCGCTATGGCGGCGTTGCAGATTTGGGCCGAGAGCCAGCAGGACTGGGACATGGGCGTGGAGATATACATGGATATGATAAGGGCCGACCAAAACCAGTCGTTTGGTACGTTGCTGGAATCGGTAGGATTGCAGCAGGTGCACGACGTGGAGGTTATGCAGGAGGTTGCGGGCTACTACGAGGAAACATTTTTACAAAGTAACAAGTAGCCAGAAGATAAGAGCGGTTAAGGTGCGGCTGCAGCGAGAGCTGCGGCCGCTTATTTTTGGCCGAACAAAATATGGGATTTAATTTATATTATTGCTTACCCCAATAAGAGGCCTGCAGGTGCATGGCAAAGCGAAGGGAGAGGGGGCAGTTTAGGCGGATAGCATGAGGCGTTAGGGGGTGTATGTTTTTTAAATAAAGCAGGAATGCAAAAAGTTTGTAACATAGGCTTGCAATAAAGGGGGGTATCTGATATAATAACAAAGCGTTGTGGGAGAATTCCCGAGTGGCCAAAGGGGGCAGACTGTAAATCTGTTGCGTTTCGCTTCGGTGGTTCGAATCCACCTTCTCCCACCAAAGCAACCTGCCTATATTAGGCGGGTTGCTTTTTTTATTGTGGCAAAAAGCGGTGTAAAGATGCGCATAAAACAAGGAGGGGTGCAGTATTAAAGAGATAGTGGCTAAAAGCCTGGTGTCGGCAAAAAACAATATGAATATCTACCGTGGCTGCACCCACGGCTGCATATATTGCGACAGCCGCAGCGAGGTATACGGCAAGACGTATGACTTTGAGGATATAGAGGTTAAAGTAAATGCGCCGCAGCTTATAGAAAAAGAGCTGGGGCGCAGGCGGCAGCCGTGCATGATTACAACAGGCGCTATGACCGA
The DNA here is from genome assembly GCA_964369525.1 of uncultured Oscillospiraceae bacterium. Lineage (GTDB taxonomy): Bacteria > Bacillota > Clostridia > Oscillospirales > Ruminococcaceae > JAAYCI01. The sequence goes on along the minus strand of CAYJEW010000004.1, from coordinate 36,012 downwards.
CCCATATCTGCCGCTGGAAAAAGAGCTTGAAAATACAAAAAAATGCCTTGAGGTAATTGAAAAGTATGGGTTTGGGGTTGCGGTTTTAACAAAGTCGGATTTGATTTTGCGGGATACTGAGCTGCTGCAGCGGATAAATAGAAAGGCAAGATGTGTTGTGCAGATGACGATGACAACGTTTGACGAGCGGCTGTGTAGCCTGATTGAGCCGAATGTGGCCGGCACAAGGCGGCGGTTTGAGGTACTTAAGGAGCTACAAAAAGCCGGAATACCAACTATTGTGTGGTTTACGCCCATGCTTCCGTTTATAAACGATACGCCGGAGAATGTGCAGGGGATTTTGGAATACTGCGGGGATGCAGGGGTTAAGGGCGTGCTGAGTTTTGGCGCAGGTATGACGCTTAGGTATGGAAACAGGGAGTACTACTACAAAAAGCTGGACGAGCACTTCCCCGGGCTGAAAAAAGAGTATATGAAAAAATATGGTTCTGCATATGGGATAAGTAGCCCAAGCAGCGCAAAGATAAGCCGCATGATAAAAGATTTTTGCGATAAAAATGGAATGATGTACACCCAAAAGCAGATTTTTGGCTATGTGCAGCAATTTGAGCTACCGTATGGGCAGATGTCGATGTTTGGGCAGTAGGTATGGTGCGGCACAGGTTAGCGCAGAAATTGCATTTTTAGTATTTTTTAAGAAAAAAATGATAAAAAAATGCATGTTTTTGAAGGGGGAGGCTGTAAGAGGGAGGCGTTTGCAAAGCCGGTGTATAAATTTGGCAATGCAAAATGTGTTTGAGGCGAGGACAATAATGGGGAAAAAGGTGGGGTGCGCGCGCGGCGAAGGCATTATTGTACAAAATAGGTGAAAAAACCATTTTGACACTGCCCTTGACAAGAGAACACAGCGGTGCTATCATCTAACAATGTTATATTTATATATGTAATATTATGCATGATTGTGGGAATGATTATTTATTTTTTTAGGAGGGGCGTATGGCGCGATATCTGGCTAAACGCATAATTATATGCTTGTTAGCGGTTGTTTTGTCGGTTTTTGTAAACTTTGTGCTAATTCGCCTTGCACCGGGAGACCCTATAGCGCTGATGGCCGGGCTGGATAACCCAAACCCCGAGATGATAGAGGCGCTTACCATTAAGTATAGGCTGGACGAGCCGATACTTGTGCAGTTTGGTATATACTTGGCCAATGTGTTTCAGGGGGACTTTGGGTTTTCTTATCGCAGCAACCTGCCTGTGCTTGAAATTATAGGCGAAAGAGTTGTGCCAACATTGCTGTTAAGCCTTACGTCGGCGCTACTTTCGGTGGCTATAGGTGTTAGTTTTGGGCTACGCGCCGCACGCAAGCGCGACACGATTTTTGACAAAATAATGAGCAACATCTCCTACATGCTGGACGCTATGCCCAGCTTTTGGCTTGCGCTTATGCTTATGTTGCTTTTTGCTTCTACATTGCAGTGGCTGCCAACGGCGGGCATGGTGGACGCAAGGGCCGCATATACCGGATTTGAGCGGGTGCTGGACATTATGGTGCATATGATACTGCCGGTGTCTTGCATTACCATTTTGCAGTCGCCGTCGTATTACCGCATTACCCGTTCGTCGGTTTTGCAGATAATGAGTGAAGACTATATTACGCTGTATCGTGCAACCGGAATGGCGGAGAAGGATATATTCCGCAAGTTTGTACTAAAGAATGCAATTTTGCCTACCGTTACCATGTTTGCTATGAACCTTGCGTACAGCCTTGCAGGTGTAGCACTGGTGGAGATTGTGTTTTCGTGGCCGGGCATGGGCAAGCTACTTTTAGATTCGATAAGCAGGCGAGAGTATTCGATTTTGAGCGGCATATACCTGATGCTGTCTATGGCGATTGCCACTGTGACTGTGGTACTGGACGCTGTGTATGCCTTGCTGGACCCACGCATTAGGCTAAAGTAGGTTTTGGTAGCATTGAAAACACCCTGAGAGGAGGCGCAAGGCATGAACGCAACTATTGGAAAGAAAAAAAAGGCATCGGTTGGAGCAAGGATTTTTAAGATATATTCACTGCGAATTGGCATTGTGATGTTTTTTTTGCTGTTGTTTGCCGCTCTTTTTGCGCCTGTGCTAACAGAGTATGACCCAATGGCGCTGGGCGAAAATATATTGGCGGCACCAAGTGGCGAGCATCTGCTTGGGACCGACCAGTTTGGACGGGATTTGTTTACCAGAATTTTGTACGGCACGCGCACCTCGCTTATTATTGGCTTTTTGGCGGCGGGTATATCGGGAGTTATAGGTATTGTTATTGGTGCAATTTCGGGGTATTTTGGCGGCAAAGTAGACCAAGCGCTGACCTTTTTGATTAGCATTTTTGATATGACGCCAATGTTTTTTTTGATACTGATTGTTATTGCGCTGTTTGGCGGTAGCATTATAAATGTGATTATTGTTATAGGCCTTACCACCTGGACGGCAAACGCACGACTGATGAGGGCCGAGACGGTGTCGCTGCGCGACAGGGTATTTGTGAAGGCGGCGATTACAACCGGCGAGGGGCGCTGGCGTATTTTGTTAAAGCATGTTGTGCCAAATGGGATATATCCGCTTATTGTGAACACAACGGCTAACATATCGGCAGCTATTTTGATGGAGGCAAGCCTTTCGTTTATAGGGCTTGGGGACGCAAACATTATTAGCTGGGGACAGATTGTTTTTGAAGGACGAAGCCAGATTTCGAGCGCTTGGTGGGTGAGCACATTTGCCGGAATTGCAATTGTGCTTACGGCGTGGACATTCTTTTTGTTGGGCGACGGGCTGAACCGATTTATAACCCCAAAGCTTAACAATACAGGGCACTAGCCAAAGAGCGCAGGCGTGTTGTGGCGGTGCGGTTTTTTTGGCAAGGTGAATTTTTAAAGGTGAAAGGAGGCTGGCTATGCCTGTTTTAGAGATAAAAAACCTGAATATTAGATACAACACAAGTGGCAGGCAGGTGCTGGCCTGTGATGATATTTGCCTTACGGTGGAAGAGCAGGACTCTATTGGTATTGTTGGGGAGTCGGGCTCGGGCAAGTCTACCCTTGCTATGGGGGTTTTGCGGCTATTGCCTGCCGCAGTGGCGGCGCTGGACGGCGAGATTATATTTAAAGGGCAGAACCTAGTGGGCCTTACACCCGAACAGCTGGCGCCTATTAGGTGGAAAGAGCTGTCGGCGGTTTTTCAAAAATCTATGAGCGGGCTTTCGCCTGTGCACAAGATAGGCACGCAGATGGCGGGGATATATCGTGTGCACCTGCCAAAGGCCACAAAGCAGGAGTGCAAAGAGGTGGCCCAGAGCCTTTTGGCAAAGGTGAATCTGGCTACAAGGGTATACGACCTTTACCCGCACCAGCTAAGCGGAGGTATGTTGCAGAGGGTGTCTATTGCGATGAGCCTGATGTTTAACCCATCGTTGATTATTTTGGACGAGGCCACAACAGCGCTGGATGTTGTGACCGAGAGCCAGATTTTGCGCGAGATTGCGCACCTTGAAGAGACCGAAAATGTGACAAGGCTTATGATTACACACAACATGGCGGTGGTGTCGTCTAGCTGTAAAAAAGTGGTGGTAATGTATGCCGGGCGCATAATGGAGATGGGGTATACTACCGACATTCTGCGGTTTGCGCGCCACCCATACACCAGAGGGCTTATGCGCTCGTTCCCTTCATTTACAGGCGAAAAGGGCAACCTGAGGGGCATACCCGGCTCTTTGCCAGACCTGAGCACGCCTATGGCAGGCTGTGCGTTTGCAGACAGGTGCGAAAAAGCAACCGAGCAATGCAGAACACAGCGGCCACAGCTACAGGAGCTGGAAAGAGGCTGGAGCGTGGCCTGCTTTTTGCCGGAAGAGGGTGCATTATGAGCAGTGCTGTATTGCAGGTGGAGAATGTTGTAAAGCATTACACCCAAAAAGGAAGCGCCGCCGCAGGCGATAAAAAACGCAGAGCAACCGTGAAGGCGGTTGACGGCGTTAGCTTTGAGCTACAAAAGGGCGAGATTTTGGGCGTGATTGGTGAGAGCGGCTGCGGGAAAAGCACGCTTGGGCGGATGTTGATTAACCTAGAGCCGCCGAGCGCCGGCGACATTATAATTAATGGGCAGAACACAAAGAGCGTGAACGAGCACAAAAAAGAACAGCGGCTTGCGTTTAGGCGCATGGTACAGCTAATTTTTCAGAACCCGTACGAGGTGTTTGACCCGCGCGAGACGATAGAGACGGCGCTGATGACACCGCTAAAATTGCACGGCATTGGGCAAAACGTAAAGCAGCGGCAGGACATATGCCTTGAAACGCTGGAGCAGGCCGGCCTACGCCCTGCAAAAGATTACATTAAAAGGTATCCGCACGAGCTTTCGGGCGGGCAGCTGCAGCGAATTTCGATTATGCGGGCGATGTTGATGAAGCCTGCGTTTGTGGTGGCGGACGAGGCGGTGTCGATGCTGGATGTGTCGATAAGGGCCGATATTTTGCACCTTTTGGAAAAGCAGACCATTGAAAAAGAGGCATGTATGGTGTTTATAAGCCATGACATTGCAACCACAAGGTATATATCGAACAGGGTGGCTGTTATGTACCTTGGGCGCATTGTGGAGATTGGCAAAACGGACGATGTGTTGCATAATCCTATCCATCCGTATACAAAGGCGCTTATATCTAACTCGGCCTCTTTGGACCCCACCGAAAAGCGTGAGGTGATAAATATTGATGGCGAGCCGCCAACGCCGATAGGCACAGGCCCTGGGTGTTACTTTGAGCCTAGGTGCTACATGCGAGGCGAGCGGTGCGCAGCGGAGTACCCGCCAATGGTAGACGCGGGCGGCGGGCATTTATATAGTTGTTTTTATCAAAAGCCATAAAAAAGCTATAACTAAGGGGGCGGCGGATTATGAGCATGCAAAGCATTCTGGACAATGTACCCGATTACAAGGTGTTTTTAACGGTGGACGAGCTGGACGCGGCTTTGATACAGCTTGGCAAGGACTACCCCGACAAGGTGACGGTGACGCAGGTGGGGACATCGCGCAAGGGGAACCCTATGCTGTGTGCTAAGATTGGAAACGGTAGCAAGGCGGCGCTGTTTTACGGCTGTCCACACCCAAACGAGCCTATAGGCGCTATGATGAGCCACTACTGGGCTAGGGCTATTGCTGAGGACGACGAGTACAGAGAAAAGCTGGACTATACATTTTATATTATGCCGGTGTCGGATGTGGACGGCACAAAGCTAAACGAAAAATGGTTTAAAGGACCATTTAACCTGCACAACTACGCGCGCAACTTTTACAGGCCTGCGTCGTACGAGCAGGTGGAGTGGACCTTCCCTATGGACTATAAAAGCTACAAGTTTGATGCACCAATACCCGAAACGCAGGCTTTGATGAAGATTATAGACGAGGTGAAGCCCGAGTTTATATATTCGCTACATAATGCGGGCTTTGGCGGAACGTTTTGGTATGTATCAAACCCGCAGCCGCAGAGCGTTTACGACGCGCTGTATGCATCGTCGGAAAAAGCGGGAGTACCGCTGGATTTGGGCGAGCCTGAGATGCCGTTTGCGGTGCAGTTTGCGCCGGCGTTTTACAAGATGCCAACCGCAAAAGATATGTATGATTATTTTGAAGAGTTTACCCCGGGCGACCCGGCCGAAAAGATGACCAGCGGTGAGTGCAGCGGAGCATATGCCGGTGAGGGGACTGTGCAGCTGGTGGCCGAGCTACCGTACTTTTACGAAGAGCGTGTAAACAGCGAAAAGATTATGGACTTTACCCGTGCTGCAGCCATTGAGCAAAAGCTGGACGGCCAGCAAGAGCATATTGAGATGCTGAAAAGCTTTTTTGACAGGGCCAGCGGATTTTACACAGAGGGCAACTCGTTTGCAAACACGGTGGGCGACTATGTGAAAATTATGATGGGCGGTATTGAGGGCGAGCGCGCATTTGTGAAAAGTAGCGAGCAGTTTAACAGCCCGTGCAAAGAGTCGGAAGCGTTTTCGAATTTACATATGATGAGGTTTTACCAGCTTTTAAACTGGGGTTCGATGATACGCAGCACCGAGCATGAGCTGGAGGCCGGCGCGCAGGGCGAGGCGAAAAAGCAGCTGGAGGCTATAAAAGCCGAGGCGGAGGCAGTGTTGAGGCAGAAGGCAGACGAGCTGGAGGCAGAGCTTAACTATAGCGTTATTGATATTCGTAAGCTTGTGCAGGTACAGCTGGAAAGTGCATTGCAGATTTTAGAGCAGATGTAGCTTTTTTGAAAAGGCATTGCTTTAAAAATATATGGGAGCGTACAAGCCCCCGCAATTATTTAGGAGGAGAAACATGAAAAAAGCATTAACAGTAGCCCTGGCGTGTGTTTTGGCATTGGCACTTTTGGCCGGTTGCACAAGCGCACCCGCAAGCGGTAGCGCGGTAGCTTCGGGCAGTGGCGCAGCAGCAGAAGGCCCACAAATGGGAGGCACATTTATTGTGGGCATTCCCAACGCGCCCGCTACCTACAACCCTGCTATCTCTATGGACGAGGGCGGCCTGTTCCCGATGGTACAGATGTTTAACAGCCTTGTTGTTACCGACGCAGACAACAACATTTTGCCCGACCTTGCAGAGAGCTGGGAGTATAATGAGGATTTTACCCAGCTGACATTCCAGCTGCGTGAAGGAGTGAAATGGCACGACGGTGAGGACTTTACTTCGGCCGACGTTAAATGGACATTTGATGCTATTATGGAAAATGCGGGCACACTGTCTACCAACCTGTTGGCTGTGAGTGAGATTACAGCACCGGACGATTACACTGTTGTGTTTAACTTGTCGGCACCTGATGCAACGCTTATCTACTCGCTGGCTTGGATTGCAGGCGCACAGATTATGCCTATGCATATTTACGAGGGCACCGACTGGACAACAAACCCCGCAAACATGGCGCCTATCGGCACCGGACCGTTTAAGTTTGTGAGCCAAGACAGCACAACCGTTACAGTGGAAGCTAACCCCGACTACTTTGGCGGCGCGCCATACCTTGATAGGATTGTGTTCCAGATAGTTACCGACCCTGAAACAGAGTATCAGATGTGGCAGAACGGCGAGATTGACTTTATGTACAATCAAATTCCCAGCAGTGACTTTACACTGTATGATGAAGACCCGAACTACAACCACTACATGAATATGGTTATTAACCGTAACTACTTTACATTTAACCTAAACAACCCAGTGTTCGCCGACGTGCGTGTGCGCGAAGCGTTTAACTACGCGCTGGATCGCGAGCAGATTTTGACAGTGGGCTTGGGCGGCGCAGGCGGCCTGGCAGAGTACTATGTATCGCCAATGTTTGACTGGGCGCTTAACGAAGACGCACGCATTCCCGAACGTGACGTTGAGCGTGCAAGAGAGCTACTTGAAGAGGCCGGCTACACAGCCGACGAAAACGGCGTATACCTGACTGTTGAAGTGTCGCACTTTATGTTTGACGAGCTGCTTGTGGTAGCGCAGGCTAACCTGCTGGAAGCCGGCATTGACATTCAGCTTGACAAGCAAGAGATTAATGCCTGGATGACAAATGTTTTCTCGGGCGATTATGAAGTGTCTTTCCTTGGCGGCGACCAAGGCCCCGACATTAACTCTATCTCGCAGCGTATTCTTACAGGCGGCGGTTTGAACATTGCCGGCTACTCTAACGAGCGTGTAGATGAGCTTTTGGCAATGGGTATTACAACCGACGATACCGCTGTGCGTGCAGAGTACTACCAAGAAATTCAAGCGATTTTGGCAGAAGAGCTGCCTATGGTATTTACCAACGACACAGGATATAAAACTGTAATTAGTGCGCACATTCATGGTGTGCCGCTGGTGGATGAAGAGGTTCGTAACGAAATTCACCGCTACAGCTTTGCACGCGTTTGGATGGAAGCACCCGCCGCATAAGCAGTAGTTTAGCAGAATGAACACGATATAGTAGTAAAGCCCCGTGGCAGAATGCTGCGGGGCTTTTATAAAACAAAAGGAGTTTTCGTAGAATGGCTAAATCACAGGTGGGCAGATATACGCTTTCGCGGCCTATGGTGGGGGGGATACCCCAGGCGCTTATTACGCCAGACGACAGGCCAGACCTACCGCTGGCGCTTGTGTTGCATGGCGGGCCGGGCGAGCCGATGACACCGTTTATTGGCGAGGCGCCTGAGCTGGAGGAGCGGTTTGTGCTGTGCTACTGGGAGCAGCGTGGGGCTGGGATGTCTTACTCTAAAGACATCCCAGCGCAGAGCATGAATGTGGAGCAGTTTGTGGAAGACGCGCTAGAGGTGGCCCGCCTACTTTTGGAAAAATACGGGCGGAAGAAGATGTATCTGTTTGGATTTTCTTGGGGTAGCCTTTTGGGGGTGCTGACGGTGCAGAAAGCGCCCGAGTTGTTTTATGCTTACATGGGCGTTGGGCAGATTGCAAACCAGCTGCAAAGCGAGCAGCAGGCGTTTGACCTTGTGCTTGAGCGCGCGCAGCAAAAGGGCGATGATAAAAGCGTGAAAGTCTTGCAAAAGGTGGGGCGCCCGCCATACCCCAAAGAAACCGTGATGAAAAGCATTGGCACGGGGCGCAAGATATTTAGGCTTTACGACCAAACACCCGGCAAAAAGCTGAGCCTTAGCAAATATGTGCGCAAGATATTTAGCTGCCCTTTTTACAACTTTAAAGATAAGCGCAACTATTTTAAAGGGATGATGAGCGGCGGCGATTTGTTTTTGCAGGTGCTTAGCGTAGACCTTATAAAAAGCGTGCCAAAGCTTGAAATACCTATTTTTGTGATAAACGGCGAGCATGACCTGCAGACAATGCCTAAAATGGCGCAGCAGTATGTAGACGCGCTTTCGGCGCCTGTGAAGGAGTTTTGTTTGTTTGAAGATGCGGGTCACTCGGCCCATAGCCACCAGCCAAAGCTTTTTGCGCATGCTATAGAGCGGATGGTGCAAGCGGGAGAGCTTGCAAACAAGGGATAGTGAAAGTGATGC
>CAYJEW010000004.1:15460-26868 GCA_964369525.1 uncultured Oscillospiraceae bacterium | reverse complement strand
GGAGCACTCGTGGGGAAACTGCGGGTGTTTTGCTGTTTTTTTTGCAAAAAGGCGGGCAGGTGTGGCATAATATCTTTAATAGATAGGGGGAGTTATAGCATGAAAAGGTTGATGTTGGTTTTGTTGGCGGTGCTGATGATGGTGGCTTTGGCGGGGTGCACAAACGGGGCAGAGGAGGAGCCGATAGCCGAAAAGCCGGTTATTTATCTTTACCCACAGCAGCCGATGGAGGTTTTTGTACAGCTGGATTTTAACGGGGAGCTGATGTTTACCTATCCTGAGTATAATGACGGGTGGGAGGTAACCGCATACCCTGATGGGACAATTATTAGTGGTGGCGAGGAGTATTCTTATCTATTTTGGGAGGGCTACAGCGAGGCGGAATATGACCTGAGCGAGGGCTTTGTGGTACGCGGGGAAGACACCGAGGAGTTTTTGGTGGAGACGCTGAGGCATTTAGGGCTTGCGCCAAAAGAGTACAATGAGTTTATTGTTTACTGGCTACCGAGAATGATGCATAACCCATACAATCTTATTACATTCCAGAATGAAGCGTATACAGATGGTGCACAGCTGAATATTACGCCTGCGCCTGATAGTGTTTTGCGTGTATTTATGGTGTTTAAAGCGCTGGATGAGGAGATTGAGATAGAGCCGCAGCAGTTGGATACATTTGAGAGAAGTGGGTTTGTGGTGGTTGAGTGGGGCGGTTTGGAGGTAGTGGGATAGAGGTGTGGAGATATTGAAAAGTGGTGTGAAGTTTTCACACTGCTTTTTTGTTGCAAGTAGTGGTGCAAAAAGGGGCGGGGGCGAGGTAGCAGAAAAGCAAAAGGGAACAAAGGCTGCCATGAAATGGTGACAATGTCACGGAAGATGGGCGGAATAAAAACTAAAATGGATATAAAGAAGCACTAAAAAGCAAAAAAAGGAGACGGCCATGAAGGTAGTAATTGTTGGTGGGGTTGCAGGAGGAGCGTCGGCTGCGGCAAGGCTACGGCGCCTGCGCGAAGACGCAGAGATTATTCTGCTTGAGCGTGGGGAGTATGTGTCTTACGCAAACTGCGGGCTGCCGTATTATATAGGTGGCGCAATAACCCAAAAAAGTGCGCTTAGCGTGCAAACGCCCGAGAGCTTGCGCCAGCGCATGGCGCTGGATGTGCGGGTGGGCCACAAGGTGGTGGCGATAAACCCTGCGCAAAAAACCGTAGAGGTGCAGGAGGTTGCAAGCGGCAAGGCGTATACCGAAAGCTACGACAAGCTGGTACTTTCGCCCGGGGCAGAGCCTGTACGCCCTGCGTTTGCGCAGATACAGGACGAGAGGATATTTACGCTGAGAACCATACCTGACGTTTATCGCATGGATGCGTTTATAAAAGAAAAGGCGCCAAAGCATGCGCTGGTAGTTGGCGGAGGGTTTATAGGCCTTGAGATGGCTGAAAACCTTGTGCATGCCGGCCTTAAAGTGACGGTGGCGGAGATGGGCACAAGGGTGCTACCGCCGCTGGACGACGACATGGCGGCAGACGTACAGCAGTACTTGAGACAGCAAGGGGTACAGCTTTTGCTGGAAAACAGCGTGCAGGCGATAGAGAGCGAGGGGCAGGGCCTAAAGGTTGTTATGAAAGACGGCAGCGTGAATGTGGACATGGTACTTTTAAGTGTTGGGGTGCGGCCCGAAAGCGAGCTTGCGGCGGCGGCCGGCCTTAGCGTGAGCGAGCGGGGCGCAATTATAGTGGACAAGCAGATGCGCACAAGCGATGAAAACATATACGCTGTGGGCGATGCAGTGCAGAACATCCACACGGTTAGCGGGGTTGCAGGGTACATTCCGCTGGCGGGGCCTGCCAACAAGCAGGGGCGCATTGCGGCCGATAACATTGCAGGAATGAAGAGTGTGTATAACGGCTCGCAAGGCACGGCCATACTAAAGCTATTTGACATGGCTGTGGGCGCAAGCGGCCTAAATGAGCAGGCGGCAAAGCAGGCAGGGTTTGATTTTGACAAGGTGTACCTGTTTGCAGGTTCGCACGCAGGCTACTACCCAGGAGCGCAAAACATGAGCATAAAGGTGCTGTTTGAAAAAAGCAGTGGCAGGCTGCTTGGTGCGCAGATTGTGGGTGGCGACGGGGTGGACAAGCGGCTGGATGTGCTGGCGGCGGCTATACGAGAAGGCGCTACCGCAGAGCGGCTAACCGAGCTGGAGCATGGGTATGCGCCGCCGTTTTCCTCGGCAAAAGACCCTGTGAACATGATAGGCTTTATGATTGAAAACCTACAGAACAACATGGTAACGCAGTATCACTGGCATGATGTGGAGCAGCTTTTGCAAGAGGGGGTAACCCTGCTGGATGTGCGCACGCCCGCAGAGTATGCGCCGGGGCACATAAAAGGGGCTGTGAATATTCAGCTGGACGAGCTGCGCGAGCGTATTGGCGAGCTGGACAAAACAAAGCCGCTGTACATATACTGCAAAAGCGGCCAGCGAAGTTATATTGCCGCGCGGATACTGCAGGGCAACGGATTTGATGTGAAGCACCTTGCGGGTGGGTACAGGCTGTATGCATCGGTGGCGCTGAACTACCCGTCGCTTATGAGCTGTACGGTGTGTAACTAGCAAGGGTGACTTTGTCACATACGATAAAAGCAGAAGATGGTAGTATTGGATACAGAGAGACAGACCCACAAAAATAAAACAAAACAAAAAAGGAGAATTATAAAATGGATAACAACATGCAAAGCACAACCGAGCACTTCAGAATGCCTTTGATAGGTGATATGGCGCCTAGCTTTACAGCGGCAACTACACAAGGCCCGATTAACTTCCCCGCAGATTACAAAGGCAAATGGGTAATTCTATTTAGCCACCCTGCAGACTTTACCCCCGTGTGTACCACCGAGTTTATGACATTTGCATCGATGGCTGACGAGTTTAAAGCAATAAATACAGAGCTTGTTGGGCTTTCGGTAGACTCGCTATATGCTCACATTGCCTGGCTGCGCAGAATTCAAGAGCTTGAGTGGAACGGCAAGAAAAACATTGAGGTAAAATTCCCTCTTATTGAAGACATTAAAATGGACGTGGCCAACAAGTACGGCATGATTCAGCCGGGGCAGTCGAACACGCAGGCAGTGCGCGCAGTGTTTGTGGTTGACCCAGAGGGCAAAATTAGGCTGATTCTTTACTACCCACTGAGCACAGGCCGCAATTTTGACGAGATTAAGCGCGCTATTATGGCGCTGCAAAAGGCCGACGCCGATGCTATAGCTACCCCTGCCGACTGGCGCCCGGGCGACGACGTGATTGTGCCTCCCCCAGGCAGCTGTGGCGTGGCTAAAGACCGCATGGAAAACCAAGATGATGACCAGTACTGCTTGGATTGGTTCATGTGCTTCCGCCGTGAGAAAAAATAACTTAGGTAAAAAGCCCCCGTCTATTGGCGGGGGATTTTTTGCGAATAAGTGTGCGAGAGCTTACCCTTTTAGATTAGCAGCGGCTTAAGCGCCGCATTGCCACGCCCGATACGCAGCAAGGCCCTTAACCGAGCAAGTTTTTTGCTTAAAGCTTTGTTGACAATCCCCCTCGGCCAAATTATACTATTACTGTATAATTTGGCCGAGGGGGATTTGGGATGGGACAAACATTGCCGAGCGTGGAGAGCTTTTTTCCTTTTTGGGGGGCACTTAGTGGCGAGCACAAGGAAGACCTTTTGAGCCACAGCCAGCACAGGGTGTTTAAAAAAGGTGAGGTAATAGCGCCGTATAAAGGCGAGTGCCTGGGGCTTATGCTGGTGCAGGGGGGGCAGTTTAGGGCTTTTGTGCTGTCGGACGAGGGCAAAGAGGTTACCCTATATAGGTTATACGAGCAGGATATATGCATATTTTCGGCGGCGTGCGTGATGAACAATATTCAGTTTGATATACATATTTTGGCTGAGAAAGACACAGAGACGCTGCTGGTGCCGTCGTCGCTTTTTGAGCGGCTTTTGGGGCAGTCGTTAGAGATGGCTAACTACACAAACCGCTTGATGGCATCTAGGTTTTCGGACGTTATGTGGACTCTGGAGCAGGTGCTGTTTAAAAGCATGGACTGCCGCCTGGCGCAGGTGCTTATGCAGCATGCGGCAAGCCAGCAGAGCAGTATGCTTTCGCTAACTCACGAGGCCGTGGCGAGGGATATGGGCACGGCACGAGAGGTTGTGAGCCGGCTTTTGAAGTATTTTCAGAATGAGGAGCTGTTGCGGCTTACGCGCGGTAGCATACAGCTGCTGGACGAAAAGCGGTTGGTGGAGATTGCTAACTGTTAGTAGGCGGTTTGAGAGATTTTAGTGGATGAGGGCCGGCGCCTTGACAAGGCTTAGCAAGGGCGGATAGTAAAGTGTAACACATTGGCTAAGGTTGTTTAGCCAATGTGTTTTTGCGTGGTCAAAGGCTGAAAAGTAAAAGAGAGAAAAATAGCTGATAAAATACAAAAAGAATAAAAAATAAATAGCGGGGAAAATAGCTGAAAAATAAGGATAGGGCTGTGTTTTATAGGGGGTTTTTCTTTTCTTTTTTTAGGTGGTGTGGTATAATTTAGGTTCAAATAAATTGCGCAGCAATAGTGCCGAAAGGGTGTATACTATGGCAAAATTACGCGTGGCTGTATTGTTTGGCGGGGTATCCGGCGAGCATGAGATATCCTGCATATCTGCGGCTTCGGTTGTGGAAAATATGGATGCCGACCGATATGAGATTTTTAAGGTGGGTATTACAAAAAAAGGGCGGTGGCTGCTGTATCCCGGCGCTACAACCGGCATGCGCGACGGCAGCTGGGAGACGTTTGCTGATTGTGTGCCTGCGTTTATTTCGCCCGATGCCACAACAAGGGGCCTTGTGGTGAACCATAATGCCAATTTTGATGTGATTAAGCTGGATGTATGCTTCCCTGTTTTGCACGGGCCGCAGGGCGAGGACGGGAGCGTGCAGGGGCTTTTGGAGCTGGCAGGTATACCGTATGTGGGCTGCGGGGTGCTTAGCAGCGCTGTGTGTATGGACAAAGCGGCGGCAAACCTTGTGTTTGACGCAAACAATATACCCCACACGCCTTGGATGGCAATTACAAGGCACGAGCTACGAGATTTTGACGGGCTGTTGTTTAGGCTACAAGAGCGCATAAAGTTCCCTGTATTTGTAAAGCCTGCCTCGGGGGGCTCGTCGCTTGGGGTAAGCAAGGTGAAGCAGGCAGAGCTGCTGCGTTCGGCTATTCAGCTGGCTATGGCGCATGACGACAAGGTTGTGCTGGAGCAGGCGGTGGACGGCCAAGAGGTGGAGTGCGCTGTGCTTGGAAACCAAGAGCCTATTGTTACGCTGCCTGGCGAGATTGAGAGCTGCAACGAAGTGTATGACTACGAGGCTAAGTATCAAAGCGGAGATGCCAGCCGCCTATTTTGGCCGGCACAGCTACCACAGCAAAAGCTGGAAGAGGTGCAGGAAATGGCAAAACGCACCTACGCTGTGCTGGGGTGTGAAGGGCTTGCAAGGGTGGATTTTTTTGTGGAACGTGGCAGTGGCAGGGTTTTTGTGAACGAGGTTAACACCATGCCCGGCTTTACCACCATTAGCATGTACCCAAAAATGATAGAACATACCGGAGTGGCGTTTCCGAGGCTGGTGGACAGGCTTATTGAGCTTGCGCAAGAGAGGGTTGAGCGATGAGCGGCGGGCCTATTGGGGTGTTTGATTCGGGGCTGGGCGGCCTTACGGCAGTGCGAGAGTTGCAGGCCATACTACCCGGAGAAGATATTGTATACTTTGGTGATACAGGGCGGGTGCCTTACGGCTCGCGAGGGCGAGAGACCATTATTGCTTATGCAAAGCAGGACATTGCGCTGTTGTTATCTAAAGATGTGAAGATGGTGCTGGCGGCTTGCGGCACAGTTAGCAGTACGCTACCGAAGAGCGAGAGCGACACGCTGAGCGTGCCGTATATAGGGGTGGTGTTACCAACGGCCGCCGCCGCCGCAAAGGCAACAAAAAATGGCAGGGTGGGTATTATAGGAACAGAGGCCACCATTGCGTCGGGGAGTTACCGGGCGGCGCTGGCGCAGATTAGTGGCGATGTGGTAACTACGGCGGCAAGCTGCCCGCTATTTGTGCCGCTGGTGGAGAACGGGCATTTTGCGCCCGATGACGAGATGGCACGCATTGCAACCGAAAAGTACCTAAAGCCGATAAAAGAGGCCGGGGTTGACACGCTAATTTTAGGGTGTACCCATTACCCGCTGATGGCTGATGTGATTAGCCAATATATGGGCAGCGAAGTACAGCTGATTAACTCCGGGCGGCAGGCGGCGCTGGCCACAAAGCAGGCGCTGGTGGACGCAGGGCTTGTGAGCGGCAATGCAGGCGGCGGGCAAACTACATTTTTTGTTAGCGACGAGCCTGCGAGATTTTCGCACCTGGCAAATATATTTTTGGGTACGCCTTTGGCGCGTGCCGAGCGGGTGAACATAGAAGAATACAGCCTGTAAAAAGGCCGCAGATATAGACGGGGGGAAGCGCATGAAAGAAAATTTTTTGATAAATATTGAAGGCGTTATGGATAGAGACGGCGATATTGATAAGGTACATCTGCTTACCAAGGGCAGTTTTATGCGAAAAAACGATAGTTTTTTTATAAGTTACGAAGAAACCGAAGCCACGGGGTACGAGGGAAACATAACCACCGTGAAGGCAGAGGGCGAGGGCAAGGTGTCGATGCTGAGGGTGGGCAACGCGCCCAGCCAGCTGGTGATAGAGCGTGGGCGCCGGCATGTGTGCCACTACGATACAGGCTTTGGCGCGCTTAACCTTGGGGTGGCGGCAGACGAGATTGAAAATTGCCTAACCGAGCAGGGCGGCCGCCTGAGTTTTAGCTACACGCTGGACTCGGGCGAAGAGCAGATATCGCACAACAGGGTGGATATTACCGTGCGGGAGGCAGAGTAATGCAGCAGGAGCAGTATATGCAGGAGTTAAGAGAGACCTACCAAAACACAGATATGATTGCCATGGCAAAGCAGGAGGCACGGGCCATGCTGTTGCATGCGGTAGCGCAGGCGGTAGCGGCCGGCGCGCTACCAAGCGCACAGCTGCCAAACTTTGTGGTGGAGCAGCCGGCAGACGCTAAAAATGGCGATTTAGCGGCAAACCTTGCAATGGTATCGGCAAAGGTATTTGGCATGGCACCAAGGCAGATTGCGCAGGCGGTGGCAGACCATATGCCAACCGACGGCATGGTGGAGCGTTGTGAGGTGGCAGGGCCCGGCTTTATAAATATGTACATTGCACCTGCGTGGTTTGGTAGCGTTGTGATGGCGGCGTGTGTTTGCGCAGACGATTACGGCCGAACAGCTGTGGGCGGGGGCGAGAGGGTGAATGTGGAGTTTGTATCGGCTAACCCAACAGGCCCTATGCATCTGGGTAACGCCCGTGGCGGCGCATTGGGCGACTGCTTGGCAGAGGCGTTTAACTGGGCGGGGTATGACGCACAGCGTGAGTTTTATATAAACGACGCAGGCAACCAGATAGATAAATTTGGCCGCTCGCTGGCCGCTAGGTACATGCAGATTGTGCTTTCGGAGGATGCGGTGGAATTTCCCGAAGATGGGTATCAGGGTGAGGATATTAAGCAGCGGGCGCAGGAGTTTTATGAGGTGCATGGCGATGCGTATGCAGAAAAAGATGAGGGCGAACGCGAAAAAGCGCTGATAGAGGATGCGCTACCAAAGAATATTCAAAGCCTGAAGGACGACCTTGCCACATACCGCATAGAGTACGATACATGGTTTTCTGAGCAGACACTGCATGACAGCGGCGCAGTGGCGGCGGCGGTGGAGAAGATGGTGCAGTGCGGCGCGGCATATACGAAAGACGGTGCTGTGTGGTACAAAGCAACCGAGCAGGGCGCCGAAAAAGACGAGGTACTTGTGCGTGCAAACGGCGTGCCCACATATTTTGCGGCCGACATTGCCTACCATATTGATAAGTTTGAGCGTGGGTATACAAGCCTTGTAGATGTGTGGGGGGCAGACCACCACGGCCATGTGGCACGGCTTAAAAGCGCACTAACGTCGCTTGGCTATGCCGGCGACAAGCTGGATATTGTTTTGATGCAGTTTGTGCGCCTTGTGCAGGACGGCCAGCCTGTGAAGATGTCTAAGCGTACGGGCAAGGCGATAACTTTGGCAAGCCTTTTGGACGAAGTGCCGATAGATTCGGCAAGGTTTTTCTTTAACCTGCGAGAGCCGGGCAGCAGCATTGAGTTTGATATGAACCTAGCGGTGGCGCAGGATGGCGAAAGCCCTGTTTACTATGTGCAGTATGCGCACGCAAGGGTGTGCTCGATTATACGCGCGCTGGAAAAAGAGAGCATCAGCTTTGAGCCTGTTTTGGCATTTGGCAACACCAATAAGCTGGACAGTGACGCAGAGCGGGAGCTTATTCGTAGCATTGCGGCGTTTCCGGGCGAGATTGTGGCGGCGGCGCAGGGGCGTGACCCTGCGAGGATTACAAGGTATCTTGTGAGCCTTGGGGCGGCGTTTCATAAGTTTTATGCAAACTGCCGCATAAAAGGCGAGGCGCAAGAGCTATTGCAGGCGCGCCTTGCACTGGCGGTGGCCACAAAAACAGTGCTTAAAAACGGGCTTACTATTTTAAAGGTAACTGCGCCGGAGGCCATGTAAAAAACGGTGTAACACAAAATAAAAAAAGCTATCTGCAAGCCTACTGCAGATAGCTTTTTATTTTATATGTAGGAAAGGGCGGTTAGCGGGCGCGTTTTGGGCCGATGTAAACTATGGCAACGGCGTCGGGGCCGGTATTTGAAGAAACAGCGGCCCCGAGCTTGAAGCACATTTCGGGTTTTTGGCCAAACTTTTGTTCGCACAGCTCGGCAAGGCTGTTGATGGTTTCTTGGTTGGTGCCGCCTACTAGGTAGGCGCTGTCTTCCATGCGGTGGGCATTGGCATATTCAAGCATGGTGGGCAGCACGTCTTTGTCGCCGCGCACCTTTTTTTGTACCTCGCTAACGCCGTCTACCATGCTGATGATGGGGCGTATGCCCAGCATCTCGCCTGCAATGGCCGCTGCCGCCGAGATGCGGCCGCTTTTTTTCATGAACTTTAGGCTGAAGGCGGCCAGCACAATTTCTACCTGTGAAAAAGAGGTGCGCAGCCAAGCCGCAACGCTGTAGAAATCTTCGCCGGCATTTAGCTTGCGGGCGGCCTCGACCACAAACCAGCCATAAGCCATGGAGTAGGTGTGGGAGTCGATAATTTCTATCTTCATATTGCTGGCCGGCCGAGAGGAGCGAAACTCGGACTTTGCCATCATGGCGGCGTCGTGGGTGGCAGAGCCTGCGGCGTTTATAGAGATGTAAATAAGCTGCTGTGTGCCTGCGTTGTCATAAGCTTCGAAGGCTTCTAAAAAGCGGGGCACGGTGATGTGCGAGGTGGAGGGAATGCCTTTGCACTCGCGCAGAATATCGTAGTATTCATCAAAGCTAAAGTCGTCGCGCTCGGTGTAGGACGTACCGTCGATGGCGATGTTGAAGTTTAGGATATCGATGTTTAGTTTTTCGGCTAGGTCGAATGGAATGTCGCAGGCAGAGTCGGTTAAAATTTTTACGGGTTGTTGTGACATGATGTTTGCTTACGCTCCTTTTTTAATCAAGTTGTGGAAAATCCCACTGGCGAAGCGCCTCGTAGGCGGCTATGGCTACAGTGTTTGATAGGTTAAGGCTACGAACACTGCCGCGCATGGGTAGGCGTACACAGTGTTCTTTATGTTGTTGCAAAAAGGTATCGGGCAGGCCTGCGTCTTCGCGGCCAAACACCAGATAACAACCTTTGGGATACGCTACTTGTGCATAGCTTTTTGCGCCCTTGGTGGTAAACAGGAAAATTGGGGCGGCGGCCTGCTGTATAAAGGCATCAAGGCTTTGGTGGTAGGTGATGTTGAGCTTATCCCAGTAGTCAAGCCCTGCACGCTTTAACTTTGCGCTGGTTATGGTAAAGCCCATGGGCTGTACAAGATGAAGCGCAGCGCCGGTAACAGCGCAGGTGCGTGCAATATTGCCGGTGTTTTGCGGAATTTGTGGCTCTACCAGCACAATGTTGAGGGTGGGGGTTTCGGGGTTTTGGGTGTTGTTCATGTGGCGGCCTCGATGTGGTGAAGCATGGGCAGCTGTGGCTCAAACCACAGCCCACTGCGAGGGGTGCCGCCGTTTTCATATGTGGCGCGCACCGACTCTTCTACAAAGGCTGCGGCTCTGCGTGCGGCTTGCTGTAGGCTACAGTGCTGCCCCAGCATTAGGCCAACAACTGCGGCGCAGAATAGATCGCCCGTGCCGGGGTAGTGCTGTGGGAAATGTTGCGTAGGTATGCTGAAGGGTTGCACAACACCCGGGCCACATCCAGATATGCTGTATCCGCCCTCGGCGGTGGGCACGCTGGTAACCAAAACAGAACAGCGGCTATCAGACAGCTGAGCCAGCCTTTGGCGAAGCTCGTTTGCGGGCAGGGGGGTGTTTTCGGGCGGTTGGTTGCACAGCAGTGCGCTTTCGGTGAAGTTTGGGGTGATAAGGCGAGCGCTTTGGCACAGACCGCGCATAAGGTTTATGGTGGCAGGGGTGATGCCGCTGTAGGGTGCGCCGCCGTCGCCTAGGGCGGGGTCTACAATATGCATGGCGGTGGGGTATTGTTCTATAGCCGCTTGCGCCAGGCGGAACTGCGCCTCGCCATATAAGTAGCCTATATATACCGCATCAAAAAGTACCTCTTCGCGCCTGTATTGCTCTAGCGCGGCAAAGCCAAATGCGGATTCGTCTTGTTTATGCACGCTGCCAAAGCCGCCTGTGTGGGAGGAGAAAAGCGCTGCAGGAAGAATGCAGGCCTGCACACCGCAGGCCGCCAGCACCGGAGATACCACCGAAAGGCTGGCACGGCCAACCACCGATAGATCCATTACGCACAAAACGCGTGCGGGGCGCCGCTGGCGCTTAGGGCGGCCAACAGGCTGATTGATTGACAAGAGGCCACCTCCATGTTAAGTGAAATGCAAAATAACCAAGTGGAGAAAAATTGGGAAAAATCGGTTGCGCTGGGCAGATAAAGGCCGAATGTGGCATTGCCGGCGCAAAAGCAAAATTTATTATACTCAAAAAAAAACATAATTGCAACATGAAAAATGCGGGCGAACCTTATATAAAGAAAGGCTTTAAGGCGAAAAATGCTACGAGGGAGAGTGGCAAAGTGAAAAAGCACGCAAAAAAAACTCCCCACCCGAAGGCGGGGAGCAAAGGTTGAAACATAAAGAGCTAATTAAGCAGCGCTGCTGTCTTCCATCATGCTCTCGTCCATCATGCTGCTGTCTTCCATCATGCTCTCGTC
>CAYJEW010000004.1:0-15360 GCA_964369525.1 uncultured Oscillospiraceae bacterium | reverse complement strand
TCCATCATGCTGCTTGCAGCCATGCTGCTCTCTTCCATCATGCTGCTAGCTGCCATGCTGCTAGCTGCTGCGCTGCTTGCGGGCTCGCTTGTGCATGCTGCAAGTGCAAGAGCCATAAATGCTGCCAGAGCGATAATTGCGATTTTTTTCATGATTAAATCTCCTTTTATATACAGAAAATATTTGCCCGGGCGGTGCGCCCATGGGCATTTTGAGGTTCCATCTCGTTTGTGGAACATGACATAGTATAGCACGAGAAGTATGAAAAACAAGGGGTTTTTAAGCTACGATTCTATTACAAATGTTTGCAAAAGAGTTACACATGGCAATTTTTAAACGATTTCATGCACAATTTTTAAAAATAAGCTAACCGCAAAGCTGAAGACAAAGGCAGGGCTTAGCATAGAAACCCATAAAAATAAGCGCAGATGTGTGGGATATTTTCATTGGCACAATGTTATACAAAGAATGCACAAATAAATGAAATAAAATTGTTGCAAAGGTCAATGCAATTGTGTAAAATAGATACTACACAATAGATATATTCGTCATTCTTTACAAAGAATGTGGTAAAACGAGATGATGATGGCTTATGCGGAAGGGGAACGGGTAGATGTCTAATAAGATTTTCCAAAGCGTAGTATACCAAATGCGGGGGGCTATAGGTAGCACTGCCGGGGTGGTAGACGAGAGCGGTGTGGTAGTTGCGTGTACAGAGCAGAGCCGTATAGGCGAGGCTATGGATATACCTGAGGTGGGTGCCGGCGGCGAAGCCCAAACCAAGGCAGGCAATACATTCTGCTGGTTTTCTTCCGGAACACGCGTGGGATATGCTGCGTTTGTGGAGAGCGAGGGAGAGGCCGCGGGCAACTATGCGGCTATTTTGGCAGTGTCGCTGCAGAACATTTTGCAGTATCACGACGAGAAATTTGATAAGTCGAACTTTATTAAAAATGTTGTGCTGGAGAATATACTGCCGGGCGACATTTATACAAAGGCGCGCGAGCTGCATTTTGCTACAGATGCTATGCGGGTAGTTCTGCTTATAAGAACAAATGGCACAGCAGACGTTTCGGTGTTTGATGTTGTTTCGGGGCTTTTCCCCGACAAGCAAAAAGACTTTGTGTTTAACATGAACGAGAGCGACACTGTGCTGGTAAAAGAGATTCAGCGCGGGATTGACGAAAAAGATGTGGAGAAGCTGGCAACCTCTATTGCAGACACACTTAGCGGCGAGCATTATGTGAAGGTGACGATAGGCATTGGCACACCAATTGGCAGCGTGAAAGAGCTTTCTACCAGCTTTAAAGAAGCGCAGATTGCGCTGGAGGGCAGCCGAGTGTTTGACACAGAGCAGGCGGTGGTAAGCTACAATCATTTGGGTATTGCAAGGCTTATTTATCAGCTACCCACAACGCTGTGCGAGATGTTTTTAAAAGAGGTGTCGAACCAAGGCAGCATAGACAGCCTTGATGATGAAACACTGTTTACAATAAGGCGATTTTTTGAGAACAATCTTAACGTGAGCGAGACGTCTAGGGGGCTATTTGTACACCGTAACACGCTGGTGTATAGGCTTGAAAAGATTAAAAAATTAACAGGGCTTGACCTGCGTGAGTTTGATGACGCAATAATATTTAAAGTGGCGCTGATGGTTAAGAAGTACCTAAACTCCAGCTCTTCAAAATATTGATAAAATGGCCTAAATATGATAACATAGGACTGTTGTGGAACACACAACAGTCCTATTGCTATATTAAAGCTATTCTCACCGTAATGGGAAGGAGATAGGCAGCATGGCTAAAAAAACAATTATACCTGATAGTTCGGTTATGATTAAGTTTTCCAACGTGAAAAAGGTGTATCCCGGCGGCAATGTGGCGCTACAGGGGGTGGACCTTGAGATTAAGCGTGGCGAGTTTGTGTTTGTGCTGGGGCATTCAGGTGCGGGCAAGAGCACATTTTTGAAGCTTATTTTAAGAGAAGAGGTTGCCAGCAGCGGCAAGGTGATTGTGGGCGGGCGCGATCTTTCGAAGATGCGCAAGCGAGATGTGCCGTATTTGCGGCGTGGGCTGGGGGTTGTGTTTCAGGACTTTAGGCTTATACCCAGCATGACGGCGTTTGACAATGTGGCGTTTGCAATGCGTGTAACAAACATTGCAGAGCGTGAGATTAAAAAAAGGGTGCCGTATGTGCTGAACCTTGTGGGACTTGCAGGCAAGGCACGCAACCTGCCAGAGCAGCTTTCGGGCGGCGAGCAACAGCGCCTTGCGCTGGCGCGCGCGCTGGTGCACTCGCCACCTATTATTATTGCAGACGAGCCCACCGGCAACATAGACCCCGAGCTTTCAGTGGAGATTATGGAGCTGCTTAAGGCTATAAATATGGTGGGTACCACTGTTGTAGTGGTAACGCATGAGCACGAGTTGGCGCAGAGGTTTTCGGAGCGCATTATTACAATAGATCATGGCGAGGTTATAGACGACGCTCTGCAGGTGAAAGGGGGCGAGCGCTTTGAAGTTTGATAGTTTTCGCTACCTGCTAAAGCAGGGCTGGAAAAACATGGGCGCTAACCGCATGATGACCTTTGCGAGCATTGGCGTTTTAACAGCGTGTTTTATTATTACAGGTGTTGCGGCACTGCTTACAGTTAATGTAAACAATGTGGTGGACTATCTGGCGGGGCAAAACGAGATTGTGGTAAACGTGCTACCGGAGCTTAGCGATGAGCAGGCGCATATGATAGGCGATGCTATTTGGGATGTGTCAAATGTAAGCGGCGTTGTGTATGTGTCTAAGCAAGAGGCTTTTGCCGAGGTGGAGCGTATGTTGCAAAGCTACGGCAACCTGCTGGAGGGTTTTGAGCTTATATTTCCCGCACAGTATCATGTGACGGTGGAAGACCTTTCGCTTATAGAGCAGACAAATGCCGAGCTTTCGGCTATTGCCGGGGTGGAGCGCACCCATGTGCCGATAGACCTTGCGGGGGTTATGATAACCATCAAAAACGCCGTTACATACGGCGGCTGGGGGCTTGTGGCAATTCTTGTAATTGTGTCGGTTATAATTATATCCAACACAATTCGCCTTACGGTTTTTGCGCGCCGGCGTGAGCTGAATATTATGAAATATGTGGGCGCTACAAACGTGTTTATTCGTTTCCCGTTTTTTGTGGAGGGGATGACGGTGGGCATTATTGCAGGGCTTGTGGCAAGCGGCATTGTGTGCGGGGCGTATTTTTTGGCGATAGACTTTTTATATGGCATGTATAATGTGTGGGTGCTAAGCCTGCTAAGCAGTCTGTTACCGCTTAGCGCAATTTGGTATTATGTGCTTATTGCGTTTGTTGTGATGGGTGTTTTGATTGGTGGAATAGGCACATCGGCCAGCGTGCGCAAGCATCTGGAGGTATAGCTGAAACACACGGCAAAAAAATGCAGGGGGCGGTTTTAAGTATGGACCGTTTTGTAACAGGGGTGCGGCGGTTTGGCGCTATGTTTTGTGTGCTGATAATGCTTTGCTTTGCTGTGCCGTTGCAGGCTTTTGCCGAGACGCAGGCCGAAAGGTATCAGCGGCTGAGAGCCGAGCTGGAGGCTACCCGTGCGCAGATAGACAGCTATCAAAACGATTTAAGCGCCGCAGAGCAGTTGCGGATTGCGCTGGAGGAAGAAAAGGCGCTTATTGACGAGATGGTGGATATAAACCGCGCAGAGATTACCAGAACCCAAACAGAGCTTACTGCAAAAGAAGAGCAGCTGGCTGAAAAGCGGGCGGTGATTTATGAAAACGACCAGCTGTTGCGCCAAAGATTGCTTGCAATTCATGAGATGAACACAAGCAACATGCTCTCGCAGCTGCTTAATGTGGAAGATTATTCGGACTTTTTTGTAATGATGGATGCACTGCAGAGGATATCGCAGCATGATGTGGAGCTACTGGACATGCTGAACGCCCAGCGCATAGAGCTGGAGCAGGAGCAGGCCGAGATAGACGCACTGCTGGCAGAGCTTACGACCTACCATCAGCAGCTGCTGGAAAACCAAGAGGCGCTGGCACAAAATATTGTGGACACCGACAACCATATATCGTATACGCAGGCTCAGCTGCAAGCGCAGGAAGAGATTGAGGGCGAGCAGTATGCGGCGCTTTTGCAGGCACAGCGAGAGATGCAGGCAATTGGCGGTAGCATTGGCGGAAGTAGCCAAGGCGACGGCAGTACATATGTGGGCGGCGTTTTTGTGTGGCCTGTGCCGGGGTATTATACGATATCGTGCCATTACGGCTCGCCAGACCCTAACGGTAGCCCACACAGAGGTATGGACATTACCGGCGGCAGTGTGCTTGGGGCCGACATTGTTGCCTGCGGAAGCGGCACTGTGATTGTGGCAAGCTATGCACATGGTAGCTACGGCAACTATATGATTGTGGACCATGGCGACGGCGTGAAAACGCTGTATGCGCACTGCACCAGCCTGTTGGCGCAGGTGGGCTCGTATGTTTCGCAAGGGCAAACAATTGCTACGGTTGGCTCTACCGGATTTTCCACAGGGCCGCACCTGCATTTGGAGGTGCACGCCGCAGGTGGCCTGCAAAATCCGGCAAACTGGCTGCAAGGCTAGATAAAGCGCCGAAAAGTGATAATAACATGCGGTGTGGAGACACCCTAGGCAGATAGACTGAAAGGACAACATTTTTATGAGCAGAAAAATCTCGGTAAGTATCGCGCTGGCTATTACCATTATTGCGATGACCGTTACGTTTTCGATTACATGGCTTTTGTCTATGAGTACGTTTGACAACACCGTTAGCGCAGTTACCCGCCTGCAGGCAGAGTATGCCAAGCTGGCGGAGATAGATAGCTATGTGCGCGGCAACTACTATGGCACAATAGATGATACATACCTGTTTGACAACGTGGCCGCCGGCTACATTGATGGCCTTGGCGACAGGTACAGTGAATATTACACAGAGCAGGAATACACCCAGCTGTTGGCAATTGAAGATGGCACGCTGGTGGGAATTGGCATTGTGGTAGTGCGCAACACCGACGGCACATTTACCATTAGCCGCGTTTACGAGGACTCGCCCGCGGCACGTGCAGGGGTGGAGGCAATGGGCACGCTGGTGAGCATAAACGGGCAGGACGCACGTAGTAGTTTTTCAAGCGCCTCGGCTGTGCAATCGGCACTATATGGCGAAGAAGGCACCGAAGTAGAGCTTGTGTGCCTATATAACCTTACCGAAGAGCAGACATTTACGGTAAGGCGGGTACCGTATGCACCGCCTACAGTGGAGAGCATTATTGTAGGAGATTATGCTTATATTAGAATATCTTCGTTTACACCAAACACATTTATAGATTTTGATTTTGCCGTAAGGCAGGCCCAAAATGAGAATGTTAAAGGCTTTTTGTTTGATGTTAGAAATACAAGTGAGGGGCAGTTTAGAGATGTGTACTCTCTGATAGACCTTTTGGCGCCGCGCGGCACTGTGGCAAAAAGCCAGAGCAACACCGGCGTTGTTAGCGTGCTTGCAACCAGCGACGAAAGCTTTGTGGAGCAACCGATGGTTGTGTTGGTGGACGAGAATACCGCAGGCGCAGCAGAGCTGTTTGCAGTTAGCGTAAGAGATTTATGCGACGGGCAGGTGCTGGGCGCTACCACAAGTGGCAAGGGAAGTATTCAGTCTGCACCGCGGCGTATGTCGGACGGCTCGGCAGTAACCATAACAACCGCAATGCTACTTACAGGGCTGGACCAAAGCTTTGATGGTGTGGGCATAGCCCCCGATGTGGAACTGCCGGAGGGTGTGGTAACACCTGAAATGCTTATAACCCCCACCCCCACAACCGACCCGCACGCCCTGCGCGCATTCGAGGCGCTACGCAGCATGGTGCGAGACAGCGGCGAAGACCCGGGCGAGGCTATAGTGGCAACCAACAACCAAACCGAAGAAGATGGCGATGAATCGGCTGCTGAAGATGAGACAGCAGACGAGGCGGCAGACAGTAGCACCGCAGACGGCGAGGAAACCGAAGACGCCGCCGCTGAAGGTGATGCCACCGAAGGCGATGCGGCAGAAGGCGATGCGGCAGAAGGCGACGAGGCAGATGCCGGCTAGCGGCGAAAGTTTAAATGCGAGGCGGCCGCAACGGCTAAAACTTGGCTCGGAGGTAAAATGTATGCGGCGGCTTAGTGCATCGGTGGTTATGTATGGCGCAGTGCAGGAGACAAGGCGCTGTTTGTTTAGCTTAAAAGAGCACACAAAAGGCGGCTTGGATATTTTTTTGGTGGACAATGCGTCGCCAAACGAGGCGCTGGCCGAGATTTTAAAGCTGGGTGTGCCTGAGGGCACAAAGGTGCTGGCAAGCAAAGAAAACCAAGGCTACGGAGCAGGCCACAACGCAGTGCTGTCGATGATAAATAGCAGATATCATGCGGTGGTGAACCCTGATATTGAGCTGAACAGCGATGTGCTGAACGCTATGGCAGACTGGATGGACGAGCACCCGGAGGTTGCAATTACAACGCCAAGGCTACTTTTTCCAAGCGGAGAAGAGCAACACATAGGCAAACGGCGACCGGCAGTGCTACCGCTGGTGGCAAGGCAGCTAAATGTGAAGGCGCTGCAAAAGTACGAGCGGCACTATTTGATGCTGGACGAGGATTTGTCGCAACCGATAGATGTGGAGTTTTGCAGTGGGTCGTTTTTTTTAATACGCACAAGCGTATTTAAAGCCATAAAAGGGTTTGATGAGGGGTACTTCATGTATGTGGAGGACGCCGATATTACACAGAAAGCGCTAAAGCACGGGCGGGCTGTGTTTTTGCCGCAGGTGGCGGTAACACATGCATGGCAACGCGACGCACACCGAAAGCCAAGGCAGTTTATGTGGCAGTGCCGCAGTATGCTGAGATATTTTGGCAAGTGGGGCTTTAAGCTTACATAGCTTTTTAGTGTAGGTGCGGCTGCCGCAAAAGGCTTTTGGCTGTGGTATTTTGGCGGCGGAAAGCAAGGGAGCTTTGCCGAGGGATATAAAATAAGGCGTATATTTTTTGCTTTAAGGAGATAGAGTATGAAAGGAATTGTTCTGGCAGGTGGGGCAGGCACTAGGCTTTATCCGTCTACCATTGCCACATCTAAGCAGATGCTAACCGTTTACGACAAGCCAATGATATACTACCCGATATCCACGCTGATGCTGGCGGGCATTAGGGAGATTTTGATTATATCCACCCCCACAGACCTGCCGGGATTTCAGCGCCTACTGGGAAGCGGCGAGGCGCTGGGGCTTAGCTTTTCGTATATGGAGCAAACCGAGCCGAGAGGCCTTGCCGACGCGTTTATTTTGGGCGAGGAGTTTATAGGGGGCGACAGCGTGTGCCTTGTGCTGGGAGACAACATATTCTACGGCTACGGCCTTACCCAGCGCCTAAACATTGCCGCAGCGCAGCAGAGCGGCGCCACAATTTTTGGCTACCATGTGGCAAGCCCCGAGGAGTTTGGGGTTGTGGAGTTTGACGGGCAAGGCAATGTGATTTCTATTGAAGAAAAGCCGAGCCAGCCTAAAAGTAACTATGCAGTGCCGGGGCTTTATTTTTACGATAACCGTGTGGTGCAGATAGCAAAAAATGTAAAGCCGTCGGCGCGCGGCGAGATTGAAATTACCAGCGTAAACCTTGAGTATTTGGCTATGGGCGAGCTGAAGGTGCAACTGTTTGGCCGAGGAACTGCGTGGCTGGACACAGGAAACCACCGCGCAATGCTAGCGGCAGCTAACTTTGTGGAGGCGGTGCAAACACGCCAAGGGCTGTACATTGCCTGTCTTGAAGAGATAGCCTACCGCCAGGCGTTTATTACAAAAGAGCAACTACTGCAAACAGCAAGCAAGCTAGCAAAAACCGAATACGGCAACTACCTTGAGCACATAGCCAAAACGGTTGTGCAAGGCAAGAGTGAACCCAGCTAAAAGTAGGTAGATTGCGTGTGGGTGGCAAAGGCGCATATGTTTTACCTACGTGATGTTTAAAAAGGGAGAGCGCACATGAAAATATTGATAACAGGCGCCGCAGGCCAGCTGGGCAGCGAGCTTTGCCGCCAGTTGCAGCAGGGGAAAAGCGCACTGGGGCCGCTGCACAGCAGTGTGGAGGCAGCGCAGGTGGTGGCTGTGGACATTGACGACGCAGACCTTACAAACCTTGAGCAAACGCTAAAGCTGGTAAGCAGTAACGCACCGGATGTGGTGATAAACTGCGCTGCGTTTACCAATGTGGACCTTGCTGAAACCGAGCAGCAAAAAGCGTTTGAAGCCAACGCCATAGCGCCACGCAACCTTGCAATGGCGTGCGAGGCGGCGGGCGCAAAGCTTATACATGTGTCTACCGATTATGTGTTTAGCGGCAGCTTACAGCGGCCGTATACCGAGGCCGACCTACCTGCGCCCACAACAGCGTATGGCGCAACAAAGCTTTTGGGCGAAGAGTATGTACGGCAGTTTTGCACAAGGTGGTTTGTGGTGCGTACGGCGTGGCTGTATGGTCGGCAGGGGGCAAACTTTGTGAAAACCATGCTTCGCCTGGCAGACGAGCAGAGCGAGCTAAAGGTGGTACACGACCAGCGGGGTAACCCCACCTTTGCCGAGGATTTGGCGCACCATCTGCTACAACTTGCCGCAACCCAGCACTATGGGGTGTACCACTGCACAGGTGGCGGCGTTTGCAGCTGGTATGAGTTTGCGGCGGAGATATTCCGCATAGCGGGCAAAGATGTGAAGCTTTTGCCTTGCACCACCGAAGAGTACCCCCGCCCTGCGCCCCGCCCGCAAAACAGCGCGCTGGAGCACACCATGCTAAAAGCCACAATTGGCGATGGCATGCGCCCATGGCAAGAGGCACTTTTCGCATATCTTAAACAAAGCGAGGATAACTGATGAAAAACACCGTTTTGGTAACAGGCGGCGCCGGATTTATAGGGGCCAATTTTGTGCTGTATCTGCTAAAAAACACCGATGACGTGCAGATAATTAACCTTGATAAGCTTACATATGCAGGCAACCTTGAAAACCTTAAGGCGATTGAGGGGGACGCAAGGCATGTTTTTGTGCAGGGGGATATCTGCGACGCAAAGCTGGTAGCAGAGCTGTTTGAAAAGTATGATATTACCTCGGTGGTGAACTTTGCGGCCGAGAGCCATGTGGACCGCTCTATTGAAGACCCCGGCATTTTTGCACACACAAATATTACAGGTACGCTGAATCTTTTGGCCTGCGCACGCGCCGCATGGGAAAAGCCCGACGGCAGCTGGCAGCAGGGGGTAAAATTTTTGCAGGTGGGTACAGACGAGGTGTATGGTAGCCTTGGTGCAACAGGATACTTTACCGAGCAAACGCCGCTGGCACCGCGCTCGCCCTACTCGGCCAGCAAGGCCGCGGCCGACATGTTTGTGGCGGCATGGCACGACACCTACGGCATGCCGGTAAACATTACCCGCTGCTCTAACAACTACGGGCCATATCAGTTCCCCGAAAAGCTTATTCCGCTGATGATACACAACGCAATAGGCCACAAGGCACTGCCTGTGTATGGAGATGGCCTTAACGTGCGCGACTGGCTGTATGTGGAAGACCATTGCAAGGCGCTGTGGCTGGTGATGAAGAGCGGAGTTGTGGGCGAGGTATACAACATTGGCGGACACAACGAGCGCACAAACATTGAGATTGTTAAAACAATTATAAGCCTTGTGCAAAGCAGGGTGGACGCCGAGGTTAGCGAGAAGCTTATATCTTATGTGGCCGACCGTAAAGGCCACGACCGCCGATATGCTATTGACCCAAATAAAATAACAACCGAGCTTGGCTGGAAGCCGGAGATACCTTTTGATGAGGGAATAGGCCTTACGGTGGACTGGTATGTGAAAAATAACGACTGGTTGCAAAATGTTACATCGGGCGCATACCTTGAATACTACAACAAAATGTATACAGGGCGATAAAACTACATTGTGTATATACTGGGAAGGCTTTGGATTTTGGAATTTTAAGCAGAAAGGGTTTTGGAGATGCGCATTATTGTAAAGCTGGGCACCTCTACGGTTACCCACTCTACCGGCCAGCTGAATATACGGCGGGTGGAGCTATTGTGCAAAACTTTATCTGATCTGCAAAATGCAGGGCACGAGATGTTGGTGGTATCGTCTGGGGCTATTGGCATGGGTGTGGGTAAGTTGCACCTTGCGGGTCGCCCGGACGATGTGCCAACAAGGCAGGCGGCTGCGGCTGTGGGGCAGTGCGAGCTGATGTATACATACGACCGTATTTTTGCAGAGCATAACCATGTGGTGGGGCAGATGCTGTTAACCGCAGAGGACATCCACCATGATGTGAGGCGCCACAATGTGGAGGCCACGCTATTTAGGCTTTTAGAGCTAGGGGTTATACCCATAATAAACGAGAACGACACGGTGGCCACCGCCGAGATAGAGGGCGGCGAGATTGGCGATAACGATACGCTGAGCGCACAGGTGGCGGTTATGGCAAAGGCAGATTTGCTGGTACTTTTAACCGACATTGAGGGCCTTTATACAGCCGACCCACGCACAAACAAAGACGCAAAGCTTATTTCTACCGTTAGCGAGATAACAGACGAGCTATTGTCTTACGGTGGCGGTGCAGGCAGCGGGCTTGGTACGGGCGGTATGCGCTCGAAGCTCCAGGCGGCAAGCCTTTTGCAGCCACACGGAATAGATATGGTAATTACAAGCGGTAGCTCGCCTGAGCGTTTATATGACGTAGTTGAGGGACGGGCAGTGGGCACACGCTTTACATTCAAAAAGGGAGGCAAAGCATGACACAGCAACTGGAAAGTTTACTTTTAGAAGCACAGGCCGCACGCCCCGGACTACAGCAGATGGGCGAAGCAGGGCGAGGTGCTATACTGAAAGCTATGGCAAAGCAACTGCAGAGCAATGCCGAGGAAATATTGAAAGCTAATGAGCAAGACCTTGAAAATGCTAAGGGGCGGATATCGGATGTTATGCTGGACCGCCTGCGCCTTACAAAGCAGCGTATTGACGACATGGCCGCAGGAGTTTTGGCGGTAGAGGCGCTGCCGAGCCCGCTGGGAATGGTGGAGCGAGAGTATACCCACGCAAACGGCCTACTTATTAAAAAGGTGCGTGTGCCTATTGGGGTTATTGCAATTATTTACGAAAGCCGCCCAAACGTTACAAGCGACGCGGCGGCGCTATGCATAAAAAGCGGTAACGCTTGTGTGCTGCGAGGCGGTAGTGATGCTATTCGTACAAACACGGCTGTTGTGGCGGCGCTGCAAAAAGCTGTGGCAGAAGCAGGCGGGCCTGCGGGTGCGGTACAACTTGTGCAAGACACAACCCACCAAAGCGCACAGCAGTTAATGAAAGCACGCGGGCTTGTGGATATGCTTATACCCAGAGGCGGTGCGGGCCTGATAAAAGCAGTGGTGGAGGGCGCGCAGGGCGTGCCTGTGATTGAAACCGGCACAGGTGTGTGCCATGTGTATGTGGACAAAGACGCAGACCTTAAAATGGCCGCCGATATTTTGTATAACGCTAAGACTAATAGGCCTAGCGTGTGTAATGCGGCCGAGGTGTGCCTTGTGCACAGTGATGTGGCGGCAGAGTTTTTGCCAATGGCAAAAGCTATGCTAGACGAAAAGAATGTGGAGCTTCGGCTGGATAAAGCGGCGCAAAAGATTATTAGCGGCACACCTGCCGGCGCCGATGATTTTGACACAGAGTTTCTTGACTATGTGCTGGCTGTTGGTGTGGTGGGCAGCGCACAGCAGGCAATAGAGCATATAAACCGTCATTCCACCCACCATAGCGATGCTGTGGTGACAGAAAATGCAGAGGTGGCGCAGGAGTTTTTAAACGGTGTAGACAGCGCCGCTGTGTATGTGAATGCGTCGACTAGGTTTACCGACGGTGGCGAGTTTGGCCTTGGGTGCGAGATGGGGATATCTACGCAGAAGGTTGGCGCACGAGGGCCAATGGGCCTATACGAACTTACAAGCTATAAGTACACAGTGAAGGGTAATGGGCAGGTGCGATAAGCCGCCTACCGTTTTTTAAGAAAGGAGCCGGCATGGCTGACGAAAAACAAACAAACACGCCACAGACTGAAGGCGCAGAACAAGCGGCCGAGCTGAACACAGCGCAGCTGCCAAAGGCAGAAAAGGCTGACGAGGAGAATGGCGCGGCATCAAAGAAGTTGAAGGCGCGCCAAAAAAGGAAGGCAAACACCGATACAGAGCAAAAACGCTTTAAAAAAGAAGAGCAGGTACGCAACCAGCGCAGGCGAAGCCGCCAGCTGATAGGCCTTGTGCTTAGTGTTCTTATTGTGGTGGGCGCAATTAGTATTGTTACTGGAGGGTACGAGCTGGTGCAGTCGCTTTCAGACAGCGACGAAGACCGCCAGCAGTACCAAGACTTGTATGAGCCGCTGGTGTGGTTTGATATATTGCCGTTTGAGTCGGTATCGCAGGTGGATGAAAACAGCATAAAGCAGGCGGTTATTTGGGGCGTGCTGAACGAGCGCGGCGCAGAGCTGGAGCGCACCGAGAACGGCGAGGCGCTTGTTCCTGCAAGCGATGTGGACCAATATGCTGTGCGCATATTTGGCCCCGACTTTAGGTTCTCGGGCCACGAAACATTCACCGACCCAATACAGGGGCTGGTGTATCCGTTTAACGCTGAAACTCAGATGTACACAGCGCCTGTTACCAGCTTGCAGCCGGAGTTTTATGCAAGTGCTGTAGAGATTGTTAACGAGGCGGGTGGGGTGCGACGGCTTGTTATGGGCTACATAAGTACCCGCACAAGTGACGACCAGCTTATTGCCGACCTTGATTACAATAGCCCTGCACGGTACATGGACTTTATGTTGCGTCGTGACGGCGGCGAGTATTACCTGTATGCAATACAGCGAAATACTACCCACGAGGTGCCGGTGGATAGCACGGCTGAGCCGGATGAGCCGCAGCCTGAGGATAGCAGCTCTGAGCAGCAGGCCATAGCGCCACCGACAAGTAGTGTGGCAGCGGAGAGCAGCAGCGCAGATACCACTGCCGCAGAAACTGAGGCAGATGCAGGCGCAGATACCGCAGACGAGGGTGCGGCCGCAGAGGATGAGGCTGCATAAAACACTATAGTGGTTACATTAAAAAAATCGGTGTGATTTAAATCACACCGATTTTTTGTGTTTGTATTTTGTTTTTTTGAACTACTGCTCTTGTAGCCAGGCGGTGTAGTCTTCCAGTGTTTCCATGCCAAGCTCGACATACTGCTGTGCATAATTTGCGCCTATAAAGCGGTAGTGCCAGGGCTCGTAGCGGATGTGGGTGGTTTCATAGGTGTTATCTTGGTAGCGAAGAATAAAGCCATATTCGGCGGCATTTTCCTGCAGCCAAGCAAATGCGGCAGAACCCTCAAAGCTGTCATCTATCCAGCCAATATCCATGGCAAGGCCTGCTTCGTGCTCGCTGGTGCCGGGAATGGCATAGTAATCTTGCGTTAGCAGGGTGGCCTCGGCTTCGCTATAGCCTTGGTTTAGGTAGCGCTGAATGCTGTTGTTGTAGTTTGTGCTTTGCTGTTGGTTGCTGCGATAGCCCGACACAGGGGTTAGCGCAACACCTTCGGCGGCGGCGGCATCAAACATAGCCATATATGCGTTGCCGGCTTCAGAGGCCATGGTGTGGCCGCCGCCCACGGGGATAAGGTTGTCTAACAGTTCTGCTGTGTACTCTTCGGGAATAGGGTTTTCAAAGTTATACAGCGCAGGTAGCTCGGCGGTATCGTAGGGGCCTGTTACCGGAAGGGGAACAGACGCTTCGGAGGAGCTGGGGGCAGAGGAACTGCTTTGTGCTAGCTGTGAAGACGGAGGAAGGGAGCTTGGCGCCTGCTGTGAAGAAGCAGACGATGGTGGCAAAGCGGTTGAGCCGCCTGAAGTATAGAGTATAATTGCTGCTACAAACATAATTGTTACCAGCACAAGTAGTATAATAAGGCTGATTATGTTGCGTTTGCGAGCCTTTTTTTTGTACTGAGAGCGGCGGTTGTTGTTATTTGGTTGCTGCAAGGTAACGTATCCTTTCTATAGGCGGAAGTGGCGGGTGAAAAAACTATTCGGCAACTATGTCCATGATGTCTACAAGCCATACGCCGTTGCGGTAGATAAGTTCTACAGCTTGCTGATTGGAGGCGGTTTGCCAGTTGGTTTCATTGCGTGGGGTGTACCTGTAAGAACAGGTTACCACAAACTTAACCACAGGCTCGCCTGCGCTTGTTTCGGTGGTTTCTATGCTTTCTTCATCGCACACAACCCCTACATATTCAAACATGTTTGCAACGTTGCCGTCGCGCGAGATACGCTCGGCAAAGTGGGGAATGGCAGCGTCGGTGGCGCCACGCAGAAGGTCTATATTTTGCTCGTTTATGGCGTTTAGGTAAGAGATATAAAACGGAGCTACTATAGACTCGGCTATCTCGGCAGTTACCTCTGCGGCAACGTCGGTGGTGGTGGAAGAGCCGCTTTCGCTTTCGGGCACGGCGGCGGTTTGGGTGATGATATAGTTTTCAAACCTAAGTGCTGTTTGGGAGGGGTCGGCAAATGTGACGCTGGCCTCCATAACATCGCCCTGCTGGTTGGTTACAATATGAATAACACTGCCCAGCGCAACATCGGGAATGATAACAATAGAGTTTTGCGGTTGCTGGGGTATGGGGGTGTTGTTCACAAACAGGGTGGCGTTTTCGCCTATGCAGTTTTCTATTGTGATTTCGGCAAGCAGTGTTTCGCTTTGCAGGCGGTTGGGCGAGGCTGTGGCAAACATCTCGATTGTTATGGGCGTTGCGGCCGAGATATCTGCGCCGGGGGCGGCGATGCGCAGTGAGTACAGGCCGGGCATGAGGCCTGAATACAGCATGCCTTCATCGGTGGAACGGCCGGTTATCTCGGTGGTACCAAGCTGAATAACAGAGCCGTCTTGAGCGCCTGTGGCAAGTAGGTCTACCCCTTCAATTACAATGGTGTAGCGCTGGATGAATAGTAGCGACGAGCGGTTTTCGATAGATACCGCAGCGTAAGGCGTTTGGGCGGTTAGCGGGGTTTCGGCCTGAGCCAAAAGCTGGCTTGCCAGTGCGTCGCGGCTGGCTTGTTCTTCGAAAGCTGCACAAAACGCGGCCCATTCGCTCTCGGTGGCGGTGGTACCGTCAAGGCGGGTAAGGCTTTCCAGCGTAGCTATATCAACCTCTGCAATAGCCTCGATAAAGTTGTCTACCACGGCGGAGGGACGGTTTGTGAAATACATAATGCCAAAGAACGTACCG
>CAYJEW010000003.1:45252-72713 GCA_964369525.1 uncultured Oscillospiraceae bacterium | reverse complement strand
CGCCGCACATAAACTTTGCTTATATTCTTGTGCACCTGCACACGGCTTTAGCTAGCCAAGCCAATATAAATCCGAACCCGCCTAAAAATAGGTAAATTGCACATCTAACTGCGTTATCCTCCTAGACAAACGCAAGTTTGCCGTCGTCGTCTGTCTTGTTATAAGCACAATTTATCTGTTTTTAGGTCTATAGATTTTATAGCAAATGGGTGGGCTTTATAGCAAGGAAAAGCCTTGCAGTAATGCTTACTGCCTTACAAAAGGCTTTGACGCCGATAGAAAATTCACCCATTTGTTAGAAAACGGGTTCGGTTTATATCGGCTTGGCTAGGGTAACGGGAATTGAACCTACATCGGTTTTTATTTACGCATTTCCCCTTATATTTCTTCAAATTGCTTGCGAATACGGAAAGTATTCCCTGCACAATTTTCATTATCTAAGAGAGAAATGCGCAGGTAAAAACTGCTATGCACCTGTGAGGGTGCGATTTTTGAGGGATTTTAGGTGCTGAGGACGCTGCCTTGCTGGCGCAAGGCAAGGACGAAAAGGCGAAAATCACCAAAATGCGCCGCTCACAGGCGATGTGTGTTCAACTCCCGTTACCCTACCCACAGCTGCCCACCTTTGCCGCAGCAAATGGTGGGCAGTAGCACGGCTAAAAGCCGAGAGCTTTTATTACTTTGTGCATCTAGTGCGCTATGAGTTGTTTCTTAAAAATTCCTCAGCCAGCTCACGGTATGCCACCGCACCGCGCGACATGGGGTCGTAGTAGTTCACCGGTGCGCCAAAGCTGGGCGCTTCCGAAAGCCGCACGTTGCGGGGAATTGTAGCCTTGTACACCTTCTCGTTGAAGAACTTTTTAACCTCTTGCACAACCTGCAGTGTAAGGTTAAGCCGCCCATCGTACATGGTAAGCACAACGCCTTCAATATCTATATATGGATTGAACGCGCGCTTAACGTTGCGCACCGTGCCCATCAGCTCCGACAAACCCTCAAGCGCAAAGTACTCGCACTGGATAGGTACCAGCACGGTGTCGCAGGCGCAAAGGCCGTTTAGGGTAAGCAGGTCTAGCGATGGGGGGGAATCTATAAATATATAATCGTACTGCTCGTTTATCGGCGCAAGTGCCTCGCGCAGGCGTGCTTCGCGCTTGGGCAGGGTAACCAGCTCTATGCCGGCACCCGACAGCTGAATGTTTGAGGGGATAATATCCACCTTATATTCTGTTTTTTGAATTGCATCTGCGGCCTGAAGATTGCCTATAACTAAATCGTACACGCTTTTTTCCATCTGCCGTTTGGAAAGGCCAAAGCCGCTGGTAGAGTTACCCTGCGGGTCTAGGTCTACCAGCAACACTTTTTTACCCAGCTCGCCTATGGCCGACGCTAGGTTTACTGTGGTGGTGGTTTTGCCAACACCGCCTTTTTGGTTGGCAACCGATATCACCTTTGCCAATGTTATACCTCCCCTCGCCTGCTTTTAGGCGAAGAATTATTTGTTTTTTTTGCGCGGTTTTACTGCGGCGCTATTTCAGTATATCACAGAGAATGCACAAAAAAAAGCACCACATTTAAAAAAATGGGGGTGTATGTTCCACGTGGAACACCGTTAACTTGTTGAAAACTTGCCTCCCGCCACAGCGTTTTTGGCAAGCCGAGTAGGGCACCGCCCTTGTGGTTTGGCTTTTTTCGGTGTTTTATTGGAGGTGCTAGCTATAGCAAGCCCTTGTTGAAATGGTTGAATGTTTTCCACTACTGGTGGTTTTAGTGCAGATAAATTTTGATTTTTTTATTATTTATTTAAAAAAAGATTTCAGCCTTGGTGATGAGGGCTGTGGGTTTTTCTTTATTATACTGCTTTGGCTGCACGGCATATCGGCGGAGTAAATACGCTCCAGCAGCTTTGCCGGTGGCCGCGAGCTGCACAGGGCGGCGGCATGGTTTTGCTTTTACGGCGCAGCAAGGCGGAGCAAATAAACAGAAAACACCTTAATAAATCCTTTTGTGCGAAGCGCAAAGGCTACCACAATGCCTTTATTTTATAATACTGCTGCACATCCATCTTGTTTTTGCTTAGCTAAAGCCATATAAGCCCAGCTGCGCCTGCCGCTGCAAATTTTTGCGGCGCGTGGCTTTGGCCAAGCGCGGCCCATTTATTCTTAAAAGCCACCTGCATATATTGTTAAGCAGCTTTCTTTTTTGCTGCAAAACCAATAAAAAATAATAGCCTAATGTTCCATGTGGAACATTCAGCTAACCGTTAGGGAATACAAACTATGGCAAAACTTGGTTTGGTGGAGGCGTTGGTCACACGCTAGGTGGCAGGGCGCTCCCCCGTGCGTTACGTTATCGGCCGTTTTGTAATGGCCGCGCCAGCTCTTGGGTACTGCGGCGGGGTGTCTTTTTGCTTTTGCACGCACACCAGCGAGCGCCGGCCAGCCTGCGGCAAGCTGTATTGCTGCACCTTTGAGGGCGCACCGCCCAACACATTTATCGCATTTTCTGCCTGATGTAGCTCGGCCTGCACATCGCCCTTCATCGCAACAAACCACCCACCGCACCGCACCAGCGGCAGGCAGTACTCTGCAAGCGCAGGCAAAGCCGCCACCGCACGCGCCGTAACAAGGTTAAAGCTTTCTCGGTAGCCTTGGCGCGCCGCCTGCTCGGCTCGAAGCGGCTGCACATCAGCCTTTAGTTGTAGCTCGTCCAGCACAGTTTGCAGAAATAATACCCTTTTTTGGGTCGGCTCAAACAGCGTAAGCGAGATATCGGGGCGGTATATTTTAAGAATAATACCGGGAAACCCAGCACCGCTACCCACATCGGCCACACTCCCCTGTACCTCGGGCAGCGCCGCAAGCATTAAACAATCTAAAAAATGTTTTTCTTCCACCTCTTCGGCAGCGGTAATTGCAGTTAGATTTATTTTTTTGTTCCATTGCAGCAGCAGGGCAGCATATTTTTCAAGCTGTTGCAGCTG
The DNA here is from genome assembly GCA_964369525.1 of uncultured Oscillospiraceae bacterium. GTDB lineage: Bacteria > Bacillota > Clostridia > Oscillospirales > Ruminococcaceae > JAAYCI01. The sequence goes on along the minus strand of CAYJEW010000003.1, from coordinate 69,730 downwards.
TAATGGCTGCAAAGCAATATTATAACTCTCGGCAAGTCTGCTTAGTCGCTCTATTGAAATAGCTTCCGATTTATCCACAAGTTTTCCACCTTTTACCACAATATATACCACATATAAAACTTATACCTTATTATACATATGCATACTATTCGCCATGAACACTTAGGATTTCGTGTGCATTTTTAGGGCTTTTGTAGGCAATAATTGTACGCAGGCTGTAGCCTAGCCTGTTATATTTTTTCTAATCTTCCGTTTGGCGCAAATGCGCTATGTTTTCAACATTGCATCCACTGCACAACTTTTGTTCGTACAATCGCTAATAATTTAAAGGTTTTCAACGCTTAGCGTGGTATTTTTTGGTTATTTGTGTTCGTTTTTAGCCGCTAGTGCAAGCGCTAGTGCAAGCTGGGTTATATCGCTGGGCGATACCCCCGGCACCCTTGCCGCCTGCCCCAGCGTAGCAGGCCGAACACGGCCCAGCTTTTCGCGCGCCTCCAGCCTAAGGCCGCTTAAATCTTGGTAGCTGAAGTTTTCGGGAATGGCTGTTCCCTCTTGTTTTTGCACAGCCTTTATCTGCGCTAGCTGACGGCGAATGTATCCCTCGTACTTTATCTCGGTTTCCACCTGCTCGGCAATGCGCTCGTCTACCCCTGCGCCGCGGCCTATCATCTGCGCCACATGCAGGTAGCCAACCTTTGGGCGGCGCAGTAGCTCGGCCGCCAAAGCGCCGCTTTTTATAGCGCTTTCGCCCAGCTGCTGCAAGTGCGGGTTTGCATCTTGCGGTGAAATGCGGGTGGTGTTTAGGCGGCTCATCTCGTCTTGCTTTATTTTATGTAGCTGCTCATAGCGCCGCCAACGTGCGCCGCTTACCAGCCCAATCTCTCGCCCTAGCGGTGTAAGGCGCTCGTCGGCATTATCCTGCCTTAAATATAAGCGGTACTCGCTACGGCTGGTCATCATTCGGTATGGGTCGCTTACACCTTTGGTAACAAGGTCGTCCACCAGTGTGCCTAAATAGCTTTGCTGGCGGGTGAGTATAATTTGCTGTTTGCCGCCACAGGCGCGTGCGGCGTTTATGCCTGCCAAAAGCCCCTGCGCCGCTGCCTCTTCGTAGCCGGATGTGCCATTAAACTGCCCTGCCCCGTATAAGCCTTTTACCTGTTTGCATTCCAGCGTAGGCGCAAGCTGCAGTGGGTCTATACAGTCGTACTCTATTGCATATGCCGGGCGCATAATTTCCAGCCGCTCAAAGCCCTCAATAGTACGGTACATCTCAAGCTGTACGTCTATAGGCAAAGACGAACTCATGCCCTGCAGGTAATACTCCTGCGTGCCAAGCCCGCACGGCTCTACAAAAATTTGATGGCGGTCTTTATCGGCAAAGCGCACCACCTTGTCCTCAATGCTGGGGCAGTAGCGTGGGCCTATACCCTCAATGTCGCCCGCGTACAGCGGCGAGCGGTGGATGTTATCTTGTATCACCTTGTGGGTGTTTACATTTGTATACGCAATGTAGCAATCTACCTTATTTTCCAGTTTTCCTTCGGTCATGAAACTAAAGGGGGTTATGCTTTGGTCGCCCTCTTGCACCTGCAAAACCGAAAAATTAATAGACTCGCTGTGTACCCTCGCCGGAGTACCTGTTTTAAAGCGGCGCAGGCTAATACCCAGCTGACAGAGCGACGCCGAAAGCCGCCCTGCGGCCAGCGTGCCGTCCGGCCCGCCTTCGTATGCGGCCTCACCTATAAATATTTTTGCCCCAAGGTATGTACCCGTGGCCAAAATTACAGCTTTTGCGCTATACTCTGCACCTAAATTGGTGGTAAGGCCTGTAATACGGCCACCCTCGGCGTTAAGCGCCACCACCTCGGCCTGCTTTATCTGTAGGTTTTTTGTTTGCTCCAGCAGTTGTTTTGTATATAAATGGTACTGCGCGCGGTCGGTTTGTACACGCAGGCTGTGCACCGCAGGGCCTTTTGCACGGTTCAGCATGCGGCTTTGTATAAATGTGGCGTCGGCCGCAATACCCATGCATCCGCCCAGCGCATCAATTTCACGCACAAGATGGCCCTTTGCAGTGCCGCCAATGCTGGGATTGCACGGCAGATTGCCGATTGCATCCAGATTCATTGTAAAAAGTATAACGTTAGCGCCAAGCCGCGCCGCGGCAACCGCCGCTTCAATACCTGCGTGGCCGCCACCAACCACAGCAACATCACATTTTCCTATCAAGGCCATGGCGGTATCTCCTTTCCTGCCACTTACTACAAAATGTGGAAATTTCATACCTTTCCACAATCTATAAACACATTTTTTCTATAATAAAATAAAAATGAAATTTATTTTAAATATAATTCCCTAAATTATAAAACAAGCGCAATACAGCGGTTTTATAGCGATTACACCGCCATGCGGCATACCATTAATTATTTATTAAAAAATTAATTGGTATTTTTTGGTAAAGTTCCACCTTTTCAACATTTTGCGCTTTTTCTGTTGGAAAATATAGTCATTTTACGATTATACGTTATATTTTTTCGGTTAGGCTACGCCGCCTGCAACAAACATAGGAAAATCTCGGCTATTGCGTGCGCCTATGGCGTGCATGGCGGCTGTATCTGCGCAAGCCTTTGCTACATAAATTACTTACCTACGCAGAATTTTGAAAATACTTCTTCCACAATTGCCTCGCTAATATCCTCTCCCGTGAGCATGGCAAGCGCACGAAGCGCATCGTCTAGGCAAACGCCGGCGGCGTCCGGCGAAAGATGCAGTGCTTCGGCCGCATGGTGCAATGCGTCGATTGCCTGCGTAGCCGCCGCAAGCTGGCGCTGGTTTACCAGCGTTGCCGCATTTGGGTCAAAGCTATTCATACCTATAATGGTAAGCACGGCTTGCTCTAGCGGCTGTTGGCTTTCGGGCTGCAGAGCGCTGCCCTCCACCACCTGCTGAAAATACGACGCCAGCTGCTGGGCCTGCCACTGCATGCCAAGGTCGGTTTTGTTTATAAAAGCAAGCGCCGGGCGGCCTTTAAAGCCTTGCGCAAATTCCAGCTGAGGGGCTGTGAGCGGGCGGCTTGCGTCGAACACCGCAATTATAAGCTGGGCTTGGTCTATCTCTTTATGGCTACGGCGAATTCCCTCTTTTTCCACCGGGTCGTTTGTGGTGTGTAGCCCTGCTGTATCGGCAAGGTGTAGCGCTATGCCGCCTATGTGTATCTGCTCGCGCACAACATCTCTGGTTGTGCCTGCCACCGGCGTAACAATAGCGCTTTCAAAGCCGCTAAGCAGGTTAAACAGTGTAGATTTTCCTACATTTGGGCTACCTACAATGGCACAGCGCAGGCCCTGCCTAGCTATTCGCCCTTTTTCATATCCGTCTGCCAAATTTTCCAAATGTTTGCAAACATCGTTTACTACCGCAACAAAATGCTCTTCTTCTAGCTGCGGCACATCCTCTTCGGGATAGTCTACCCATGCGGCAAGGTGGCCTGCCAGCTGAACAAGTTTTTCCTTTTGTTGCATAATTGCCATGTGCAACGCGCCCGACTGCGCCGCCTTTGCCACAGCCGCCCCCTGACGCGAGCCGGCAGCCACAAGCTCCATAACCGCCTCGGCCTGTGTTATGCTGAGCTTTCCGTTTAAAAATGCTCTTTTGGTAAACTCGCCTGCCTCTGCCGGGGCGGCCCCTGCCTCTATACAAGCCTGCAATAACATTTGGGTTACCGCACTGCCACCATGGCAGCTTAGCTCTACCACATCTTCGCCGGTATAGCTGTGTGGCGCACGAAAAAACAGCGCCACGCCCATGTCTATGTTTTGCTTTTTCCACACAAAATCTGCAAGCAGCGCTGAATATCCGGGCCTATTTTTTACTATTTTTTCGGTATTTTTAGGCTGTACAATTTTTTGCGCCACATCGTAGCTTTGCGGCCCTGAAATGCGCACCACGGCTATGCCTCCCTGCCCGGGAGGGGTGGAGATGGCCGCCACTGTTTCGCCTATCATATTATTCCCTCAATTACTATATATTTAACTAAATGTATTGCCAGCATTCGCCCGCGCTCTAAGCGCCGGCTAGCCAAGCCAATATAATCCCAGCCCGCCTATAAAATTATATAACACATATCGCCACCAAAGGCGCACCAATCACAGCTTATGGCAAGCCACAAGCTTACTAATTGTATCACACAGCCGCAAAACCTTGCAAGCAGTACAATTTAGCGCCTACACAGCCGCTGAAAATTACACAGTAAACCATTCCATCATCTTTTAATGTTTTATTGGCTAATTTTACACCTTTGGCTGAATTTTCAACACATTTTCCACTTTTTGATTTTGCTTGCTGCATCATACTTTTTATCGTGTTTTCCTGCTTTTCCGCAAATGCATGAGTTTTACCAAGCCATTCCACGGCACAAATTCTACAAAACTTATAAAAAATAAGCGCCAAACATGGTGTTTGGCGCTTAAAATAGCTGTATTTATAGCTCTATTTTACCGTAAAGCGGTAGGTCTTTACCGTCGTGCACAGCCTCGCGTGGTTTTGGCACGATAGGCCCTTCGCTTGGGTTGTGCGGTTTGTTTGCATATTCACGCTCGGGTGTGCTACTTTTTGGCTGGCTTGGCTTTTTGTTTCGGCCAGCACCTCGGCCGCCTGAGTGGTGGCCATGCTTTGCACCGCCGCCAAAACGTTCTTTGCCTCGGCCTGTGCTGTTTCGTCCGCCGCCATTACGGTTTGTCGGGCGCCAGTCGTCGCCATCGGTGGCGTTTGCCGCAAGTGATTTTATAACCACCCTGCGCTCAATATCTGTACCCACCGACTCGCTTATTATGCCTTCCATCTCACCTATAACGGTATGCACAATCAGGCGCTCGTACGGGTTCATGGGTGCTAGGGTTTTGCTGCGGCCGGTTTTGGCTACCTCTTTGCCTGCACGCTCGGCAATGGCGAGTAGCTCGGTTTCGCGGCGGCTACGGTAGCCCGCAATATCCAAACGCACCCTTAGATAATCTGCATTTCTCTTTTCCACGCCGCTGTTAACAGAGCGATCAATCAAGTAGCTAAGCGCCTGTATAACCTCGCCATCAATATTAATCTTGTCGGAAATTTGCTTGTCGTCTATCCGCAGTAGTGTAGCGTCGCCCTGTTTTACTGCTTCTATTGCTATATCGGCCACGCCCATTGCCGCAAAAATTTCTTGCAGGTACTGCGCCGCCTGTGCGGCACGAGGGTTGGCGGCAAGGTCTATACTCTCTTCCGGCTCTTGGGGCAGTAGCTTTGGTGTGCTTTGCGTTTTGGGTTGTTGCGCAGGCTTTGCTACAAACTCTTGCTTTTTGGAGTGCATAGCCGGCTCGGCTTTTTGCTCGCTTGGCTGTGCAGTGGGCTCGGCGTCTTGTGTATCTGCTATAACCTTTACCTTTGCAGGTATAGATTTAAACAGTTTTTTTACCGGCATCTCTAAAATTTCAACGCTAACATCGCTACGCTTGAGGCCCAGCTGCTCACAGCCTGCCTCAGTTGCCTCGGCTACGGTTCTACCTGTGGCAATAACCTCACGCATCTTCGTCCACCTCCTGTGTATCGGAAGCTTGCTCGCCTTGCTCCGGTGTGCCCTCGGCAGATGCATTTTCTTTATTTTGGCGCGCGCGCTTGCGGCGGCCCGGCTTTGCGGGGGCGGCAGGCTCTGCTGTAGTTTCGGCGGCGTCGGTGGCTTCGGCCTCTGCGCCTGCCTGCTCGGCTAGCTCTACACCTTCTGCCACAGTATCGGTATCGGCTAGCTCGGTAACCACTGCGCCCTCTACTATGGTAGCGCTTTCGGTATCAGCCTCGGCGCCGGCTTCTTCAGCAGCCACGTCTGTTTTAGCTTGTGTTTTTTTGTTGTATCGCTCGGCATCGATATCCTGCATCTGCTGAGAAAGTTTTTGATACTCTTCTTCCTCTTGCTCTGAAATACCATAGCGCTCGGCGTCCATCTGGCGGGCGCGCTCTAAACGCAGGCGGGCAAGCTCGGCCTGGTTAAGCTCCACCTCAGAAACACTGCCGTCTTCACTGCGCACAGCCACCTTTTTCAAGGCTTTTTTAGCAGCTTTTCTGGCTTCAATCTCTTCTTTTATCTGCTGCTTAAATTTTTCTGGGCTAAACACTTTTCGGTTTACAAGCTGCTGAATTGTTTGCAGAATGTTAGATGTTGTGTAGTACAGCGAAAAGCCCGACGGTACGGTGAAGGCGTAAAACGCAAACATGCCGCTGAAAACAAGTGTCATTACAATAAGCGAGCCTTTGCCCTGCTGGCTTGGCATGTTAAACATGATAATAAGCTGCGAGCCTATCATTGTTAAAAGCGATATAATTGGCAGAATAAGCGTGTAGAAATTGCTTGTGTCTGGCGCTTGTGAAAGGTCAAAGCTCAAAAACTCAAAGTGCATATCTTCCACAGCTGTTATAAATTCCTGCTGTACGGCAATTTCAACTGCTTCGCCCTCTTCGTTTGTGGAGGTAATACCTGTAACAAACAGCTCGGGGTTATCTTTAATTTCGCCAATAAGCAGCGCCTGCTGGGTGTAAAGCGAAGCCTCTAAAATGGGCGACTGTGCATCATAATGCTCCACAATGGCCACAGCGTTATTTACCTGCTCTTGAGGTACCTGAAGAATATAGGTCATTGGGGCTTGAATGGCGCCTATCATGCCAAACAAAACAATCATGTTAATTGCAAGCGGCAGGCAGCCCACGCTCATTTTAATTTTATTTTCTTCGTAAAATTTTTGAATTTCTTGGTTTTGGCGGGCACGGTCGTTTGCCCATTTTGCTTGAATTTCTTTTATAAACGGCTGGTATGCCGCCATACGTGCCGAGTTTTTTTGCTGGCTGATGGAAAGGGGGTACATCAGCACACGTATAATAACCGTAAATAAAATGATGGTTAAGCCAAAGTTACCTATTAGCCCATAAAGCCAATCCATAACCATGCCAAGTGGCCCTGATAGTAAGTAAAAAAAAGACATTGCTTTTCACCCATTCCGCCGCATTTTTTCTGCGGCTATAATATTATTTTAGGCTATAGCCCTAATTTATGTTTTGTCATCCCCGCCGAAGGCGACGCTTTGGGTTCTTCCATCGCCCTTTTTCGGGAACAGGGTCGTAACCGCCTTTACAAAGCGGGTTGCATCGCAAAATTCTCCATGCCGATAGCACAATAGCTTTTGGGGTGGGGTGCACATGCAGTGTTTCGGCCGCATACTGAGAACAGGTTGGCGAAAACCTACAGTTCTGCCCAAGGCCCGGCGATATATACCGCTGGTAAAACCTTATGGCGGCTAAAAGTGCTTTGCGTATCATGGTTTTTCCTCTGGTAAAAGCCCTGCACGGCGCAACTGCTGCTGCACCACCTTTGTAATGTGTGTGCTTTTTTGTGCGGGGGTTTTGCCCCTGGCTACAAAAACAAGGTCGAACCCACCAAGGTTTTGGTGGCTTTCGCTTTGGGTGTATACCTGCTGCAGTGCATGGCGGATAACCCGCCGTGCGCGGTTTCGCACAACTGCGTTACCCACAGTTTTGCTGGCTGTAATTCCCACACGCGTTTTACCCACCCTGTTTTTGTTTACATACATTACCAGGTGTGGGTGTACATACGCCTTGCCCTTTTTGTAGGCACGCACAAAATCGCCGTTTCTAATAATAGTTTGATACGGCATGGCCTTCTCCCATTTTGCTACTTCTTCTTAAATAAATTCTGAAAAAAAGAAGCCAGCGCAAAAGCGATGGCTCCTAACGGTTCGGGAGTGTCTTCAAGCCTTCTTAATGTATTATATTTACAATATTATACATTTGTAAGCTTTTCGCGCCCTTTGCGACGACGAGCCTTAAGCACCTTGCGTCCGCTGCGTGTACGCATACGTGCCATAAAGCCATGCTCGCGTGTACGTTGCCTCTTTTTTGGTTGAAAAGTACGTTTCATGATATCCCTCCATATCTAAAAACCCGCCTTAAAGCATATGGGGCTGGGTGTTCTACTCTGCGAGTAATAAGTATACCGCAAGGCAGTTTAACTTGTCAACCTGTTTTTATCGCTGCAAATTAATTTTTACACCTTTTTTGTGCACTTGGCGCCACCCGCTGTTTTTTGCCTTTAAAAGCCTTTTTGCCGCCCCGAACCCTTTTTACTATACCTTTATTAATATAGCCTTGTTTTGGTTGCTTAGATGCGTGTTTTGTGCTATACTTTATACATACTTTTGCAGGAAAAACGCAGGGGTTCTGGCCCCTGCCTTATTTTTCTTTATTTGCAACTGTTTTGTTTTTAAAATTTTATTTTTTTACTATTTAATTATTATTTTTTTATATTTTTTGGGGTGTTTATTTTGGACTCTTTTGTAGACATTTTTACAGCGGCCAGAGCCTACTGCCAAGAGCGTGTGGCAGAGGCTACTTACGACATTTTTTTTAAAGACCTTACTCCTATTTCTTTTGAAGAAAACACTGCTTTAATAGGTGTGCGCTCTTCTTTTATAAAAGGAATACTGGAAGAACGCTATCACGAAATGTTTACCCAAGCTTTTCAGCAATTGTTTGGTTTTGAAGTTGCGGTTGCTTTCCTGGTTATGGAAGAAGAAGCTCCCAAAAAAGACCCTGTGCTGGCAGGCGGTAACTACGACTACACATTCGATAATTTTATTGTAGGCCAAAATAATAAATTTGCCCATGCGGCGGCGCTAAGTGTTGCCGCCACACCGTCGCAGTCGTGGAATCCTCTTTTTATTTATGGTGCATCCGGTCTTGGCAAAACCCACCTTCTATTTGCAATTCAGTGCGAAATTGCCGCCACAAGACCAGACCTTAAAATATCTTACATTGACGGCGATAGATTTACAAACGAAATTATAGATGCTATTCGTGATAAAAAAATGAATGAAGTTCACAACAAATATCGCACGGTAGATGTTCTTTTGGTGGACGACGTGCAATTTATTGGCGGTAAAGAAAGTACACAGGAAGAGTTTTTCCACACATTTAATGCACTTCATAATGAAGGCAAACAAATTGTACTGGCCAGTGATCGTCCTCCGCGCGAGATACGCAGCTTAGATGATAGGCTGCGCACTCGTTTTGAGTGGGGCCTTACTGCTGATATTCAATCTCCCGATTTTGAAACAAGGGTTGCTATTATTCGCCGTAAAGCATCTTTGCTGGAGCTTGCTGTACCGGAAGAGGTAGAAGAATATATTGCCACCCGCATAAAAGATAATATTAGGCAGCTGGAAGGCACCGTTAAAAACATGAAGGCACGCTTTCTTTTAGAGGGTACACCTCCTTCTATACACGTTGCTCAAGATTGTATAAAAGATATTATGACCGAGGCTCGCCCTCTTCCCGTTACTATTGAAAAAATAATAGAAGAAGTTGCTCGCACATATAATGTGATGCCAGAAGATATAATGGGCCGCAAACGCCAAGCTAATATAAGCACAGCCCGCATGGTTGCTATGTACTGCGTGCGTGAAATAACCGGCCTTAGCATGGAAGATACCGGCAAAGAATTTGGCGGAAGAGATCACTCCACAGTTGTTTATTCTACCGGCAAGGTTTCTTCTCTTATACAAACAGATATGCATATGAAAGAAACAATAGAAGATATTATTAAAAACGTACGCAATTAATTTTAAACAATTTAATTAACATTTAACAGGTATTTTTTACAGGTTTTTAACACCCTTTTTATGCCTTGTTTATATAAAGAAATTTAAAACACCGTTTAAACAATTATAAATCTGTTGTTAAGCAGCCTTACGTGCTACTCTTTGCCTGTTTTAAACATTTAAACAGCCTCTACTACTACTACTATTAAATAAAAGTTATTTAGGTGATTTTTTAATTTTTTGCTGAAAGCGGGGATTTTTCTTTATGAAGTTTAGCTGCGAAACAAAATTATTATCAGATGCAGTTCAAGGTGTACTGCGCGCTGTGTCTCCATCATCTTCTGTTCCTGTACTTCAAGGTATTTTAATAAAAGCAGAAGGTTTTGCCATAGAGCTTACAGGCTATGATTTAGAGATGGCTATTACTACATCTGTTGAAGCAAATGTTACAGAGCCTGGTGAAATTGTTTTACCTGCAAAACTTCTTGGAGATATGTTGCGCAGTCTTTCTTCAGAGCAGGTAGAAATATTGACCAACGAAGAGATGAAAACCTATATAGAAGGTGGCATTACAAAATACGAAATGGTAGGTATGAGCGCTGCCGATTTTCCGCAGCTGCCTGCCCCGGGTGCCGACCTTGCTTTTGAGATAGACGCAGGCGAGCTTGCATCTATGATAGGCATGACTTTATATGCGGTTTCTACCGATGATAAAAAACCCGCCCATACAGGCGAGCTTTTTTCTGTAGAGCCGGGCGAGGTAACTATGGTGGCTTTGGATGGTTTTAGGCTTGCTATTACCCGCCATCCTGTTATAACCGAGCGGGAAATTTCTATTGTTGTGCCAGCTAAAACATCGGCAGAGGTTGCTCGCCTTATGGGAGACAGCGGAGAGAATATCCGTGTGGATGCAAATCATAGGTATGTTGTGTTCTCTTGTGGTAAATATACCGTTATGAGCCGTCTTATTGAAGGCGAGTTTTTAAATTATAAAACCGTTGTGCCAGAAGAACAAAAAACCCGCGTGGTGGTAGATACAAATACCTTTGAAAAAGCAATAGAACGATGCAGCGTTATTATAACCGAGCGTTTAAAAAATCCGCTTAGGGTAACATTTAGCAGTGAAGGTATAGATATTCGTTGTCAAACACCGCTTGGCCGTGTTAGTGATAGGCTAGACGCAGCATTTGAAGGTGAAAAAGTAGAGATAGGCTTTAACTACCGCTATCTTTTAGACGCACTGCGCAACAGTGGTTGCGATAGGGTAGTACTGGAGATGATGGGCCCGCTCTCACCTGTAAAAATTTTGCCTGCTGAGGGAGACGACTTTTTATTCCTTGTACTCCCCGTGAGGTTTAAGAATGACTGAGATAGCAATAACAACACCGTTTATTAAGCTGGATGCTTTTTTAAAGTTTAGCGGGCTGTGCCACACAGGCGGCGAGGCAAAAATTCGTGTTATACAAGGCGAAGTGCTGGTGAACGGCGAGGTGTGTACCCAGCGAGGCAAAAAACTTGTTGTAGGAGATACCGTTTTCATGGATGAAAACCCCGAAGAGGTATTTGTTGTTAGTGGGGGTTAGGGTATAAAAGTTCTTGCATAGGTTTTAATGGGTAAATTTTTGCCCATGTTTTGCCTTTGTTCGGTTAAAAGCCGCTGGCAAAACAAATTATATTTATTTTTTAGGTATTTTTTCACTATTTTTTAGATATATATTTTTCAAGGGGGCAAAGCGGTGAAGTTGCAGGCACTTTGGGTAGAAAATTGCCGTAACATCGAAAAAGCACAGCTAACCCCCTGCGGTGGACTAACCGTTATTGCAGGCGAAAACGGCCAGGGCAAAACAAACCTGCTGGAGTGTATATATCTACTTACCGGAGGTAAAAGTTTTCGTGCCGCAAAAGACCAAGAACTTGTGCTACACAGTAAAGAGCAGGGCAAGGTTTTGGGCGAGAGCGAAACCCAAAAAAAAACAAGCCGTATAGAAATTATTATTAAGGGTGAGGGTTCTGCGCAAAAAGGCAGGTTTGCCAAGATAAACGGCGTAGACTACGGCAGGGCCGCCGCCATAGCAGGTACGTTTACCGCGGTGGTATTTGAGCCAAACCACCTAAGCCTTATAAAATCAGGGCCGGATGGCCGCCGAAAGTTTGTAGACGCAGCGCTGTGTCAGCTATATCCGGGGTATATCACCATTCTGCGCCGTTTTCATAAAGCACTTACCCAAAAAAATGCATTGCTTAAACGCTACTTTGAAACAAACGGCGCAGACGAAATACTGGACGCATTCGACCAAGAGCTTATAAAGTCCGGCGAAGAGGTAAGCCGCCGCAGGGCGGAGTATCTTGCCGCCGCAGGGCCTATGGCCGAAGAGTTTTACAAAGAGCTTTCAAGCGGCGCCGAAAGCTTGGCGGTTTCGTTTTTAGCAAGTGCACCGCCCGGAGGGCTTGCAGAACTGCTTGCAAAAAGCAGGCGGGCCGATATAAGGGCAAGGTTTTCCACCGCCGGCCCTCACAGGGAAGATTTTGAGGTGGTGCTGGGTGGCAAAAGCGCACGTACCTATGGCAGCCAAGGCCAACAGCGCAGCGCAGTGCTAAGCCTAAAGCTGGCCGAGGCCGCCGTGGCAAAAAATATAACAGGCGAGCACCCCGTGTTACTTTTAGACGACGTGCTAAGCGAGCTGGACGAAGGCCGCCAAGCCTTTTTACTGCGTGAGATGGAAGGCAAACAAAGCTTTGTTACCTGCTGCGATGCCGCAGCGTTTAGGCGTGCGGCAGGGCAGGTAGTGTATGTGAAAAACGGGCGCGTGTTGGCAAATTTGGCGGAGGAATAAAATGTATCTGCATTTAGGGCAGGATATGCTGGTAAAAACAGATGAGGTTATAGGCCTTTTTGATTTAGATACCACCAGCGTGTCGGTGCGCACGCGGCAGTACCTTGCGGCGGCTGAAAAGGCAAAGCAGGTGGTTAACGTGTCGGACGAGTTGCCAAAAAGTTTTATTGTGGCCGCAGCGCGCCGAAGCAAAAAAAGCACTGCAAAGCAGGTTTTATACATAAATCAGATAGGCACAAAAACGCTTAAAAAACGGCTGGAAACCCAGCAACAAAGCCCGTTTGGCGTTGCAGATTAAAATATATAAAAAATACCAAAAAAATATAAAAAAACAAAAAAATAAAACCAGATAGTATTGTTGTAGGATAAAAAAACTTTAAGCGGCTTTAAAAAAGCTGAAACGCTATCTAAACACACAGGGAAGGACAAACCATGGCAGAAACGAACAACAGCACAACCCAAGGGTACGACAGCAGTCAAATTCAGGTGCTGGAGGGCCTTGAGGCGGTGCGTAAACGCCCGGGCATGTACATTGGCAGCACAGGCCCAAGAGGCCTACACCACTGCGTATACGAAATTGTAGACAACGCCATAGACGAAGCACTTGCCGGCTTTTGCGACCATATAGAGGTTACCATTAAGCAAGACAACGTTATGCAGGTAACCGACAACGGCCGCGGCATACCGGTGGGAATTCAGCCAAAAAGGGGCATACCTGCCGTTAGGGTTGTTTTCACCGTGCTTCATGCGGGCGGCAAGTTTGGCGGCGAGAACTCCGGCTACAAGGTAGCCGGCGGCCTGCACGGCGTGGGCGCCAGCGTTGTTAATGCACTTAGCGAGTGGCTTACCGTAGAGGTTATGTGCGACGGGCAGGTGTATCACCAGCGCTTTATGCGTGGCACAGAAGACGCCCCGCTTGCCACAATTGGCACAACCGACAAAAGAGGTACTACCGTTTGCTGGAAGGCCGACAGCCAAATTTTTGAAGAGACTGAATATGACTATGACACGCTGCTTTTGCGCCTTCGCGAGCAGGCGTTTTTAAACGCAGGCGTGCGCATTACGCTAACCGACGAGCGCAGCGGCCAAGAAAAAACAAAAACCATGTGCTACGAGGGCGGCATAAAAGAGTTTGTGCAGCATATCCACAAGCGCCGCAGCATGTCGGTACTGCACGAAAAGATTATATATTTCACCGCAGAAGACGGCCACAACTGCGCCGAGGTAGCCCTGCAGTATAACGACAGCTACAACGAGCTACTGCTTAGCTTTGCAAACAACATCCACACCCCCGACGGCGGCACCCACGAGCAGGGCTTTAAAACCGCAATGACCCGTGCGTTTAATGATTTTGGGCGCTCAAAAGGTTATATAAAAGAAAAGGACGAAAACCTGCAAGGCAACGACGTGCGCGAGGGCATGACGGCTATTATCAGCGTAAAGCTTACCGATGCGCAGTTTGAAGGCCAAACCAAAGCAAAACTTGGCAATACCGAGATGCGCGGGCTGGTAGAGAGCCTTGTATACGAAAAAATAAAAGAATTTTTTGAAGAAAACCCAGCCGACACAAAGGCCATATACGAAAAAGCGCTTAGCGCCGCGCGTGCGCGCGAGGCGGCCAAAAAAGCCAGAGAGCTTGTGCGCCGCAAAACCGTTATGGAAAACAACCGCATGCCCGGCAAACTTACCGACTGCCGCGAGCGTGACCCCGCCAAAACCGAGCTTTATATAGTGGAGGGCGACTCGGCGGCGGGTACGGCAAAGCAAGGGCGCGACAGCACCGTGCAGGCAATTTTGCCGCTTTGGGGCAAGATGCTAAACGTAGAAAAAGCGCGGCTGGACAAGGTTTACTCCAACGAAAAGCTAATGCCTGTTGTAACGGCGCTTGGCTGCGGCATAGGCGACGAGATGGACCTTGAAAAGCTGCGCTACCACAAGGTATTTATCATGGCCGACGCCGATGTAGACGGCAGCCATATATGCACACTACTGCTAACCTTCTTTTTCCGTTTCATGCGGCCGCTTATCGACGGCGGGTATGTTTATGTGGCACAGCCGCCACTGTTTAAACTGCAAAAAGGCAAAGACGTGCGCTATGCCTACACCGACGACGAGATGTCGCGCCTGTCGCAAGAGATGGGCGAGCCAAGGGTTAGCCGCTATAAAGGCCTTGGCGAGATGAACGCTGAACAGCTTTGGGAAACCACCATGAACCCCGAAAACCGCATGATTGTGCAGATATCGGTAGACGATGCAGAAAAGGCCGATGAAACATTTGCCATACTTATGGGCGACAAGGTAGAGCCAAGGCGAGAGTTTATCGAAACAAACGCAAAATATGTTAAAAATCTCGATGTATAGCTAATTATTTTGCAAGGCATATGCCCTGCGCAGGCCGCAGAAAATGCACTAAAAAATAGCTAAAAAATACGCAGAAAATAAACACAAAACCAAAACCGGGTGGAAAATAACCGATGGAAAAAGATAGAACAATATTTAACGAGCTTTACCCAGATGCAACCCATATTGTGCGCGATATTGAGAAAGAGATGAAAGAGAGCTTTCTTGAGTATTCAATGAGCGTAATTGTGGCCCGTGCGCTGCCGGACGTGCGCGACGGGCTAAAGCCGGTACACCGCCGCATACTGTACACCATGTACGAGCGCGGAAACGACCCCTCGCACCCTTTCAGAAAAAGTGCCGACACGGTTGGTTCTGTGCTGGGTAGCTACCACCCCCACGGCGATGCGTCGGTTTACGACGCTATGGTGCGCCTTGCGCAAGACTTTAGCCTGCGCTACCCACTGGTAGAGGGGCAAGGTAACTTTGGTAGTGTAGACGGCGACCCCCCTGCTGCCTACCGTTACACCGAGGCACGCATGAGCCGCATGGCCGTGCAGATGATGACCGATATTGAAAAAGAAACCATAAATTTTGTGCCTAATTTCGACGAAAATAAGCAGGAGCCCAGCGTGCTACCCAGCCGCTTTCCTAACCTGCTTTGCAACGGTAGCACAGGCATAGCTGTTGGTATGGCTACAAACATCCCCCCCCACAACCTGGTGGAGGTTGTAAATGCGGCCACAGCTATTATAGACAACCCCGAAATAGAACTGCCCGAGCTTATGGAGCATGTAAAAGGGCCAGACTTCCCCACCGGCGGCATTATTATGGGCCGCAGCGGTATTCGCGCCGCCTATGCCACAGGCCGCGGCAAGGTGGTACTGCGCGGGCGTGCCGAGATAGAAGAGCTGAAAAACGGCCGCTTCCATATTGTGGTAACCGAAATTCCCTACATGGTGAATAAATCCAAGCTTTTGCAAGATATAGACCGCCTGGTGAAAGAAAAACGCATTGAGGGCGTTACCGACATCAACGACGAGTCCAGCCGAAAAGGCATGCGCATTGTGGTAGAGGTGCGCCGTGACGCAAACCCACAAATTGTGCTAAACCAGCTGTACCATATGACCCAGCTGCAAGACTCTATTGGCATTATCATGCTTGCGCTCGACCAAGACGAAGACGGCAACAGCATCCCCCGAGTGATGAACCTTAAAAGCATGCTGCAACGCTACATTAGCTTTCAGGCGTCGGTGGTGCGCAGGCGTACCGAGTTTGAACTGCGCAAAGCGCGCGAGCGTGCCCACATTTTGGAGGGTCTGCGCCGTGCCATTGATATTGTGGACGAGGTGATATCCACCATTCGTGCCACCAAGGGCACCCAAAGCGAAGCCAAAGCCGCCATTATGGAAAAATTTGGGTTCGACGATATACAGGCCGCCGCCATTGTAGCATTTAGGCTGGGCCAGTTGGCAGGGCTTGAGCTGGAAAAAATAGACAACGAATTTGCAGAACTACGCCAAAAAATAGCCGAATGGGAAAAGGTTTTGGCCAGCGAGGAAGACGTGCTGAACATTGTAAAGCAAGAGATGCAGGCCATATGCGAAAAGTTTGGCGATGAGCGCCGCAGTGAGATAGCGGCTGTGTCGGGCGAGGTAGACATAGAAGACCTTATTCCCGAAGAGCAGTGCGTGTTCACACTAACCCACGCCGGATACATTAAACGCATTGCGGCCGACGAATATCAAACCCAGCGTCGTGGCGGGCGTGGCGTTACCGGCCTTAGCCATAAAGACGAAGACTTTGTGGAAGAGCTGTTTGTTGGCTCTTCGCACGACCATGTGCTGTTTGCTACAGACCAAGGGCGCATATATCGCCTGCGTGGATATCAGGTGTACGAGGGCAGCCGCACCAGCAAAGGCGTAAATATTGTAAACCTATTGCAGCTGCAAACAGGCGAAAAGGTAACAAACATGTTGCGGGTTCCCAAAGAAGCGCTTGCCGAAAGCGGCGAGGGCGCCCAAAGCGGATTTTTAACCATGGTAACCAAAAACGGCCTGCTTAAGCGCACCGGGCTTTCGGCCTTCCGTAACATTCGTAAAAGCGGCATTATCGGCATACGCCTTGAAGAGGGCGACGCACTGGCGTGGTGTCGCATTACCAGCGGCGAGGGCCAGCTGATGATAGCCACCCGCAGTGGAAGGGCTGTGCGCATAGAAGAAACCGACGCTCGCCCGCTGGGGCGTGCTTCACGCGGGGTGCGTGCTATACGCCTTGCAGAAAACGACAGGGTTGTGGGCGTGTCGGTTGTGCGCGAGGGCGCCTCGCTGATGACCGTTAGCGAAGAGGGCAAAGGCCGACGCACCCAAATTGAAGAGTATCGCATACAGCGGCGCGGCGGCAAAGGCGTGCTAAACTACCGCGGCGGCGGCGTGGCGGCCGTTAAGGTGGTAGACGAGCAGGACGATATTATATTAATCTCGCTGGAAGGCATTATTATTCGTATGCATGCCGAGGATATAAACCTGCAAAGCCGCTACGGCAAGGGCGTTAGGGTAATGCGGCTTGGCGAGGGAGATAATGTTGTAATGATGGCCCGCACCGAGCGTAGCGACGACGAAGAAACCGTAAAGCCCGAACAGGAAGAGGGCGAAGAGGAGCTTTCGGCAGAAGAGCTTGCGGCACTGCAGGCTGAAGATAACGCACCCGACGAAGAGCCGGAAGACGAAGCCGACGCAGAAGACAGCGCAGATGAAACGGAAGAATAAATACCTAAAAAATAACCATTAAATAAAGAAAAATCCCAAATACGGGTGAAAATTTGGTGGTTTAGATTGACAAATTTTTTGTTTAGGCTACACTATAGTGTAGTAAAGCTAATAAACAAACGGTCTTATGCAAGACCCAAATAGCGAAAGGGGCACTAAAACTATGAAGCAAAAAACCGTACTTGAGCAGAAGATGAGGCTGGTGGCCGGTGGGGTATATATGGCGCTGGCTATCTATCAGATGTTTATTGCCCGCACCGTAGCAATGAATGCATCGTTGCAGGTTGCAACATTCACCTGGATATCGGCTATGTTGCTTATTGTTGCAGCGGGCGCAATGGCTGTGTGGATGTTCTCTTCAGACAAATTATTTGGCGCAGGTACACGCCGCGCAGTAGTTGTGGGCACAGTTTTATGGATAGCGTTTGAGCTTATGACCTACTCTGAGCAAGCGAACGTTATTAACTACACACTAGGCCAGATACTCCCCAACCTATATGGTCAACAGCTGTGGCTGTACTTCTTTATGGTTGTACGCTATGTGCTGATGATTTTGGCGGCATTCTTTGTAACAAGCTGTAAAGAAGCGCTGGCCCCGGCCCCCGAGCTAGAGCCGGCAAAGGCTGTTGAAAAGGCAGACGCTAAAACCACAGCCACCCGTAAAGCCGCCGCCAGCAAAGACCTTGATAAACCGCTGGCCGCCACCGCAAATCCGGCCGCCGCAGGCGAGTTGGATAAACCTATTGCTCCCGCAGCAAAGCCTGCAGCTCCTGCAGCGCCTGTAGCAAAAAAAGAAGAAAATAGCTAAAAAATATAATTAATTAGCACCGCCGCAGATGGTATGCGGCGGTGTTTTTTGTGTTAAGCGTAAATATTTTATTGATAAACAATAAAATTATCTTGCATTTCAATAATCTGTGTGCTATACTATGCGCAGAAAGAGTGTGCGAAACAGGAGGGTGTTTTATATGTGGAACTTAAAGCGTTCGTTAATGCTAAGCCGGGTGTGTACGCTGGTGTGTGGCGCGGCGCTATTGGGGGTGCTGTTGTTTGCGCCATCTATGGTGGGCTGGTTTGTGGATTATTCAAACAATGCAGAGCAGATGCACGTTGGGTTTTTCTTGGCCAGCATCTACACAGGCGGTGCGTTAGCGGCGCTCTTGCTGGTTTTTTTGTATAAGCTTTTGCACAACATAAGCGCCGAAGAGGTGTTTGTGGCAAAAAACATAAAGCTACTGCGAGGTATATCGTGGCTGTGTATTGGCGGCGCTGTAATATGCGCATTTTCGGCTTTATACTACCTGCCCTGGGGGCTGGTGGGCCTTGCGGCTGTGTTTGTGGGGCTTATTGTTAGGGTGGTAAAAAACGTGATGGCGCAGGCTGTGCAACTAAAAGAAGAGAACGACTACACCATATAAAAAGGAGGGCGCAACGCATGGCCATTATTGTAAATTTAGACGTTGAAATGGCAAAAAAGAAGATGTCCTCCGGCCAGCTTGCCGAGATTGTGGGCATTAGCCAGGCAAATTTATCCATATTAAAAACAGGCAAGGCCAAGGCTGTGCGATTTTCAACGCTGGAGGCAATATGCAAGGCGCTGGGCTGCCAGCCCGGGGATATACTGGCATATAGTCCCGAAGAAAAGGCAGAAGAGTAAGCTAAAATAAAAGCAAATAAAATAGCAAAAAAATAATAAAAAATAAGAGGTGTAAACCATGAACACCAAAGCATCGGCGGGCGAAAGCCGCTCGCCTGTATTTCCTGTACCCAAAAATCAAGATGGCGCACTGCATATAAGCGAAGCACCGCGGCCACATGAGAACACAAACGCAAGCACAGTAGCAGGCGCAACCCTATCACAACAACAAATAGAGGGTGCATCATCTACGGCAGGCCCTGACGCCACAGCGCCCCTGCCCCAAAGCGGTGCTCCGGCATGCTCTGCTCCGCCTGCTATACCACTGTATGCGCCTACCCCACAGCCATTTAACCCATCCCATAGCGATAAAATATTTGCACTTGCCTGCTTTGCGCTGGGGTTTTTGTATATTCGCTGGATGTTTTGGAGCGGCATGCAAGGCTTTGGCGTAACGGTGTTTAGCGTTGCATTTGTTGTGGCGGTAAGCCTGTATGCACGAAGTAAGCGCATAAAGCCAAGCGGAGAAAGCATATTCTGGATGGTGATTTTGCTGTTGTGCGCCACAAGTTATTCGCTTTGGCCGGCAGGGCAGCTGGAAGCGTATAAAGCTTTGTTAATGTTTGGCTCGGTGTTTTGCTGGTGTGCCACATTGTTTGGTGTGCAGATGCAAAACAAAACCACAAATCTACTGCCGCTGGATATATTTAGCCTGTGCTTTATTGTGCCGTTTTGCAACTTTGGCACAGCAATTAAAAGCCTGCACACACCTGTAAAAAACACAAAACAAAAAAGCGAGCAGGTGCGCAAGGCGCTGGCGGTGGTGGCGGGGTTTGCTATCTGTGTGCCACTGCTAGCGGTGGTTGTTCCGCTACTTATGCAGGCCGATAGCGGATATTTTACAGCTATTTTTGAAGAATTATTTGCTTATTTAAATTTACATATCTTCGAAGATTTTACCGATGGCGATTGGTTTAGCGTGTTGCTACAACTTATGATGGGGGTGCCTGTGGCGCTGTATCTGTTTGGGCTGGTTGCAGGCGCGGCCCACCGCCGATATACAGACAGAATAAGCGCTGAAAAAACACTGCAACATGCACAGCGAGCGCAGCTACTACCCCAGCGCACCGTTATGGTGGTGTTTGGCGTGGTAATTGTGGTGTATATATTGTTTATAGGTAGCCAGATTCCATACTTTTTTTCGGCGTTTGCAGGTGTGCGCCCAAGCGAGGATATAGTATACTCTGCATACGCGCGCGAGGGCTTTTTTGAGCTATGCCGTGTGGCAAGTATAAACCTTGGGCTAATGGCCGCCGCCCATCTACTGGTAAAAAAACAAACGGCAAACACACGCCTGCTACGACTGAGTAATATAACGCTTGCCGTTGTTACGCTACTGGTGCTGGCAACAGCGGCAAGCAAGATGCAACTGTATATTGCACAGTACGGTTACACGCAAAGCCGTGTTATAAGCTGTGTAGCTATGGTATTTTTGGCAGGGGTGTGCGTTGCGTCCATGGTGGTGCAGTGGCGCAAATTTTCAATAGTGCGCTTTGCGGCTTTATTTGGGGCGGCTCTGCTGTGTCTGCTGTGCATATGTAATCTAGATTATCTGGTGGTGCAGGGCAATGTAAACCGCTACATGCAAGGCCGCACAGCCGAGGTTGATATACAGCACATAGCCCAAAGCGGTCCTGCGGCGCTTGGCCCTGCGCTGCAGCTGTACGAGCAGCTAGGGCAGGCCGACGCCGCACAAAAAGTAGCTTTGGCAGGAGTTATATACGAGATAGGCTACTACACCGAGTATCATGCAGGCACAGCCTCCGACGATGTCGCAAGCCGCCGCGCACGGCAGGTGCAACAAAGCTTTGCACAAAGTAATGTTATTAGCGAAAAAGATAGGCCTGCTATATAATAAAATTAAATCATAAAAAAACATTAAAAAATACAGCATGAAATTTTCATGCTGTATTTTACATGCGGTAATAAATATAACGGCTAAAAATGCTTATCAAGCGCAATTTTTTCGCTATTGTCAAACCATATTGTTCCACAGAAGGTAAAGCCGCTTTTTTTCAGTACATGTTGCATCTTTAGGTTGTCGGCGTCGGTGTCTACCCTAAAATAGTGCACGCCTTTTTCGGCACTTAGCTCTTCCACCAGCCTAAAAACCTTGGCCGACAGCCCTCTGCCCCGCGCATGCTCTGCAAAAGCCATGCGGTGTACCACTACATATTTTTCTGTACCGCTCCAGCTACCGTTTAGCGTTTCATACGCAGGCTCGCCGCTAAAATCTATACACAAATATCCAAGCACATCTATGCCGTCTTTTATAAAGTATCCGGTTTTGTTAATTGCGTCAGCCGTTATGCAGGCAAGGTCTGGGTAGCCTGTTTGCCACTGGTCTATCCCTTGGTCCCGTAGGTGGGCCTTGGCGCTGTTTATAATTTCAAAAGCAGTGTCTACATCGCTGGGTGTAATATGCTGTATCTTCATTGTGCCTCTCCACTGTATATGTATCTAAAAATATAACTCACTGTTTATATGCACCGCACTATGCCGACAAGTAAAGCCGCAAATGTGGATTTTTTACAGCCTTTAGCGCTTAGGTGCGCTGTTTTTTTAATGTATAAAAAATGCGAAAAAATAAGCAAAAAATACTGCGGGAAATTAAAGGAAATGGCAAGAGGTAGCTTAGCCGAAATGTAAGCCCACGGCTACAGCTCAAGCTGGCCTGCGTCCAGCGCGGCTTTTGCCCGCAGTAGGCCGCTTACCGTCTTAGCATCGCATATCTGTCCGTCTAGCACCATGTCTACCGCCTGCTGAAGCGGTAGCCAAAGCACGTCTAAAAATTCGTCCTCGTCCAATTGGCATGGCGCAGTGTGCAAACCGGTAGCTAAAAAAATATATATTACCTCGGTGCAAAAAGCGCAGGTGGGCAGTATGCTGCCAAACTCGCGCAGTGCGTTGGCCGTAAGGCCTGCCTCTTCCTGTAGCTCGCGTGCGGCGGTGGCCAGCGGCGCTTCTCCCTGCTCTACCTTGCCTGCCGGTAGCTCTATAAGCTCGCGCCCTGCGGCGTGGCGGTACTGCCGCACCAGTGCAACCTCGCCATTGGCATTTAGCGCCACAATGGCCGCCCCGCCGTTGTGGTGAACCACCTCGCGCACCGCAGTGCGGCCGTTTTCCAGCTCTACAGTGTCCAGCGTAAGGCTTATAATGCTTCCGTTAAAAATAGTCTCTCGGCTTAGCTGTTTTTCGGTATGCATAGGTGAGGCCCTTTCTTTTTAAAGCATTTTTATTATATTTTTTACGAATTAAACAAATAGTAAAAATTTGTGGCAAAATATACAGCTACTCGCTGGCAATATTATGCTTTGGCATACGCCGGCGCGCAATAAAATAAGCTATAAAAACAAAAAGCCCGCGCGCCGCAGCACCAATGCAAAGCGCCCACCAAATGCCGTTTATGCCAAGCGCTGTTTGCGAAAGTACATACGCCAGCCCAACCCGCCCCACGTTAACAGTAATGCTGATAACCGACGGCGTCAGCGTGCGGCCCATTCCACGAAAAGCGCCTGCCGCAAGCGGTTCCAAACAGCCAACAATTTGAAAGCTGGCCAGTATGCGCATGTAGTATGCGCCGGCTGTGGCAATGGCGGCCTCGCCCGGTAGGAAGAACAAAAATATTGCCTCTGCGCCAAAAAACAGCGAAGCTGTAACCACAGCACCCCACAAAACCATAAGAGCCATAGAAATAGAAAATCCTTTGTGAATTCGCCGCCAAAAGCCGCCGCCGTAGTTTTGGCCCACAAACGCCGTAAACGCCGAGCCAAAGCCGCCCGCAATTAGCCAAGACATGCTCTCGGCCTGGCTGCCAATGCGTTGTATGGCAATAGCGTCGGCGCCAAAAGATGCCACAAAGCGGGATATAACCATAACAAGTAGCGTAAAAAACAGGCTTTCTAATACAATGGGGGTGGCCCAGCGGAATATTTGGCGCAGATGCTCGCGCTTTGGTAGGCTAAACAGCCGCAAGGAGGCCAGCGTGCTGTGCTGGTATCGTTTTAGCGACATGACTAAAAATACACAGCAAAGCACCTGTGCGGTCACGGTGGCAATGGCAGCGCCTGCAATGCCAAGGTTTGCGCTGAATATAAGAAGTGGGTCCAGCACAATATTTAAGCCAAGTGCTACAGCATTTACCACAAACGGTGCGGCGCTGTTGCCGCTGGCATTAAACGTACCTGTAATTGCCGAGGTAACATAGGTGAACGGAATGCCTATACCTATAATAAGCAGATACATCTCGGCTTGTCGCACTACGTCGGCGTCAGTAATTTGAAAAAATCCTATTAGCGGCACTCTGAATATCATAAGGAAAGCACCAAACGCAACCCCCAGCAACGCCGCCAGCGATATGGCACTTTGGGCAAAGCCGCGGGCCGCAGCAGGCTTGCCTCCGCCTATATTTTGCGCCACTCCAATCTCGGCACCTTTAACACCAAAATGCTGCAAAGCCATTGCAAGCCACATAAAAAGCCCCACCGTGCCCGACGCCGCCACAGCTGTGCTGCCAAGCCGTCCCAGCCAAAACATGTCGGCAAGGTTGTATGCCATCTGCACAAAGTTTGTGCCCATAATAGGTAGCGCAAGCGCCACCAGTTTTTGAATAATGCCGCCGGTGGTAAGGTTGTATCGGTCTGCCTTTTGCATAAGGCTACCCTTTCTAGCACATATACTCTTCGCCGCTGCTTGGCGTAAATTTTGATAAATCCCAAAAAAGCAGGGCGGTACCTATGCGCTTTTTGTTATGGCTCGCGCCAAACTATATTATAGTGTACAACAAAAGTAATTGTAGGTGGCTTGCAGACAAATGTCAATTTAAACCGAATTTATTATGAATTAATTGCTATTTATTTTTATTTAAAATATAGTGCTATATTTTGCTTAAACTAAGTAGGTATAAAGAAATAAGACAGGCAACCGATATTAATTATAAGCAGCACCCCACCATTTAAGGCCTCAACACATCACTGCCAATAAAAGAGGTGCAACTTATGAAATACACAATAAGCCCAATACCTGCCACACACAATAAAAAAGGCAACGCCGGCCGAGAGAAGGGGCAAAAAAAACAAGAGCATTCAAATTTTAATACCTACCTTTATCAGAGCGAAAGCATGCAGCGCAAAGACGGCTTTGCCCGCAAAAAAGGCGAGCCACAGCACGCCGAAAAACAAAGCCTTGCCGAGGGCCTACAGC
>CAYJEW010000003.1:18302-45242 GCA_964369525.1 uncultured Oscillospiraceae bacterium | reverse complement strand
TGGTAAAACAGCTGGCGAAAGCAGGCGAAAGTAGCGGCGTAAACTTTATGCAATGGGCCGCAAAATGGCGAGGCGATGGCTGAAAAAATAGGAAAATACCGTGTTTTCCTATTTTGAAACCACGAATAGACGATAAAAATATAAAATTACGCAAAACCTGCTCCAAAAGATAAAACGGGTTTATGCGTAGTGCAAATTAATAAAACCCTAATGAAACTTGTAATGTAAAATAGCTTTACATTATCTGCCAAGCCCTGCTTTTTATAAACAAAAAGCAGGGCTTGTTTTTTGTTTTTGCACATGCTAAAAAACAAAAAAATGCACCAATGCATATGGCAAAATGTGGCATAAATTTAGGTGCGGTTGCGCTGCAAAAAAAGCATAAAAAATACCACAAAAAATAAAGAAAAAATAAGACTAAAATAAACCTGCCGCAAGCAAAAAAACACCAAACAAAAAGGTGCGAGGTTGTTTTTGTTGTTAGCCAAGCCAATATTATCTACCCACCCAAACCCTCCCCGCACCCCCCACCCTCGAAAAAACTGTAAAAAAATCCTAGAACATCATGTAAATTTATGGCGTTTTTTAGCGTTGTTCTTGCACTTAGTTGTGTACAGTGATAAAATATATTACGTCTATATATAATCTATAAATATATATATTTCACAAGTTTCGTTTAAAAATGCAAAAAGTATCACGTACGGCTCAGACGAAAACAAACAGGAGGGATCTACATGGCAAGAGAAAAACAAACAATGGACGGAAACACCGCGGCGGCCCATGCCAGTTACGCTTTTACCGAGGTAGCGGCTATTTACCCCATTACGCCGTCTTCCCCCATGGCCGAAATTACCGATAGCTGGAGCGCCGGCGGTCTCAAAAACATTTTTGGTGATAATGTGAGTGTTATTGAGATGCAAAGCGAGGGTGGTGCGGCAGGTGCTGTGCACGGCAGCCTAAACGCAGGCGCACTAACCACCACCTACACAGCTAGCCAGGGTCTGTTGCTTATGATTCCCAACATGTACAAAATAGCAGGCGAGCTTTTGCCATCGGTTATAAACGTAAGCGCGCGTACGGTGGCCAGCCATGCGCTCTCTATTTTTGGCGACCATAGCGATATATACGCATGCCGCCAAACAGGCTATGCCATGCTGGCAGAGTCTAACCCTCAAGAGGTAATGGACCTTACCCCCGTAGCGCATCTTGCGTCTATTAAAAGCAGGGTTCCTTTTGTAAACTTTTTCGACGGCTTCCGCACCAGCCATGAATTGCAAAAAATAGAGGTGTGGGACTTTGACGAGCTGGGCGAGATGATAGACACAGCCTCCGTGGCAGATTTTCGCGCACGTGCGCTAAACCCACAACACCCCACCATGCGTGGTAGCCACCAAAATGGCGACATCTTCTTCCAAAACCGCGAGGCATCCAACGGGTACTACACCGCCCTGCCCGCCATTGTGGAAGAGTATATGGCCAAGGTAAACCAAAAACTTGGCACAGACTATGACCTGTTCAACTACTACGGTGCGCCCGACGCAGAGCGGGTAATTATTGCCATGGGTTCTTTCTGCGACGTAGCCGAAGAGGTTATAGACTATCTTACAGCTATGGGCGAAAAGGTTGGCCTTATAAAGGTTAGGCTATATCGCCCGTTTAGCGCCGAGCACCTGGCAAAAGCCCTGCCCAAAACCGCCAAAACCGTAGCGGTAATGGACCGCACAAAAGAGCCGGGCGCTCTGGGCGAGCCACTGTATATGGACGTTTTAACCGCGCTTGCAGGCAAAACAAACGCCACCATTGTTGGCGGCCGCTACGGTCTTGCCAGCAAAGACGTGCCGCCGGCCAGCGTGTTTGCCATCTACGAAAACCTAGAGGCCGCACAGCCCAAAAACGGCTTTACCGTTGGCATTGTAGACGATGTTACCAACCTTTCACTGCACGAATACTCCGACTGCGCCGACACCACCCCCAAAGGCACAATAAGCTGCAAGTTCTGGGGCCTTGGCGGCGACGCTACAGTGGGCGCCAACAAAAACAGCATAAAAATTATAGGTGACCATACCGACAAGTATGTGCAGGCCTATTTTCAGTACGACTCTAAAAAGACCGGCGGCGTTACGGTAAGCCACCTGCGCTTTGGCGATAAGCCAATCAAAGCGCCATACTACGTTAAAAAAGCCGACTTTGTGGCCTGCCACAACCCCAGCTACATAACAAAAGGCTTTAAGATGGTACAAGACGTAAAGCCGGGCGGCAAGTTTTTGGTAAACACCCAGTGGGATATAGAAGAGCTAACCTACCAGCTAGACGCTTCGGCCAAGCAGTATATTGCAGACAACAACATTCAGCTGTATGTTGTGAATGCAATAGACAAAGCCCGCGAGATTGGCATGGGCAAGCGCACAAACACCATACTGCAAAGCGCCTTCTTTAAGCTTGCAGGGGTAATACCCGAGGCAGACGCACTGCAATACATGAAAGACGCCGCCTACAAAAGCTACCAGTCCAAAGGCGACGAGATTGTGCAGGCAAACTATAAAGCTATAGACGCAGGCATAGACGCGCTTGTGCAGGTAGATGTGCCTGCAAGCTGGAAAACCCCCGAAAAAGACCCCGAGGCGCTGCCGCTTGAGGGCGATAAAAAGCTTGTTGATATGGTAAAAAATATCCAACAACCAATAAACCTTAACGACGGTGACTCTATTCCGGTATCTGCTTTTGTAGAGCATGCCGACGGCACATTTAACCAAGGCGCTTCCGCCTACGAAAAACGCGGCGTTGCGGTAGACGTGCCCGAGTGGCAAGCAGACAAATGCATTCAGTGCAACCAATGCGCATATGTGTGCCCCCATGCTACCATCCGCCCGTTTGTGCTGGACGAGGCCGACCTTAAAGCCGCCCCTCCCATTATCCGCACCGCCACCATGAAGGGCAAGGATATGGACAAATACCAGTTTGCGCAGGTGGTAAGCCCGCTGGACTGCATGGGCTGTGGCGTTTGCGTTCAGGTGTGCCCCGCCCCCGGCAAGGCGCTGGAGATGAAAAGCCAGCTAAGCCAGTGTGCCGAGCAAGACGTGTTTAACTGGTGCGTAGAAAACGTTGGCAAAAAAGACGGCATGATGGCCGAAACCAGCGTAAAAGGTAGCCAGTTTAACCAGCCGCTGCTGGAGTTCTCGGGTAGCTGCGCAGGCTGTGCCGAAACCGCCTATGCCCGCCTTGTTACCCAGTTGTTTGGCGATAGAATGTATATCTCAAACGCCACAGGCTGTTCGTCCATCTGGGGCGGCCCTGTTGCCACAAGCCCTTACACCGTAAATAAAAAAGGCCAAGGCCCCGCATGGGCAAACAGCCTGTTTGAAGACAACGCAGAAAATGGCTACGGCATGTACCTTGGCCAAAAAGCTATTCGCGAGCGGCTAAAACGCCTAACCCAAAATATTATTGGCCACAAACTCACCCTGCCAAGCTTAAAGCAGGCCGCCCAGCAATGGCTAGACACCTACGACGACGGCAAGGCCAACGGCCCCGCCACCGAGGCATATATTGCCGAGCTGGATAATGGCCCCGCAATAGTGGAAGAAACCCTGCCCTACCTTGAAAGCGACGCCGCGCTGGAGCGCTTTGACGAAGAAACCCGCAAGCTTGGGGTAGAGCGCTTTAAAAACCTAAAAGCTGCAGGCGAAAAATACTGCACCTGCAAGAGCTGTAAATGGACTTTAGAGGTGTTGGCAAGCAAAGAATACCTAAACAAAAAGAGCGTTTGGATATTCGGCGGCGACGGCTGGGCGTACGACATCGGCTACGGCGGCCTAGACCATGTTTTGGCCAGCGGCGAAGATGTGAACGTGTTTGTGTTTGACACCGAGGTTTACTCCAACACAGGTGGTCAGGCCAGCAAGGCCAGCCAGATTGGCCAGGTAGCGCAGTTTGCCGCGGCAGGTAAAACAATTGGTAAAAAGAGCCTTGCCGAGATGGCCATGGCCTACGGCTATGTATATGTGGCACAAATTGCCATGGGTGCAGACCAAAACCAAACCATTAAAGCCATTGCCGAAGCCGAAAGCTATAAAGGCCCTTCGCTCATAATCGGCTATGCCCCATGTGAGCTACACGGCATTAAAGGCGGCATGATAAACTGCCAAAGCGAGATGAAACGCGCTGTGGCCGCAGGTTATTGGTTCAACTTCCGCTTCGACCCACGCAAGCAGGCCGCAGGCGAAAACCCATTTGTAATGGATAGCAAAGCGCCAACAGCCAGCTACCGCGAGTTTATCGAAAGCCAAACCCGATACAGCAGCCTAGAGCGTAGCTTCCCCGACCGCGCCGACGAGCTGTTCCAAAAAGCCGAGCGCGAAAGCCAAGACCGCTACGAATACCTCTTGCGCTTTGCAGAGCTACACGCACCAAAATCGGCCGAGCAGTAAACCCCATAACCACGGCTTGCATAATAATTCACACCAAAAAGCCGCTCTCATATTGAGAGCGGCTTTTTATGCTTTATATTTCGCTTTGCTAGTAGTGTTTTGATATGTGCAGTAGCATTACCTAACACAAAGCGGTTACTGCTTGTCTTTGCCGGTGCGGATGGTGGGTATCTCGTTTCCGGGAATGGGGGTTGGCCTAAAGCCCTCGCCAATAACCTCGCTGGCATCGGTAATAATAATCATCGAGTTTTGGTCAATAGCCTTAGCAATAGCACGCACACGGTATATCTGGCTTTTAGAGCACACGCACAGTAGCATATCGCGCTGCTGGCCGGTGTACGAGCCAACGGCAGGCACAAGCGTTGCCCCCCTGTATATCTCGGCGCTTATAGCATCGGCAATCTCTCGGCCGTGGTTTGTAATAATAATAGCCAGCTTGCTACTGCCAACACCGTAAAGCAGGCGGTCTATGGTAATGGTGCAGGTAAAGCTTGCCACTACGCCGTAAAGCACCGAGTCCACATTTCTAAACGCAATGCCGCCGGCCAGTATTACAACCAAATCCACCGCCAACACAACCTGCCCCATAGAAAAATGCGGCCGCAACTTTTTAATGGTCATGGTAATAAAGTCGGTTCCACCGGTAGAGGAGCCGCGCATATATATAAGCGTAAGGCCTGCACCCATGCTGAGGCCAAAAAATATGGCCGCAAGCAGTGAGTTGCCGCTGTATGTGGGAAACATGGGAAATACAACATCGGTAAAAAATGTAAATATAATCATTGTCCATAGGCTTTTAAGCAAAAAGCGGTGGCCTATAAATGCATAGCAAACAATAACAAGCGGAATGTTAAGCACCAGCGCAAGCGTGCCTATGGGCCAGCCGGTGAAATGGTTTATTATAATAGAAATACCCGATACCCCGCCCGGCGCAAAGTTTGCGTTAAGCGCAAATGTGTAAAGCGCCAGCGAGCAAAAAATAGAGCCTACTGTGTAGTACAGCGTATCCACCAAATAGCGGCGCGTTATAAACTTTTTAATTGCAGCCACCTCCTGCTAAAAAATAGTAAAAAAATCAAATAAAATATCTTTTAAATTACCCAATCAGCGGCTGCAAAAGCGCAGGCGCTTCTAAAAGGCTAGGTAAAACAGCGCTGCAAAGCTGTTTTATTTCAGGGGTTGGCTGCAAAAGGTCTGGCACCATTATAGTAAAGCAGCCTGCTGCGTGGGCGCTGCGCACGCCGTTGTAGCTGTCTTCAAAAGCGGCGCATCGCTGCGCAGCAAGGTCCAGCGCCTCTGCCGCCGCCAAAAAAATATCGGGCGCAGGCTTGCTTGCGGCAATCATGTTGCCGCCTATTTTTGCGCTAAAATATTCATCTATACCGCAGGCTTTAAGGTGATGGTTTATTGTGTCTATATGCGAAGACGACGCCACCGCACAGGGTATGCCCTGCTGCTGCAACATACATAACAGCTCTTTTACGCCGGGCAGTGTGCGCATGCCCTCATTTGCGTATACCTCGTGCATTTTAGCTCGCGATAGCTCAAGAAATGCGGTGGTGTCAAACCCTTCGCCAAAATGCTGCTGCAACGTATTTACTATCTGGGCGCGGTTGCCACCACACAGCGAAATTGCAAACTCTCGGCTTAGCTCAAAGCCCATCTGCGCCGCCGCCTCTACCTCGGCTTGCACGGCCACCCGCTCTGTGTCCAGCAGTGTGCCGTCCATATCAAACAAAATCCCTTTAATCATGGTTGCCTCCAAAGCGGAATACATGCCGCTATTTATTGTAACAAGTTGGACGGTTAAGGTCAAACAAACTATTTAAAAAAATAAAATAGTACGTATAGTAGCAAAAAAATAAATTGAATAAAATCAGTAAAAAATACAATAAAATACCCTTTTAAGTGCTCTTGTGCATTCAAGGCGCAATAAAATGCGAAACAAACCACAAAAAAATTGCTATTCGCTTGCCAATCGGCGCACAGCGAATTAAAATAGAGATAGTATCGGCGCCCAGCCGTACTAAAACACAAGGGGGCACAGCTATGCAGATAAACATAACAAAAACAAACACTCCAAAACAAAAGCCAGACGAAAACAATCTTGGCTTTGGTAGCATTTATACAGACCATATGTTTATTATGCCATACGATGAGGGCAAGGGCTGGCACAGCCCGCAGATAGTGCCGTATGCTCCTTTTTCGATAGACCCTGCCGCCATGGTGCTACATTATGCGCAGGAGTGCTTTGAGGGCATGAAAGCCTATCGCACCGCAGACGGCAGCGTGCAGCTGTTTCGGCCGCAGCGCAACGCCGAGCGCATGGCGCGTACACACGAGCGTATGTGTATTCCCAGAATAGATGAAGAGATGTTTGTAGAGGCGGTAAAAAAGCTGGTGGATGTAGAGCGCGCCTGGGTACCCTCAGCCGACGGTACCAGCCTGTACATTCGCCCATGCACCATTGCAATAGAGCCGCAGCTGGGCGTAAAGCCAAGTGCGCACTATATGTTTTTCATCATCTGCTCGCCCTCGGGTGCGTACTATGCCGAGGGGCTAAACCCTGTAAAAATATATGTAGAAGATACCTTCACCCGAGCCGCCCCCGGCGGTATGGGCGCTGTGAAATGTGGCGGCAACTATGCGGCTAGCCTTTACGGCCAGCAAAAGGCGCACGAGCTTGGCTACAGCCAGGTGCTTTGGCTAGACAGCACCGAGCGGCGCTACATAGAAGAGGTAGGCAGTATGAACTGCTTTTTTGTGGTAGACAACGTGGTGTACACAGCGCCGCTCACCGACGGCACGGTGCTACCCGGCATAACCCGTGCAAGCTGTATAGAGCTTATGCAAGACTGGGGCTATACCGTAAAGGAAGAAAAAATTGCAATAGAAGATATGATTAAAGCCACAAAAAACGGCAGCCTACAAGAGGTGTTTGGTACAGGTACAGCCGCCGTAATAAGCCCCGTGGGCGAGTTACGCTACAAACAAGAGGTGCTAAACATAAACGGCGGCGAGATAGGCAGCCTTACCTCCCGCCTGTATAATACCCTCACCGGCATTCAGTGGGGCCGCATACCGGACCAAAAGCATTGGATAGTGCGGGTGTAGTACAAAATTTGTATAGAAGTATAGAATAAATATAAATATATTGGCTGGAATTAGGTGCCGAAATTAAGAACAAATAAATAAAGAAAGAAGCTGTCGCTATGAGCAACAGCTTCTTTTTGTATATTATTCTTATTTTATTTTGTTTGCTGCTACTATTGCCTAACGCTTAACCTAGCCATTACTATTATATTTTAACGAAAGCGTGTAAGAGTATATAAATGGCACTATAATTAGCAACACAGCAGTGGATATTACAACATATTCAGATATGTCAAATATAGCGTTAAGCAATAATACAAATCCGCCTAATGTCCATAAAAACCCTGCAAATCTATGTGTCTTAAACCAGTTATCGTCGTTGTTAAGTGTCCAAGGTAACTTAATTCCTACGGTATAGTTCTTCTTACATTTTGGCAGGTAATTACCAACCGCTATCACCAATACACCAACCATAGATTGTATTATCAAAACAATGGGAAGCGCCGCGCCCATTGCCAAAAATAGAGTAATAGGCATTACTATTATAGCTGTTACTGGAACAATCCACTGCAATATATTTCTTAACATTGATGAAACATTTGACTTTTTTGGGTCTGAATACATTCTGAAATGTGAGTACAAATTAAGCCCGGCAAACAAAACCGGAAGGCCAAATACTGCTATTGATTTGGGCATAAATCCGTCTCCCACACCACTAGAGTTAAAGTGCACCGCGATGGTGTTGGGGAGGCTGTCATAAACTAATGTGCCTAATAAAATAGGCAAAAAACATATTGTTGTTGTGAGTAGCGTTGTTTTATTTTTCATCTTTATTACCTCCGAATTGTGAAAACCAAAGCATAATTTCTTCAAATACTGAAGTATTCAGCTCATAAAAAACATAATTTTTATATTTGGTTTCAAAAATCAAGCCGGCCTTTTTTAATTGAGATAAATGATATGATATAGTTGCACCCGTCATATCAAAAGCGTTGCCAATATCTCCGGCAGACATTTTTCCTTTCCTTAACATAAGCAATATCTCTCGCCTAACCGGGTCTGATAAAGCCTTAAATGTGTCCGGCAATATTATCTTCTCCCTTTCCGCAATCTATTTTGATAGTTTTCTAAATAGATTATACCACCTGCGCTACAAAAAGGTAATATCTATTTTAAAATTTTTCTAAATAGATATTAATGCATTAACTAAGAGATACAAAAAAGAGCTGATTTACAAAAATCAGCTCTAAAAGGTATAACGATGATAAATAATCTTTACTAACATATTCACCAGCAAATATATTGTGTAAGCGTTGCGCCAAAATCCACTTGCGGCAAATGCAAAAGGCAGAACATTTCACCCCACCACAAACAGCGCCCCGCCTTCGCCAAACCCTACGGCAAAAGCAGCTTGCCACGCAACTTTTGCAGTACGCTCTCGTCTATTAAAAGATGCTCCTGCAAAAACGGCACAGCCCCGCCGTGTTTTTGCTGCAAAATATTAAAAAATGCCTCCATATATTCAGGCTTAGACTGCCCAAGGTATGCGGGGCGGTCGGGATTTTTTTGATGCATAAGGCGCACCCTGTCTATGTTGTATGTGTAAGACACCTCGTAGTCGGCAAAAATATCAGGCAGTTCCACCCCCACCAGCGCTAAAAGCAAAGCGGCAATAATGCCTGTGCGGTCTTTGCCGGCAGTGCAGTGAAACAGTGCGCCGCCTTTCGCCTCGCAAAGCGCCGAGAAAACATCTTTTACCGCGCTACCCTCGGTGGCTATTTGGTACATCATAGCCCCAACACCATCTTCGGTGTCGGCAAAGCTTCCCGCCTCGTTCATAGAAATAAGCGAGTATTCAAAGCCGCCCTCGCTAAAAGGCGATGGCCGCCGCTCGGCTTCTTTTTTTCCGCGTAGGTCTACCACAGTAGTAATGCCCATTGCTTGTAGCCGTGCGCGCTCGCTGTCGCTAAGGCGGCCTGGTGCGTCGCTGCGTATAAAGCGCCCAAACTGTGTGGGCTGGCCCTCAGGTGTCATCCAGCCGCCCAAATCACGAGTATTTACACTGCGCTCCAATATATATCGGCGTGCGAAAGGTGTGTTTTTCATTGCATCCTCCTGCGTGGCATTATTTTTTATGTGTATTATAGTATCAGATACATAAAATTAAGGCAAACACTTCATCTGGTAATTGACATTTATTTTTTTTCGTGATACTATAATATTCACGTCTAATGCCTTTATGGCAGGCGCTATACATGCGCTGGTAGCTCAGTTGGATAGAGTGACTGGCTACGAACCAGTAGGCCAGGGGTTCGAGTCCCTTCCAGCGCACCATAAAATCCTTATTGCGTAAGCAGTAAGGATTTTTTTATTTATTTATCATTCGCAAAAACGGCACAGGTTTTTTTGGAAGATAATAAGCAATAGGCAATATCAAAAAAGCAAAATGACACTCAAAAATATGACGTCTGCACAATATTTTTTGCCAGAGAGACCAAAGGGAATGTGCCTACTTTTACGGCTGCTTATAGTTACCACAATATAAATATCTGCAAAAGAATGCCTTGCAGCTGTTTTTCATTGTGTAGCGGCACATATTGGTGTATTATAATTATATAGAGAAAAAGTTTGCGATTTATTGCGGCTTTGAAAAGAAAAATACAAATAGCAAACAAAAAGTGTGAAAAGGAGAATGTTTATGAACAACGAAAACAATGTAGTATATGGCGGAGAGTCCTATTTTGATGGCGGCCTGCTACAACTTATTGGGTGGAAGCTGCTCGGAATGTTTTTAACAACAATTACGCTGGGTATCTGCTACCCGTGGGCGGTATGCATGATCTACAACTGGGAGATTGAACACACAATAATTAACGGCAGGCGTCTTATGTTCGACGGTAAAGCCATTCAGCTGTTTGGCAAATGGATTTTGTGGCTGCTGCTCACAATTATCACGTTTGGTATCTACGGCTTCTGGGTAGGAATTGCCATCAGAAAATGGAAAGCATCCCACACATTTTTTGCAAACTAATAGCTAAACGGAGTGCTAAATTAAAGCATTTCTGCTTGATTTTGCAATAAAAATCCAAATAGGCTCATACTGTATATACGTAGCACAAATTTTAAATAAGAGCATACAAAAAGCCTGCGGCATATTTGCCGCAGGCTTTTATTTAATGCGTGGCAGGTATATTAAGCAAATTTCACAGCTGTGCCGTATGCCATAATTTCGGCAGCGCCGTCCATTACCGAGCTAGACGAAAAACGTGTCATTATAATAGCGTCTGCGCCAAGTGCTCTTGCCTCTTCAATCATGCGGTTCACAGCGATGGTGCGTGCTTCATTTAGCATTTCGGTGTAGCCCACAAGCTCGCCGCCAACAATGGTTTTAAGGCTTGCCATAAAGTCGCGTCCCACATGCTTTGACTGCACAGTGCTGCCCTTTACAAGGCCCAGTAATTGTACAGGTTGGTTGGGTATGGTTTCGGTAGTAAAGATATACATTTTGTATCCTCCGTTTTTTTGTAAGGGAGCATTATCACCCTTATTTAACTATACCATAGCCACAAGCTTCTTGACAAACCGCCCGTTGCATAGCATTATAATCAAAGGCATATGTGCTGCCGTCTAAAAGCGCTGCGCCGTTTGCCGCAAAACCAGCGGCCGATATACACAAATTTAAGGCAGCTAGCGCAAAAGAACAAAAACGATGATTAGCACATTTAATTATAATTTATGGGGGTAATGTGTTGGAACAGTTTCTTATCAACTCTTCAAGCATGGATAGAATTTTAATTGGTTCGGTGGTATTGTTGGTGCTCACACTGGTAGCCACCCTTATATATGGCGAGACAACAAGATCAAAAACCAAAAAAGCAAATGGCCGCGAAAACGAAAAAAATCGTGCGCTTGCGCCGCTGCGTGCATTTGCCCGCAGCAACGGCTTTAGGCTAATAGAGCCGGCCACGCTATGCAGCAAAGGTAAAGAGGCTAAGCTGGATGCTATTGTGGTGGGTTACTTCGGTGTAATAGGTGTAATAGCGCTGGGATATAACGGAGAGATATACGGCGATGCAGGCCAAAGCGAATGGGTGCAGATACTGCCAAATAAAACAAGAATAAATTTCCCAAATCCAATAACCGAGGCGGTTGGCGGCGTAAGGGTTGTACGCGACGCGCTGTTTGAAGCAGGACAAAAAAAGGTGCCGGTAGAGATTCACTGCGTGTTTACCTATCCAAATGTTCAGGTGGCTGTGCCGCGTAGCGTGGGCGTGCTAGAGATAGGCGCATGGAAAACATTGCTTAAAAAAGAAAGATATCTTGACGATACCGGCCTAGACCTAGACGTTGTGGAGCAGGCTATCCGTAAAGCATTGGCAGAATAATGCACAAAAGCGCACGCAGGTGCATTTTACACATTATTCATATATGCAACACAAAGCTATCGCAACTGCGGCATATACTAAGTACAAGCAAAAGGAAGGAAGCCGCAACCGGCCTTTTGTAAACATTTTCTCCTCACACCATAAGATACCCCTTTTGAAACCCCTGCGATATTATCGCAGGGGTTTCTGCTTGTGTACCCACTTTAGCAATTTTTGTTTTATGGCTGCTTGAAAATATGCCATACAAAAATATCGTTTAGCATATTTATACTGTGGCACAAATCAAATTAAATCACACCCGATAAACATTATTTAATTTTAGCAAGCTGCTATCATTGCAATATAGGTTTTTGTTTGATATAATAATGAATACTGGTGGCATAGGCTGTATTAGTGCCATACATAGTTAAGGCAGATTTTATTAAGGTAAAGCGCTTTGGCTTACAGGGGCTTACCCATTTATTATTAATAAGGGGGAACCTGTGTGCGCCTAATGTAGGCGAAGGGACAGTATGAAGCTTGGCTCGGTTACATTTTTTAAAAGACTTATTATCGCGGGTTTTGCCATTTTAGTGGTAGTGCCCATTGTGTTGGCGGTTGTGTTTGGTGTGCTTTATGCAAGGCAAAGGCAGCAAACCGAATGGCTGGAAACGGTTAACTGGGCGCTATTAAATAGCGAAAGTTTGCCGGAAGATCTTGATACGCCGCAGGCAATGTTGGAATTTTTTCAAAACCCTCCTGCCGATATTTCTATAGGCCCAACGTTTGAATATCAAACGCAGTATCCCTCTATTTACACTCAGCGGTACCCGTTTGTCGAAACTGAAGGCAAAATATGCTACCTCACTTTTGACGACGGCCCTTCGGCAATAACGCTACAAATTCTGGAAACGCTGGACGAGTATGGTGTGCAAGCCACATTTTTTGTAACAGGCGAAAACACCGAAGAAAACCCCGAAATTATTGCAGCAGCGGCTGCTGCGGGGCACACTATAGCACTACACACATATTCGCACGATTATGAAGAGATATACGCTTCAGTAGATGCTTACCTACAAGATTTTGAAAGAATATACAACGCTGTAGAAGATATTACAGGTGCAATTCCCGGAGTTTTCAGGTTTCCGGGTGGCAGCGTGAATGTATACAACCAAGACACATACAGCGAGATTATTGCTGAAATGTTGCGCCGAGGCTTTGTTTTTTACGATTGGAACGCTGCAGGCGATGACGCAGTGGTGGGCGGCGCCAGCCGCGCAGCAATTGTATCAAATGTGCTAAACGATGCTGACAACAGCCAAAGCGATAGGCTAATGGTGCTTTTGCACGATAGGCAAGATACCGCAACAACAGCAGCAGCCCTACCAGAAATCATTGAGGGGCTACAAGAGCGCGGCTACGAATTTGCCGCAATAAAGGCTGATGTTAGGCCAATAACCTTTTTTGTTCAAGAGTAAAATGTATTTTACCTCTGCAAGCCGAGTTTTCGGTATAAACAGAAATTCCAAACAAGTGAGGAGAGTAATATATGAGCACCAAAGATAACTTTTCACAGGCAATGAAAGAGCTACTAAGCGGCGAGAGCAGTGCGGCTGCTGAAAAAGATGAGAAAAAGGCTGCACCAAGCTCTTTTTCTTCCTTCAGCCAGCCGGAGCCAAAGCCACAACGCGCCCCCGCCCCTGCCGCAAAGCAGGAAGAGGCAAAAAAAGACGAGCCGGAGCTAAGCCGCTTTACCGCACCGCGCGCAGCAGACGAAGCGCCTGAGGTACAGCAAGAGGCCGCGCCCGCAGTGGCCCCTGCCCCTGCCCCTGCCCCCGCTCCAGCGCCGGCCCCTGCGCCGGCTCCTGCCCCTGTGCAAGACTGGCGGCCAACATCTGCCGCATACAGCACAGCTCAGCAGATGCCTGCAGCCCCAATGGTTAACACCATGCAGGCCACCATGCCCGGCCCTGCCGACACCACCGTTATCTCTGCCGGCACTACGCTGGTGGGCGATATATCTACCAGCGGCGGCTTGCGCGTAGGCGGCGTTATCAAAGGTAACGTAAAGGTAGCTTCTATGATGGAGCTAAACGGCAAAATTGTTGGCGATGTTGAAGCATCCGACGCTGTAATTGTGGGCTCCACCATCCGTGGCAACGTAACGGTAAGCAATGTGCTTACTATGGATGGCGACACTGTTATTGTTGGCGATGTATCGGCTAAAAATGTAGACATCAACGGCAAGATTAAAGGTAATATGACGGTTGAAGAGCGTAGCCATTTCCAAAACGACGCTGTGCTTGTGGGTAACCTGATGAGCGGCACTGTTATCATAGACGAAGGCGCAATGCTTAAAGGCGATATCTCCATTACCAGCGTGCCGGACGAAGAGGTAGCAGTAAACGAGTCAGAATTTGATATTCGTATCGACGACTAATGCTAAATAAAAAACCGCTGCAGCAAAAGCTGCGGCGGTTTTTTTATATAAATTTTAATGTAGAATAATTTATGTATCTAGAGTGCAAATCTCAAAACTTGGCACGCCGTTTTCAATACTAATAAGCCCGTATGAGGGCGGCCCATAGCGCGGCATAGATATCGAGCCGGGGCAGAATATATGAATACCGCTGCGATACTCGTAGCTTGCGGTGTGGGTGTGGCCATATAGCGCAACAGTAGCGCCGTGGTTGTTTGCGGCCCACCAAAGGCGGTTGCAATCGGCCTTAACGCCGTAGTTATGGCCGTGGGTGTAAAAAAACAAAACCCCGCCCAAAGACGTCATGCCCTCATAAGGGGCTATGCTACCCGGGTCGCAGTTGCCGTGGGCAATGTATAGCGGCAGCTGAGGAAAAGCTTTGGCTACAAGCGCAATGTCGCCTGTGCCATCGCCC
Source organism: uncultured Oscillospiraceae bacterium (assembly GCA_964369525.1). Lineage (GTDB taxonomy): Bacteria > Bacillota > Clostridia > Oscillospirales > Ruminococcaceae > JAAYCI01. The sequence continues at coordinate 30,464 of CAYJEW010000003.1, read as the reverse complement.
AAAAAGAAGCAAGCATCTTTTTGTTCTTGCTTTGCAAGTACATCCAGCATACGCTGTGGGCGGCTATGAGTGTCGGAAAAAACAAGTATTTTCACAGCAAACTCCTGTTTTTCAAGGCGTGTTATTGCAATTTTTGCATTTCAGAGTATATGGCGCTTTTACCAAGGCCGGTGGTTTTTGCGGCCTGCTTTGCGGCCTCGCTGGCCGATAGCTGCTGCGTATTAGCAATATCTGCGGCCAACCGTGCTGCCTCGGTTAGGGTGTATTCAGGCGCAGGCGGCATGGGCGGTGCACCCGCAACCACCAGCACAAACTCGCCACGGGGTGTATGCTCGCTATAGTGCAGCGTTGCCTGCCCTAGCGTTGTAGGCATAACTTCTTCGTGTAGTTTGGTAAGTTCTCGGCACACGGTGGCGGGGCGCTCCTTGCCAAAAGCGTCGGCCAGGTGTTGCAACGTAGCAAGGAGTTTGTGCGGCGCTTCGTAAAAAACAATGGTGCGCTCTTCGCTTTGTAGCGCCGCAAGCCTTAGCGCGCGCTGGCGCTTATTTTGCGGCAAAAAACCCTCAAACACAAAACGGCCGCTGGGCTGCCCCGATACCGACAAAGCGGTAATAACAGCACTTGCCGCAGGTATTGGCACAACAGTAATGCCGCCCTCAAGAGCTTTGGTAACCAGCTGTTCGCCGGGGTCGCTTATGGCTGGGGTGCCTGCATCAGAGCAAAGCGCACAGCTTTCGCCGCCGTGCAGGCGGCTTAGTATGGCTTGGTCTTTTGCGGCTGCATTGTGCTGGTTATAGCTAGTAAGCGGTTTTTTTATGTTAAGATATCGTAATAAATTAAGGGTAACACGAGTATCTTCAGCGGCTATAAAGTCTACACTTGCAAGCGTAGCCGCGGCGCGCGGCGTTAGGTCTTGCAGGTTGCCTATCGGCGTAGAAACCACATAAAGCACACCGGACATACACGCACCTCTTTAATATATATTTGCAGGCCGCAAAAATGCGGCTAAATAGTCGCGCTAATAGTGCACAGGGTTGCCAGCTTCCACCAAGCGGTCGGGCAACACGGTAAGCCCTACCCCGCCTGCCTTGCGAGCGTCCAGCAAAAGCAGCCACGGCTCGCTCTGGCTGCTTTTGCGCACAAACTGTATGCGCTTTGGCTCTAGGCGGTGGGTGCGCAGTGCATAAAACAGCTCTGCCATGCGGTTTGGCGGGTAGCACAGGTAAAAGCGGCCGCCGTCTTTCAGCAGGCGCTGTGCCGCCGCGGCTATGTCGTCTATAGTGCAGGCAAGCTCGTGGCGCGCGGTGGCCCGAGCGGTGTTTGGCGAGGGCATGCCACTGCTGAAGTAAGGCGGGTTAGACACAACCAGGTCTAGCACAGCGGCGGGTTTATAGCTGCGAAGGTCGCATTCTATAGCTTCTACATTCTCAAGGTCGCCCTCGTCTGCCGAGCGCTGCAAAAGGCTAAGCGCTCGCGCGTTTACATCAATGCCAATAGCCTGCCCGCGCAGGCCTTTATCTATCATAGAAAGTAGCAGGATGCCACCGCCACAGCCAAGGTCGCACATGCTCCACCTAGGGTGCACGGTGCAAAACTCTGCAAGTAGCAAAGAGTCGGTGGTAATAGGGGCCTGTTTGTCGGCAAACACAACCGTGCCGCCGCCCAGGCGCTCGGCTTTGGGGTTCATTAGGTACACTCCATGTATAAGATGCTGGGAATTAAACCTAAGCGTTAGGGAGTAAAACGAATCACGCCTACCACGGCCAATTTTTGCGGTATATTGCGTTATCACACTCGCAACACGCCAAGTATTACTTGTTCGTCTGCCTTATCTACCGCAAAAATTTACAAGTGATGGGCGTACAAATTTTTCATACCGCTAAAAGCTTTAAAACAAGAAGGTGCGCCCATATAAAAAAACTGACACGCAAAAACGGGCGCAGCGCAACCACAGCGCCCGCCCGCCGCAAGCGGTGTGGGTAACTAAACTTTATAAAACAAGCGGGCACGCATTGCGATGCCCGCCGAACGTACGTGGTTTAAGTTAAAGCTTATGCCTGAGCAATGGAATCTACAGGGCAAACACCGGCGCAAGCGCCGCAGTCGATGCACTCAGCTGCGCTAATTTCAAATTGGCTGTCGCCTGCCGAGATAGCAGATACAGGGCATTCGCCTTCGCAGGTGCCACAGGAAATGCAGCTGGAATTAATTACGTAAGCCATAGTTATTCTCCTTTTCGTCGCATGTAAAATGCAGTTTATATATCCTCTGTGATATCATTTTAACACATAATTTTAATTTTTCAAGGCTTTTTGCACGAGGCTATGCCTCTTCGCTTTCGGCATCGGGTTGCTGTGGGGGGCGCTTGCCGCCGCTGATATATTTGCAGGCGGTGCGTGGGTAGTATTTTTGCGGTAGGTCGGTGGGGTTGTTTAGCCTAACACGCAGCTGGCCGCTAATAAGGTTTACCTCTGTTACGGTACCTTGGCCGTCGGGCGTGGCCACAAGGCTGTTAACCATAGGGGTAATGCGGCTAAGGTAGTCATAAGCAGGTTGTTCGTACGCAAGGCAACACATTAGCCGCCCGCAACTACCCGAGATTTTTGTGGGGTTAAGCGAAAGCCCCTGCTCTTTTGCCATTTTGATAGACACAGGCTGAAAGTTTGTAAGAAAACGGCTACAACAAAACGGCTGGCCGCATATGCCAAGCCCGCCCAGCATCTTGCTTTCGTCGCGCACGCCAATCTGCCTAAGCTCTATGCGGGTGCGGAATATGCCCGCAAGGTCTTTTACAAGCTCGCGAAAGTCTATGCGGCTGTCGGCAGAGAAATAGAACAAAATTTTGTTGCGTGTATATGTATATTCCACGTCTATCAGCCGCATGGGCAGCTCATGCTTAGCAATGCGCTCCTCGGCAATGTTGAAGGCTTTTTTCTCGTCTTCACGGTTTTGGCGCATGGTTTGCACATCTTTTTCGGTAGCGGTGCGCACCATGGGCTTTAGCTCTTTTGGCACAAGCGAGTCGGGCAGCGAGTGTACAGTTTTTACCACTTCGCCACACTCCTGCCCACGAGCTGTTTCCACTATAATATAACAGCCAACCTCGGCTGTTTGCTCTAGCGGGTCGAAGTAATATGTTTTACCTGTGGGTCTAAAACGAACAGATATAACTTTTTTCATGATAAATTTTCCTTAAGGAACAGTATTTAGCTGTAAAGCCACAGCTAATGCGGTAAATGTTATTTTTGGTGCGGCCGAGGCTTGTAAAGCGCTGCGGGCCGGCGAAAGCTTTGAAAGTAAAAGCCCTGCGGCGGTAGGCGGCATTACAGGTAAACCTTCGGCAGATTGTTGTAGCATACATGCGTGCAAAATAGCGGTCATGTCGGCAAGCAGTGCGTCTCGGGCAGGGCGTGCGCTCTCTCCTGTGCCCTCGTATTTTGAAAATACCCTCAGTAGCTCGTAGCTGTTGCGCACAGCGGCAGCCTTTGAGGCAAGTAGTGCATCTTTTAGTATGGCGGTGCGTTCGGGGGTTTGCGCCGCTTGCAGGCACAGCCCAAGGCGGCCGCCGTATATGCAGGCCAAAAGCTTGGCCGAAAGCTCGCTTTCAGGCTGAAGTGCCGCAAGGTGCTCTGCACACTCGTGCTGAGGCAAAGGTGCTAAGCTATACTGCACACATCGGCTGGCAATGGTAGGCCATAGCGCCTGTACACTGCGGGTGGTAAGTATAAAAAGCACCCCTTTCGGAGGCTCTTCCAGCACCTTCAGCAGTGCGTTGGCGGCGGGCGCCGCCATGCGGTGGGCGTTGCGGATAAGTACAACCCGCCCCTCTGCCGATAAAGCCGACTGAAACACATCGGCACGCACCTGGCGGATACGCCCTACCGATATCTGTCCGCTTTTTCCCTCGCCCTCAACCAAGAGCACTTCGGCATCTTCTCCGCGCAGTACAGCCTGCGCTCGAAGGCTGTCGCCTTTATAAAGATAGTCTGCCGCAAGACAGCGCGAGGCGTGGTTGCGGCCGCAGCCGTCGGGTGCGGCAAGGATAATTGCGTGATGCAATGTATTTTTTTGCAAAGCGGCTTGCAATGCATTTATGGTGTGGCTGTTCCCCAAAACTGTGTCAAGGCAGCTCAAATTTTCACAAACCGCTCTACGTCGGTAACAAAAATTGTGGCGCCGCCCACAGTAACCTCAAGCGGGAAAGCCGTAGCCATAGCAACGCCGTAGCTGGCCGCGCTTGGCACAACCTCCACCCGCTGGCGCGAGTGCTGAGAGATAATGTCTATGCAGGTGTCTACCTTATCATCTTCTGTGCCGATAAGCATAGTGATGTTGCTTGCCAGCAAAAAGCCGCCTGTGGTAGATAACCGTGTAACCGCAAACCCTGCCGCAACAAGCTCGTCGTTCACAGTTTTGGAGTCATCTTTATTAACAATAGCAGTAATCAACTTCATAAGAGTACCTCCTAAAGTTTAGTATACAGTTTTGGGGGTTATAGATGGGTATAACATAAATTATGCTTTGAATTTAGCTTGAAGATATAAACCTGCACATATAAAGCCAAGTACCTTACGGTATATATGCCTTTTTTCAGCGCCGCAGTAATGCAGCAAAGCAGTGCGGCGCTATTATTATGCTGAGTTAACCTGCAAGCCGATGCTCGCATAGGCAAAGCAATTGGTGCGTTTACAAGTTTCTGCCATCATAAGCTGTGCTATAAATTAAAGCTATGCAGTGGTATTTTGTAAGGGGTAGCGCCTTTTGCACAGTACGGTATGGTGCTATTATTGTACCACATCAACCTGCAAAATACCACCTGCGGCAAGTAGCTGTGCCCACTCGGGCGAAATTTCCTCTCCCGGTAGCACCAAAGGCACTCCGGGTGGGCAGGGAGCTGAAAGCGAGCCCATGATGCGCCCTACCGCCTTGAGGGTGGGCAGGCTTTGGTGTGGGGCAAACAAAGCCTGCCTAATAGGCATAGCAACTTTTGGCGGTGGTAGCGGCGGCAAGGCGGGTTTTTGCCGCACGGCGGCAAACTGGCCCGCCTCCACCCGCCGCCTTAAATCGGCTAGTGTAGCGGCAAGGCGGCTAAAGTCTTGCGGCGTGTTAAAAGGCGACGCCATAAACACTGCGGCCTCGCCATCAAAATATTCGGGCGCAATCCCCTCTTGCAGCAAAAAGCTCATGCATTGCTCGGCATCTGCCCCTACAAGGCCAAAGCGCAGCACCAGCCGCAAAGCGTCGTCGCAGCGGCGCACCGCCGCACTAAACGCCTCCCCAGCTTGCGAAAGCTGCTCTGCCGCGGCGGAGTAATCAGGCGGATTTTGCAAAAAACTGCCTGCCGCAAGGTCTAAACTTTGCAAAACAATATAGCTAGGGCTGGTAGAGCAGAACATGTTAAGCGCCGCTCTGGCCTGCGCAGCAAGAGCGGCGTTGCTAAGGTGTAACAGCGCCGCAGGCGTTAGGCAGGGCATGGTTTTGTGTGCCGAGTCGGCTGTGGCGCTGGCCCCAAGCTGTAGGGGGTGGGCCGACGGGCGCAAAAAGCGCAGGTGGGCGCCCTGGGCGTTGTCTACCAATAGGTTTGCGCCGTAGCGACGGCACACAGCCGAAATTTCGGCTATGTCTGCAATGCGCCCGTAGTAGTCGGGGCTGGTTATGTAAACGGTTTTAGCGCCGCTTTGGGCTAGCGCACGCTCAATGCTTTGCGGGTGTGGGTAGCCGTTTTGCAAAGGCACCCAGCTGGGCTCAATGTTTAGCAGCGCCAGCGCACGCACGGCAGAAATGTGGCACCCACGCGCAATAACAAGGCGGCCGTCTGCACCGCAAAATAGCGATATCATGGCTAAAATGCAAGACGATGCGCCAGAGGCAGAATACAGTGTAGCCCCACTGCCGAAAACGGCGGCCATGTTGGCCTGGCTTTCGGCCAGTGGGCCTGTGGGGCAGCTTAGGTCGTCTGCGCCGTCCACTTCGGTTAGGTCGTACTGCAAAAGCGGGCCAAACGGCGCAATGGCTGCCGGGTTGCCCTTGTGGCCCGGCACAAAAAAGCGGGGCCCACGCGCAGCAATGGCAGCCATTTGGTTAAAGAAAGGGGTATTCATTTTGTGTGTTCCTTACTTACTGCCGCCAGTTGTTTTTCCAGTTGCGGCGGTTGCGCGAGATGCGAATTTGTTCTTTTATGCTGTTTATCGTGCTGGAGCCAAAGAATATAAAGTAGTTTATCAGCGAGAATGCAAGCAGTATAAGCGAGGCAAGCCCGCTGATAAAGCCCTGGAACATAAAGGTTTGCAACAAAGGCACCAGCAGCATAACAGCGTAGAATATAATAAGCCACTTAGCTTTTACAGGTATAACAAAGAACAGTAAAAACTGTGTGTCGGGCATAATGCTGGCAAACGCAAGGAAAAGCGAAAGGTTAAGGTACATGTTTGAGCCGCTAAGGCCAATGGGTAGGCCGGTAATGGCATATATTAAAAAGTATGCCGCAAATGTGCCCACAATGGTACCCACTATGCCAAACAGGTAGTAGATGTTGAATTTAAAGCCGCCCCAGGCGCTTTCAAGGTTGCGCCCTATAATATAATAGAAGTAAAGCTGAATAAGCAGCCAGAATGTGCTGGTAGAGGGGTACACAAAAATAAATGTGATAAGCCGCCACACCTCGCCGCGCATAATAGCGGCGGTGTTTAGCGAAAGATAGCTTGAAAGGCTTATGCCGCCGGGCGCAAAAAACATATCCAGTAGATATACGGCACCCATGCCCATAACAATAATCATCATAAGGTTTGGAATATAGCGATTGCCATGCTTATATTCAAGCTTGTATAACCAACGCATAAAAAAGTACCTCCTAAATTGGTAGCTATATTGTAACAGAGCATACGGTGTTGTTCAACAATAAGTTAAACATGCTTTCCCAAGCAGTAAAACATCAAAAAGCATAAAGCTAGTGCGGGCAACACTTTTTAACACTTTCAACAGAGTTTTCAACAAACGTTTTGCCACCAGCCAATATACAGGCTGTATTTTGCAATAGAAAATCAAAAAAAATAAAGAAAAATTTTCAGCAAAACGATTGGCAAAAATGCATAAAAACAGTCAAAATATGCAGTGGCGGATGCGGCAAATAATCGTCGATGATATGGCAAATAACGCAGCGATGTAAAATAAAAAATAGCTGTGCAGGTAAAAGGCTTTCCCAAAAACAAATATGTGCTGCACGCGGCCGCCATATAGGCCGTTTTGCCGGATTTTCGGCTGCGCCAGCAAACGCCAAAAGCGAAGGTTTAGAGAGCATATTAACTAAAAAACTGCCTGTGCATACATGGGCGAATGGTTTTTGCAGGTGGATAAGAGCTGCCAGCGCAAGCAAATGCTGCTTGTGTGAGCAAAGCTTGGCAATTTTGCGCTTGTGGTTTTGTTGTGTGCACAGTAGCGGCGCTCTGTGTGCGTAAGGTGTAAAAAAAGCAGCTGCATATAGGCGAAAAAAGATTTTTATGCATGCATTTTTCAAGACAAGTAAAACATGTAAAGACTTATGCCGTTTATAAGGCATACCTAGATAATAAAAGCCGCCTGTGAATATTTTGTGTATCCACAAGGCGGCTTTATGTAATGTTTAAGAAATTTTCAGTCTGCGGCGGCTTTGGCTATGTGGCTTAGCCACATTTAGAAAACCCACAACTGCGGCATACCACGCACCCACCTTCGTGTTCTATGGGGTTTTGGCAGTCGGGGCATAACCCGTCCTGCGGCAAAAGGCTGGGCGCTTGCGCTACAGGCTTTGCCGCAAACCCTGAGGGCGGCGCAGGCATTGGGCCTGCGGCGGCGAAAGCGGCATTTGCTTTGGTTACACGCTTTGCCGAAAGCGGCTCGGCCATAAGCATTTCGGGTTGCAGCTCGCCGCTGTAAGCTTCTATATAGTCGTTAACCTTCATAACAACCTTTGCAATGGCGTCCGGGCAGGAGGTACAGCTCATGCCGCCTTGGCGGATGGTGGAGGGACAACGAATGCCCTTGAGCTGGTCGTACACCTCGCGCACGCTAAGGCCACTGCGCAGGGCCACACTGCACAGCCGTGCGGTAGCCTCGCTTTGGCTTGGGCAGCCGCCGGCCTTGCCTGTGCTGGTAAACACTTCGCATATGCCATTTTCGTCGTAGTTCACGGTAACATAAAGGTTGCCACAACCTATCTTCATGCGCTCGGTAAAGCCGCTGATAACGTCCGGCCGCTCGCGCGGGGTAATCTGGCCGTAGGGTTGCAGGTTGCCCTGCATACCTGCCAGCACGTCGCCCGGCTGGGGTATCTGCCCTGTTTGCACGCTGCCTATGTTTAGCACCTGGCTGTCGCGGCTGCCGTCGCGGTAGATGGTAACGCCTTTGCACCCTTCTTCGAATGCCAGGCGGTACACCTCGGCCACCTCTTCCTTTGTGGCGGTGTGCGGGAAGTTTACTGTTTTAGACACGGCATTGTCGGTAAACTTTTGGAATGCCGCCTGCATACGAATGTGCGACAGCGGCGAAACATCATGCGCACTAACAAACACCTGCTTAATCTCATCTGGTATTTCGTCTATGTGTGCAATAGTACCCTCGCTGATAATTTTACGCATCAAATCGTCGGAATATAGGCCCGCTTCTTCTAGCTTTTCCTTCAAAATCGGGCTGGCTTCTATTAGCTCTGTGCCGTCCATAATGTTGCGCACAAACGCATAGGCAAACACAGGCTCTACCCCCGAAGAACACCCTGCAATGATAGACAATGTGCCGGTGGGGGCAATGGTGGTGATGGTGGCGTTGCGCAGCGGCTCGCCTTCGCTGAAGGTGGAGGTTTCAAACAGTGGGAACGCACCGCGCTGTTTTGCCAGCTGCTGCGAGGCTTTTTTACCCTCGGCAGAGATGTAGCCCATAACCCTCTCGGCCAGCGCCAGCGCTTCTTCGCTGTTGTACGCAACACCTAAAAGCAAAAGCATGTCGGCAAAACCCATAACCCCAAGGCCAACCTTGCGGGTTGCAAGTGTTGTGTCTGAAATTATTTCAAGCGGGTAGTTATTTACCTCTATAACATTATCTAAAAAGTGCACGGCCTCTGCCACGGTGGCCGCAAGCAGCTCCCAGTCAATTTCTGCGCCGTTTTCACCATTTTTTATCATCTTAACCAGGTTAATACTGCCAAGGTTGCAGCTTTCGTATGGCAGCAGCGGCTGCTCGCCGCAAGGGTTTGTGCTTTCAATTTCGCCTGCGTTTGGTACGGGGTTGTCGCGGTTTAGGCGGTCTAGAAAAATTATTCCGGGCTCGCCGTTGTGCCAGGCGGCGTCTACAATTTTGTCGAACACCTCTGCGGCGTTTAGCTGGCCACACACTTTTTTGCTGTGTGGGTCTACAAGGTCGTACATCTCGCCTTTTTCAACCGCAAGCATAAACGCCTCTGTGAGGCCAACCGAGATATTAAAGTTTGTAATATCGGCATTGTCTTTTTTGCAGTCGATAAACTGCAGTATATCGGGGTGGTCTATGCGCAGTATGCCCATGTTAGCGCCGCGGCGTGTGCCGCCTTGTTTTACAGCTTCGGTGGCCATGTTGAACACCCGCATAAACGATATTGGCCCCGAGGCCACGCCGCCGGTGGAGTTAACAGTGCTACCGCCCGAGCGCAGGCGAGAGAAAGAAAAGCCCGTGCCACCGCCGCTTTTATGAATAAGGGCGGCGTTTTTTACCGAGTCAAAAATGCCCTCCATGCTGTCTTCTATAGGCAGTACAAAACAGGCCGAAAGCTGGCCCAGCGGGCGGCCTGCATTCATAAGCGTTGGGCTGTTTGGCAAAAACCTAAGGTCTACCATTAAATCATAAAACTTATCTTCCAGCGCTGTAAGGTTTGCTTTTTTGTCAAAAGCGGCGTCGGCGGCTGCAATGGTGCGGGCCACCCGGCGAAACATATCCTCAAGGCTCTCTACCACCTGCCCGCTCTCGTCCTTTGCTAAGTAACGTGCCTGCAGTACCTTTTTCGCGTTCTCCGATATCTCTGTAATTGCCATAAAATTCGCCACCTTTATATTTATGTATATATTTATAGTTTAGTGCTACTATTCTACCACTATATATAGTATACGGCAAGAAATATAAATACTATATAGGCGAATTTTATCACTTCACACAAACATGTGCGCAAATTTTTGTAAAAAATTATTTGTAAGCAACAAAGCCGCCGCTAAAAGCGGTTTGACGTAGCGCCCCTACTACCTTATACTAAAACAGCAAACATTATTTACAGGAGAGTAACATGCCAGCAATTATTGAGCTTAAAAATAACCCGGCAAACCTGCCGGAGCTTGCGTTTACCCATGGCGGCCGCTTTCATGCAGACGAGGTATTTTCGTCGGCACTGCTAAAGCTACTGCGACCGGATATTCGCATATATCGAGGGTATGAAGTGCCCAAAAATTTTTCGGGCATTGTGTACGATATAGGCCACGGCCAGTTTGACCATCACATGCGTGGTAGCCCAAGGCGGCCAAACGGTGCGCCGTATGCGGCGTTTGGGCTGCTTTGGCGCGAGTATGGCAAACATTTTTTTACAACAGAAGAGTTTGTGCAGGCGTTTGACACGCGCTTTATTCAGCCAATGGATATAGACGACAACAAAGGCACAGGCCATGTAATAGGGGTGCTGATAGGTGCGTTTAACCCTGTGTGGGACTCAGACGAGTCCTCAGACGACGCTTTTTTTCAGGCGGTAGAGGTAGCGCGCCAGCTACTTGGGCATAGGCTACACAGCATGGCGGCGTCTGAGCGCGGCTTTGGCAGTGTGCGCGAAGAGCTACAGCGCATGGAAAACGGGCTGGTAGTGCTACCAAGATACATACCGTGGAAGCCTGTTTTAATAGAAAGCAAGGCCGAGTTTGTCACCTTCCCTACCGAGCGTAGCGGGTATTCGCTACAGTGCATACCAAAAGAACCAAGCGAAAAAACCGGCTTTAAGGTAGAGCTACCCAAAAGCTGGCTTGGTAATACGCCCGAAGAGTTGCAGCGCCTAAGCGGCGTGGCCGATTTTACCTTCTGCCATTCCAGCGGTTTTATGTGTGCTGTTGGTAGCCTAAGCGGTATTAAAGAGGTAGTGCGCATAGCCAAAGAGCGCCAGCAAGAGCGCGAGGTGCAAAGGCAGGCGGCGACAAAATGAGCAGCTATACCTACCTTGTGCGCTGTGCCGACGGCACCCTGTACGCCGGGTGGACAAACAACATAGAAAAACGCCTGCAAGCGCACAACAGCGGCGCAGGCGCAAAATACACCCGCGCCCGCCGCCCTGTTGCGCTGGCGTACCTGCAAGCCTTTGAAAACAAAAGCGAAGCAATGGCGTGCGAGGCAAAGCTGAAGCGGCTTAAAAAAGTGCAAAAAGAGCAACTTGTGCATGATTATTTACAGCAAAACATGTAAATACTACCCATATATTTATTGCTGGCAGCAAAGCAAAAGTAAAAAGTAGTAGTGGAGGGCCGTATGGACGAGCTGCAAAAAGCAGTGGAAAAAGCCGTGCAAAGCGGTGCGGATAGGTTTGTATTTTCGCGTCCGCAGGGCGGCAAGGCGGCGCTTTGCCAAAAGGCAACGGTGGTGCAGGTGGGTAGCTACTGGCAGCTGGAGCGCATCTGTGGCACAAAAGCAATGCACAAAAATGTGCAGCCCGAGGGCTTGCCACAGCTATTGTGCGAGCTTTTGCAAAATGAGTTTACCCAGCTAACGGCGCTTTGCGCGGGCGGCACATATGCGGTGCGCCTAAGCAAAAAAGGCAGGGTGCTTACCAGCAGTACAAAGCAAAACCCACATAGCGCGCCTGCCCCTGCGGCGCGCGCAGGGCACAACCGTGAAAAAAGCATGGTGTTTGCTCAGGGCCAGCCGGTGGCACCGCTGGTGGATATGGGAATATTTACGCAGGATGGGCAGGTTGTGTCCGGAAGATACGATAAATATCGGCAGATAAACCGCTTTGTAGAGCAGGTAGATGACGTACTGCGTGTGAAGAAGTACGAGCGGTTGCGTGTGGTAGACTTTGGCTGTGGCAAAAGCTACTTAACATTTATACTGTATCATTACCTGCGCAATATGCGCGGCATAGATGTAGACATGTGCGGCCTTGATTTAAAGCAGGATGTTGTGCAAAACTGCAAT
>CAYJEW010000003.1:0-18202 GCA_964369525.1 uncultured Oscillospiraceae bacterium | reverse complement strand
ATAACCGACGCAATAAGGGCCAACCTTTTAACGGCGTGTGGCTATAAGGTACAGCTTTTGGAGTTTGTGGGTTTTGAGCACACACCAAAAAATATTATGATTCGTGCGCAGAAAGCGCAACTGCCAAAAAAGGTGCGGCAAAAAGCCTATGCCGAGGTGCGGCAGATGGCGGCGGCGCTTTCGCTGTCGCCTTGCCTTGAGGGGCTTTTGCAGAATGCAGGGCGGCTGCCCGATGTAGAAATATAACTATAGAACTGCAGTGAAGTAAGGGCGAAGCAAAGGCAAGAGCAAAGGCGCACACCGCATTACATTACCCAGTGTATATTTTGAAGGCAAAAATACAAATAGGAGGCAGGGCTGCTGTGAAAACCTAAGCGCTGCGCAGCAAGCTCAAAACGGTAATATGATTAAGGTGTTAAAAATCGTAGCGCTGGTTTGTTCGGCGTTGGGTGTGTTATCGTGGGTACCACTATTTGTGTTTAGGCTGCCAACGCCGCTGGGTATGTTCTCGTTTCCGCTTGGGGTTATAGCGCTGGTTTGCGCGGTTATTTTAGCGAAACATAAAGAGCCTTTGTGGAAAAAAGCAGTAAGGTTTGCGCTTGCGGTGTTTAACATAGCCATAGCGGTTGTGATGTTTGGTGGTATTGATTTTTTGTGGCATTTTTTGCCACAGTAAAGCCACCGCCATGCAGTACACACCGCCGCAGGTTTAGGCTTTTGGCTTGGCTCAATAAAAAACGAGTTTGGATATACAGCAAAGTAAAGCCGATGTGATTTTTCACATCGGCTTAAATTTTATAGTTTAGCAAAATTTATGGGGCAAGAATTAGTCAATAACGGCGCGCTGTAGCCAGCGCTTGCGGTGCCAGCGAATATAAAAGCATATGCCTCGCACAACCCAGTCTGTTATCATAGCAATCCACACACCCATAGCCCCAAGGCCATAGCCATAAGCCAGCAGATAAGCCATACCTATGCGCATTATCCACATGGAAGCAAGCGAAACCACCATAGGAAATCTTGCGTCGCCGGCACCACGCAGGGCACTTGGCAGAATAAAGCTTTGCGGCCAAAATAATGGTGCAGTGATGAGAAATATAAAAAGCAGATTGCTTGCCAGCTCGGTGGCCTCGGGCGACAAGTTAAACAGCCCAAGCAGCGGGCGGTGAACCAGCAGTACAACCAGGCTGATAACCCCCACAAGCGCTCGCCCCGCCCGCATTAGCTTTTTGGTGTTTACTATAGCCTCGTTTGGCAGGCCTGCGCCTATGCACTGCCCCACCACCGTAAGTATTGCCAAGCCAAAAGCCATGCCGGGCAGGGTGGCAAATGTGCACAGCGATATGGCAATGGCGTTGCCTGCAATTGCGGCTGTGCCAAATGTAGACAAGATGCGTGCTACCAAAAGCTTGCCAATCTGAAACATAGAGCTTTCAAGCCCTGTGGGGATGCCTATGCGCAGAATACGTCGCGCCATGCCTAGCTCTATGCGTATGGGCAAGAGCCCTCGCAGTGAAATAGGCCCAGAAGAACGCCGCATTAAAAGCGCTATTGCCGCCACAGCGGCAAGTGTGCGGCTGATAAGCGTGGCAAGCGCTGCGCCCGCCACCCCCATGTTAAGGTAAAAAATAAAAAATGAATTACCGCCAATATTAAGCAGATTTATCATAAAAGCTATCGCCATACCCGCCTTGCTATTGCCCATACTGCGCAATAGTGCCACCCCTGCCCCATACAGCGCTATGGCAGGATAGCTGAAGGCCGACAGCGAAAAATATGTTTCGGCATTTAGCATAACGTCGGCACTTATATGCCCGTATATAAGCTGTAGCAACGTACTGCGCAGCAAAAATGTAAACAAGGCAAAAATTACTGAGAGCGCAAACACGCTGTATACCAGCTGGCTTGCGGCAAGCGAGGCTTTTTGTGGATTTTTGCGGCCTATATATTGGCTACACACCACCGCACCGCCTGTGGAAAGCGAGGTGAAAAGGGTGACTATTAAAATGTTAATAGAGTCTACCAAAGAAACGCCCGACACAGCCGCCTCGCCAACCGTGGTAACCATCATGGTGTCTATAAGCCCAACCGAAACCGCCAAAATTTGCTCTACAATAAGCGGCCACAAAAGGCGTAGCAGGGCGCGGTTGTTCCATAAAGCAGTAGGTGTGGGCGAGGTCATGGCCTATCAACTCCTTATGGCAGGTTTAAAAAAGAAGGTGTGTGGCAGGCGGGCGCTTTTGCTGTGAAAATGCTTTGCAATGGGTGCGCAGGCTTTGGCCACATTGGCTTTTCGGTGGGGCATATTTTGGGTACTGTATGTCAGCTTACAACTAGTGTACTGCGCGGCGTAGCTACAAGCAAGTAAAATATACGCCTGCTTGAGAAAACGTTGGCTATAAGGTATACTTTAATGTAATAAATATATGCAGGCAGGAGGGGTGCGGGTGAACCGAAAACATTTGGCGTTAGCGGCGCTGGCAATTAGCGTTTTGCTGGCCGGCTGTGACAGTAGCCTGGCCAGAAACTTTGGCGACACCATCGCCCGCTGGCAGGGCGTGACAAACGAAGTGGTGAAGCCCATATCGGATATTACCACCTATTATGATGGCGACTTTGCGCCGCATTTAGGGTTTTCGGTTATATCTTGGCACAGTAGCGATGAGCTTGCTGCGGTAAAATTTTTTGCAATAGACGGATGGTTTGGCCAGATTGAGTACAACACACCAGAGGGGTATTTGTATGTACTGCGCGTGGCGCAGGCAGAGCAGGGCTGGCTGGCCGGCACATACGCCGAAGGCTACTACCAAAACGAGCGGGTGTATGACATTGGCGGCAACGAGATAACCGTGGGAGATTCTGTGGAGGGCGATGTGCTGGCGCGCTGGGAGAAGAACGGATTTCAGTATACGCTACATTCCCGAAGCGAGCAGGGCGACATTCCGCAGGATGTACTACAAAATATTTCGCTTGCGCTGGACAGTGCGGTGCAAAGCGGCTAGCTAGGCCAATATAAATCTGAGGCCGCCTAAAAATAGGTAAATTGCACATATAACGCCCTAACGCTTAAGCGTTAGGGCGTTGCTTTACCGCCAAAAGATTTAACGCAAGAGGCGGTGCAGAATAATTTATGCTTGCCCCATGCGGCATTTTTTGGTATAATACTAAAAATATGTGTGTATGCATATATAAAACAAGGAGGTGCCAACATGCGGGGCAGCAGCTGCAAAAAGAAATTAAGCAGCCTGTGGCATTTTGGGACATATCTTTATTACAGTATATACAGCAGCTCGTGATGTTGCATTTCTTTTATAGGAATGAAGCATACGGGCTGTTTTTTTACAGTTGTTTGGAGGTATAGCATGAAACTTCTGATACAAGGTGCGCAGGTGTTTAACGGCTACGAGCTACAACAGCAAGATGTGTTGTTGCAAGATGGTGTTGTGTTACGAATTGGTAGTGGCTTAAGCGACGCTACCGCCGAGTGCATAAACGCGCAGGGGCATATTTTAAGCCCTGCGTTTACCGACCTGCATGTGCATTTTCGCCAGCCCGGATACGAGGACAAAGAAACCATAAAAACAGGCGCGGCGGCGGCGCTGGCCGGCGGGTTTGGTACGGTGTGTACCATGCCAAACCTTATGCCTGTGCCCGACAGTGTGCAAAACCTGAAGGCATCACTGCAAGCCATAAAAACCGCGCAGTTTTTGCGCATACTCCCCTATGGCTCGCTAACGGTGGGCCAGCTGGGGCAGCGGCCGTCGGATGTTGAGCGGCTGGCGGCGTTTGTGCCGGGATATACCGACGATGGAAACGATGTGGCCAATGCCGACGTTATGCGCGAGGCCATGCGCGCCGCCGCAAAAACAGGGCGGCTGGTGGCGGTGCACTGCGAAGACGCAAGCTTGCACCCGCAGGATAGTGTATGTGTACAGGCGGGCAGCCAGTTTGCACGCACCCACGGCTTTGAGGGCCACACAAGCGAGAGCGAATGGCATGCGGTAGAGCGCAACATAAGCCTGGCCGAAGAAACAGGCTGTCGGCTGCATATATGCCATGCGTCTACCAAGCAAACATTTGAGCTGGTGCGTAGCGCAAAACAACGCGGCCTGCCTGTAACCTGCGAGGTAACCCCACACAACCTACTGCTCTGCTGTGATGACATAACCGAAAACGACGGCCGCTTTAAAATGAACCCACCGCTACGCACCGCAAGCGACGTGGAAAGCGCTGTGGAGGCACTGCAAGACGGCACCATAGACGCCATAGCAACCGACCACGCCCCGCATACCGCCCAGCAGAAAGACGGCGGCTTTGCGCACAGCGCAAACGGGGTGGTAGGGCTGGAAACAGCGTTTGCCGCTGTGTATACAGGATTGGCAATGAAAAACCTTGTGCCAACCGAAACATTGTTGCAATGCTTAACATGGAAGCCTCGTGGCGTGCTGCAGGAAAGCCCGCAACACATAGCCGAGGGCGAAGCGTGTAACCTTGTTTTACTGGATATAGAAACCGAGCGGGCGGTAAACCCGCAAGAGTTTTGCACCATGGGCAGAGCCACACCGTTTGCAATGCACAGAATGTGGGGCTGGCCTACCCTAACGCTAATTGGTGGCCAGCGGGCCTATTGTAGGGAAGAGAAGCAGTAGGCAGAAGGCAAGGGCAAACATAAAGCGTAAATCAAAAGCTATACCCAATAGCAAGCCAAAATCCAAACCCAAAGGAATTACCATAAAGGAGAAACTGTATGCAGCGCACAGCAAAAAAACTTGTATTTGAAAACGGGAAGGTACACTACGGCATCGGCTTTGGGGCCGATGTGCAGCAGGTGTGTGAGGTGGTGTTTAACACATCTATGGTGGGTTACCAAGAGGTGTATTCCGATTGTTCGTATAACCAACAGATGGTGTGTATGACCTACCCGCTAATAGGTAACTATGGCATGGCGGCCGAAGACTATGAGAGCAAAAACCCAAGCATAGGTGGCCTTATTGTAAGGGAATATAACGACTCGCTGGCAAACTTTAGGGCAACAAAAACGCTGAGCGAAGAGATGGAAGAGCAGGGTATTCCCGGCATTGAAGGGGTAGATACCCGCAGCATTACCCGGATGATACGCACCGAGGGCAGCATGCGTGTTGTGCTGTGCAATGCAGATGTGCCGGATGAGGAGGCACAAAAACTACTAAAGCAAACAGCAGAGCCGCGCAATCAGGTGGAAAGCGTAAGCTGTAAAAAGCGCTGGTATGTGCGTGCCACAGGCGCAAAGTATAATGTGGCGGCGATAGACTGCGGCATAAAGCTTGGCATAATAGACGGCCTTGTGCAAAGGCGGTGCAACGTAACCGTGCTACCGTATAACGCCACAGCCGAAGATGTGCTGGCGCTTGCGCCCGACGGCCTGCTTTTGTCCAATGGGCCGGGCAACCCCGAAGATGTGGCGCCGGTAATAGAGCTGGTGCAAAAGCTACAAGGTAAGTTGCCAATTTTTGGCATATGCATAGGCCACCAGCTACTGGCGCTGGCAAATGGTGCTAAGACATACAAGCTAAAGTTTGGCCACCGCGGTGGCAACCATCCTGTGCGCGACAATAAAACAGGGCAGATAACCGTAACCAGCCAAAACCATGGCTATGCGGTAGACGCCGAAAGCGTAAAGGCAACCCGCCTTACCATAACCCACACAAACATTTTAGACGGCACGGTGGAAGGGCTTGAAAATGCTGAACAGCGGGTGTTTAGTGTGCAGTACCACCCCGAAAGCCGCCCCGGGCCGCAGGGTTCTGCATATCTGTTCGACAGGTTTATCGCAAACATGGATGAATATCAAAAAGAAAACAAGAAACGCAATATATAATTACAATGGAGGATGAAAAATGCCAAAACGTACAGATATCCAAAAGATTTTGGTAATAGGCTCGGGCCCCATTGTAATTGGGCAGGCGGCCGAATTTGACTACTCGGGCACGCAGGCGTGCCTTGCGCTGAAAGAAGAGGGGTACAACGTGGTGCTCATAAACCCAAACCCCGCTACAATTATGACCGATACCGACATTGCCGACAAGGTATATATGGAGCCAATTACGCTGGAGTTTGTGGCGCGCATACTGCGCCGCGAGCGCCCCGACGCTATTTTGCCCACATTGGGCGGCCAAACCGGCCTGAATATGGCTATGCAACTTGCCGAAAAAGGCATACTGGAAGAGTGTGGATGTGAGATACTGGGCACAGGCTTTGACTCGATATCCCAGGCCGAAGACCGCAACCTATTTAAAAAATTGTGCGAGCGCATAGGCGAGCCTGCGCTACAAAGCGATATTGCCCACACGGTGGACCAAGCGCTGGAAAAAGCCCACGGCATAGGCTACCCTGTTGTGCTGCGCCCGGCGTTTACGCTGGGCGGTACAGGCGGCGGCTTTGCCGAAAATGACGAAGAACTTATAGAAATTGCCAAAAGTGCGCTACGCCTTTCGCCTGCGGGGCAGGTGCTTGTGGAAAAATCTATAAAAGGGTACAAAGAGATTGAGTACGAGGTAATGCGCGACAAAAACGACACGGTTATAACCATATGTAATATGGAAAATATCGACCCCGTGGGCGTGCATACAGGCGACTCTATTGTGGTGTGTCCCAGCCAAACGCTTACCAACCGCGAATACCAGATGCTACGCGACGCCTCTATTAGGCTGATACGCGCACTGGGCATACAGGGTGGCTGTAACGTGCAGTTTGCGCTGGACCCATACTCGTTTGAGTACTTTGTTATAGAGGTAAACCCAAGGGTGTCGCGCTCGTCGGCGCTGGCCTCGAAAGCCAGCGGCTACCCTATTGCAAGGGTGTCGGCGCTTATAGCTGTAGGCTACCACCTAGACGAGATAAAGCTGGCAAACACCCCCGCAAGCTTTGAGCCTGCGCTAGACTATGTGGTAACAAAGATTGCGCGCTTCCCGTTTGACAAGTTTGAAAAGGCATCAAAACAGCTGAGTACGCAGATGAAGGCCACAGGCGAGGTTATGGCTATTGGCCGCACATTTGAAGAGAGCTTTTTGAAGGCTGTGCGCTCGCTGGAAGTTGGGCTAGACCATGTTTGGCTACCGCGTTTTGACGAGATGAGCAGTGCAAAGCTTTGGGAGTATGTGCACACCCCAACAGACGAGCGCATGTATGCCATTGCAGAGCTTCTGCGCCGCGGCACAGCCTCTATTCGAATTGCAGACGAGAGCAGTATTGACGCATATTTCATCGAAAAGGTGGACGGAATTGTGCGTATGGAGCAAGCTTTGCGCGAGGCAGTAGGCAACACAGAGCTACTGCGAGAGGCAAAGCGCAAAGGCTTTTCCGATTCGTTTTTGGCCCATCTTTGGGGCATGGAAGAAGGGGCGCTTACCGAGCTGCGCATTAAAGCGGGCATATGCCCTGTGTATAAAATGATAGACACCTGCGCGTCGGAGTTTGAAAGTTATGTGCCGTATTTTTACTCTACATACGAAGAGGAAAATGAGAGCATTGTAACAGACAATAAAAAAATTCTGGTGCTGGGCTCGGGGCCAATACGTATTGGGCAGGGCGTGGAGTTTGACTACTCTACCGTGCACGCAATATGGGCCATACGCCGTGCGGGGTACGAGGCTATTATTATCAACAACAATCCCGAAACGGTTTCTACCGACTATACCATTAGCGACAAGCTGTACTTTGAGCCGCTAACGGTGGAAGACGTAATGAATGTTATAACGCTGGAAAAACCGCAGGGCGTAATAGTAACGCTGGGTGGCCAAACGGCAATTAACCTAGCGGCGAGGCTGGACGACCTTGGCGTACCGCTGGCGGGTACAGGCCGTGCGGCCATAGACCTCGCCGAAAACCGCGATAGCTTTGAAAAACTGCTGGCACAGCTGGGCATACCCCAGCCGGAGGGTAAAGCCGTAACCACGCTGGAAGAAGGCGTGGAGGTTGCGGCAAAGCTGGGCTACCCTGTGCTGGTGCGGCCAAGCTTTGTGCTGGGCGGGCGCGCCATGCAGATTGTGGCCGACGAAGCGGCGCTGCGCCACTATCTTGTGGGGGCTGTGCAGGCGTCGGAAGATGCGCCTGTGTTGGTGGACAGATATGTGGAGGGTAAAGAGCTGGAGGTGGACGCCGTGTGCGATGGCACCGACGTGTTTATCCCGGGTATTATGGAGCATGTAGAGCGCACGGGCGTACACTCGGGCGACTCTATGAGCGTGTACCCCACATTTACCGCCAGCGAAAAGGTGAAACAAACAATTGTTGACTACACGGTAAAAATGGGCCTTGCTGTGGGTATAAAAGGGCCGTTTAACATTCAGTTTATTGCCGATAAAGACGACAACGTGTATGTAATAGAGCTAAACCCGCGCTCGTCGCGCACCGTGCCGTTTATATCCAAAACAACAGGCATAAACCTGGCAGGGCTTGCGGCAGAGGTGGCGCTGGGACACACGCTGGCAGAGCGTGGCTACAAAACAGGCGTAGCACCCGAGAAAAACTGCTGGTATGTAAAATGCCCTGTGTTCAGCTTTGAAAAGCTGCGCGGTGCCGACGCATACCTTAGCCCCGAGATGAAGAGCACGGGCGAAGCTATTGGCTACGACAAAACGCTAAACCGTGCAATGTTTAAGGCTTTGCGTGCCGCAGGCGGCAAGGTGGCAAACTACGGCACGGTAATGGTAACAATAGCCGACCCCGACAAGCAACGTGCACTGCCGCTGGTACAGCGGTTTTACGAGCTGGGCTTTAACATAGAAGCCACCAGCGGCACCGCAGAATTTTTAAAAGAGAATGGTATTCGCACAAGGGTGCTGCGCAAGCTAAGCGAGGGCAGTGAAGATATACTGGACAGCATGCGCAGTGGGCATGTGGCGTATGTGCTGAACACCCAAAACCCGGGTAGTGAGTACCTGCGCAACGACGGCTTTTTAATTAGGCGCGGCGCCGTTGAAAACAACGTAACAATATTTACCAGCCTAGACACAGTGGCGGTACTGCTGGACGTGCTGGAAGAGAGCACCATAAGGGTGGAAAGCATAGACGCTATGGGCTAAGGTGGCGTAAGCTTTACCCGCGCTGTCTGCCTGCGATATTTTTTGCCGCTTCCTTGTATGACAAAGTCTTTGTTTTATAAGTAAAATCCTTTAAAATCGCCTGCAAACAGGTGCTTTACAGCTTTAACAAAGCAAATGTTGCAGGGGTAATGCAAAGCCCGTAGGCGATACCTGATATATTGCCAAGGGCTTTGCTGGCGCATGGGCATAAATTGGCCGTGCTAGGTGTGGTTCGTTTTACTTAACACTAAAAGAAAGGAAGAAGGCAGATGCGCACCCACCTTAAAAACCTTACGCAAACACAGCGCCGTGTTTTGGGAGCAGTGTTTTGCGGGTTTGTATCGCTTTTGCTAACGATACTTTTTGGCAGTGGGCTCAGCCTGCTTACAGGCGACAAAACACCTGTAAAAATAGACCTGCAACAAGCGTTTGTACATACCGAAGGCACGCAGGTGACCGAAGAGGGCATTGAAGTGGCGGGCAGCGGGGCTGTGGCGTGGCACGGCATTGGGCGGCAAAGCAGTACCATGTATGTGCAGCTTGGCTCAAGCGAAGAGGACGATTTCCCCGTGACGGTAAGCCTGTATATTTTGCAGGACGGCGGTAGTGCGAATACGCGTGTGCTGGCCGACAGGGTAATTCTTAACCCTGCAGGCGAACAAAGCAGCGCAGTGATGCAACTGCGTAGTAACGGACAGCTACAGAGCTTTGAGCTGGAGCTTATATCGGCAGGCGGTAGCTATCAGGTGCAGGAGATGGTGCTTAACCGTAGTGGTTTTAGCTTTAACTTTTTAATGTTTTTTGCATTGCTGGCGACTAGCCTTGGGGTGTGGGCGGTGCTTGCTTTTGGGCTTGCACGGTATAGCTACAACCCACAAAACAAAAAGCACAATGCCGCACTTTGGCTTTCGGCGGGCGTTTGCATACTTATACTTGTAGGTCTTATGTTTGCGGTTATGCCGGCCGATGCGCAGCAGCCGCCCGGCCGCCTGCTACACCCCTACCCGCTTGAAGATTTAGATACACAGCCGATTTATTACCAGCTGTTTGATGCGCTAAAACATGGGCAGGTAGCGCTACGCACCCAGCCTGCGGCAGAGCTTGCCGAGCTGCCAAACCCATACGACGCCACCCAGCGCCAAGACATACACTACCTATGGGACACAGCGTACCATGAAGGGCAGTACTACAGCTATTTTGGGCTGGCGCCCATGCCGCTTTACTTTTTGGTGTATGCGCTAAGCGGCGCTTTGCCAAGCATGGCGCTGGCGTGTGCGGTGCCTGCGGTGCTTACAGTAGTTGCGCTGGTGGCAGCACTGAAGGAATTTTTACGCAGATTTAACATAGAGGCAAATCTGCTACTGTTTTGCGCTGTTATTCCGGCAATAAGCTTTGGCGGGCATTTACCGCTGTTGCTCACGAGTGCTGATATATACACCCAGCCGTATTTGTGGGCGGCGGCGGCACTGCTGGGGGCGGTGGCCTTTGGCCTGCGGGCGCTAAGGCCGGCTGTGAAATTGCGCTGGCTACATGCGCTTTTAGCAGGGCTCTGCGTGGCGCTGGTGGCGTTTGCCCGCCCGGCACAGCTGCTTTTGTGCGTGGCGTTACTTGCCCCGCCTGCGCTTTTTGCGCTGCAAAAGCGCAGCATACCGCGCGGCGAAGTGGCGCCGGCGGCGGTATGCTTTGGCCTGCCGCTTGCGGCGGCGGCGGCGGGGCTGCTGTGGTACAACGCGGCGAGGTTTGGTTCTGCGCTTGATTTTGGGTATGCATACCAGCTTACGGTTGGTGATATGAGCCTGCAAACACTGCGCTTTGAGCCGGTTTGGTTGGCAGAGGCGATGCGGCTGTTTTTGTTGCAGCCGCTGGGCACTCAGCAGAGTTTCCCGTTTGTGTACCTGCCGTGGAGCGAGGTTTTATACGGCAACCTATTTTATAACTACTTTGCGTTTGGGCTGTTTAATGCGCCTGTGTATACATCGCTACTCTTCACCCATGGCACGTTGCGGAAAGCCGAGTGGGCAAAAAAAGCAGTGTACATAGGCACAATTGCGGCGGGGGTTATAATTCTTTGGTTTGATTTTTGCGTTAGCAACGGTGTGTATCGATATATATGCGATGTGTCTTTTGCCTGGGGTATTTTGGCGGCGGCAGTGTTGCTGCAGTGGCTGTCGGGCGGGGCTAAGCGCCGAAAAACGCTGTACACGCTAGGGCTTTTGGTATGTGGGGTATCGGCAGTTGTGGGGCTGTTGCTGGCGTTTAGCAACGAGCGCAACTTTATTTTGCATAACAGCACCGACCTATATATACTGGTTGCAAACATGTTCAACTTTAGATAAAATAAATAACAACAAATACGCATTTACCATGTATTTTTAGGAGGCATTGTGGCAGTAAAAGCAGAGTACACAATAAAGAAAAATACGCAGATAGCAAACAAGGTGTATCGGGTGTGGCTGGCAGGGCCAACCGACAGCTTGAAAATGCCGGGCCAGTTTGTGAATATTTCGCTACCCGGATTTTTTTTGCGCAGGCCGTTTTCGGTGAGTTGTTGGCAAAAGGACGAGCTACAGGTGGTGTATAAAGTTGTGGGCGGCGGCACAAGTGCGCTGGCCACACTGCAAGAAGGCACAAAGCTGGAGCTTTTGTGTGGGCTTGGAAATGGTTTTGAGCCAAAGGCGGCCGAAGGCCACAGCACCGTGCTGGTGGGTGGAGGTGTGGGCACGCCGCCGCTGTATGGGCTGGCGCAGGCTTTGTGCGCCGCAGGGAATACGCCCACCGTTGTGCTGGGGTTTGCCACCGCAAAGGATGCGTTTTTTATAAATGAATTTGAACAGCTGGGCTGTAAGGTGTGGCTAGCTACGCAGGACGGTAGCGCAGGCGAAAAAGGCCTTGTAACAGACATTTTGCAAAAAATAGAGTATACATACTACTACACCTGCGGGCCCACCGCCATGCTACGCGCTGTGTATGAGCAGAGCAGCAAAAGGAACATACAGGGTCAGCTAAGCTTTGAGGAGCGCATGGGGTGCGGCTTTGGCGCATGCATGGGCTGCAGCTGCCACACAAAAAGCGGGGCAAAGCGGGTATGTGTAGACGGGCCTGTTTTGTCTTCGGAGGAGGTGGTGTTTGATTGATGGCACAAACAAACGCTGTGGGGCCTAAAATTGGGGTAGAGCTGTGTGGTGTACCGCTGAAAAATCCAATTATTCCTGCCAGTGGCACATTTGGATTTGGCTATGAGATGGCCGAGTGGTACGACATAAACCGCCTTGGTGGCATTGCGCTTAAAGGTACAACGCTACAGCCAAGGTTTGGCAATCCAACGCCACGCATTGCCGAGTGTGTGGGCGGTATGCTGAACGCTGTGGGCCTGCAAAACCCCGGGGTGCAGGCGGTGGTATCGCAAGAGCTACCAAAATTAAGCAAGGTATTCAATGGCCCATCAATGGCAAACATATCAGGGTTTTCACTTGAAGAATATGTAGAAACAGCTGTATATTTTGATAAGGCGCCCGAGGTGGCACTATTGGAAGTGAATGTGAGCTGCCCGAATGTACAGCACGGGGGCATAGCTTTTGGCACAAGCGTAAAGGCCGCCGCCGAAATTACAAAAGCTGTGAAACAAGCAGTAAAAAAACCCGTCTTGGTAAAGCTTTCGCCAAATGTTACCAGCATTGCCGATATTGGGCAGGCCTGCGAAGAGGCGGGCGCCGACGGCCTTGTGGTAGCAAATACGCTGCTTGGTATGAGAATTGACCCACGCACAGGCAAACCAATTGTATCTATTGGTGCGTGTGGGTTTTCGGGGCCGGCGGTGAAGCCGGTGTGTTTGCGCATGGTGTACGAGGTGTGCGCTAGGGTGAATATCCCTGTGGTGGGCGTTGGGGGTATTGCCTGCGCAGACGACGTGCTGGAGTATATATGGGCAGGGGCTGTGGCGGTGCAGGTGGGCACGCAAAACCTGATAGACCCATATGCCTGCGTGGCAATACTGGACGAACTACCGCAAAAAATGCAGCAGTATGGTATTGCAGATCTTGCAGAAATACGAGGCAAAGCGCAAAAAAGCGGGCCGCTTAGCTGCGGGTAGTAGCCGTTCCTACGGCGCCTGTTAGCTTTACTTTTTTGCGGTTTGGGTAGTTGTAGATAGAAAATAGCAATAATAATTTAAAACAGAGGTGTGCAGATGAGAAAAGATGTTATTATAGCATGCGATTTTTCCAACCGCGCGCAAACCATGGAGTTTTTGAGCGGATTTACAGGGCAAAAACCGTATGTGAAGATAGGCATGGAGCTGTTTTATGCTGAAGGGCCGGATATTGTGCGCGAGGTAAAAGACATGGGCCACCCGCTGTTTTTAGACTTGAAGCTACACGACATTCCAAACACGGTACACAAAGCTATGCGCAACATAGCTGCCCTTGGGGTGGATATGACCAACCTGCACGCAGGCGGCGGAGGCGAGATGATGCGCGCGGCGCTCAGCGGCCTTGAAGAGGGCGCTAAAGGTGCACGGCCAATGCTTTTGGCGGTTACCATGCTTACCAGCATTAGCCAAGAAAATATGTGTGAAGAGCTGCTGATTCCCGGGGTGGTAAGCGAGGTTGTGGCATCGTATGCCACAAATGCGCAGGGCAGTGGGCTGGACGGCGTGGTGTGTAGCCCGCTGGAGGTAGGGGTTGTAAAAGAGTGGTGCGGACCAGAGTTTGTAACTGTGACGCCGGGCATACGCTACCCCGGCAGCGGCACAACCGACGACCAAAGCCGTGTTACCACGCCTGCGGCCGCGGCCGGAATTGGCAGCGACTATATTGTGGTGGGCAGGCCTATAACCGCCGCGGAAGACCCTGTGGCCGCATATGAGAAGATAAAAGCAGAGTTTATGGGTAGTATGTAGAAAAATGGCATAAATAACAAAATGATTATTATAAAAATAATTTGGAAATGCAATTAAATGCAAACATCGTTAACAACCCTATGGGTGGCAGGGTGCATATTTGAGAGCCGGTAAATGTGGATTTTTGCTTATTTACAGTGGCTTAAAGGGGGCCGTTGGCATGTTGTGCTTACGGTGTGGCCTTTAAATTAAAATACAACAGCAGTAACCATGAAAAGAGGAGCATATGCAGATAACAAAACAAGACATTGCCAAAGATCTTTTGAATATAGAAGCAGTATTTTTGCGGCCAAACGACCCTTTTACATGGGCGTCGGGTATACGCTCGCCTATTTATTGCGACAACAGGCTAACGCTGTCTTACCCGCAGGTACGTGCTAGGGTGGAGCAGGGGCTGGCAGGGCTTGTGCGCAGCAGCTACCCGCAGGCAGAGCTGGTGGCAGGCACCGCAACGGCAGGTATTGCACACGCGGCGCTGGTGGCGGATATTTTAGGGCTACCGATGTGCTATGTGCGCGCCAGCGCAAAAGAGCATGGCCGCGGCAACCAGATTGAAGGCAAGGCGCAGGCAGGGCAAAAGGTGGTGGTGGTGGAAGACCTTATATCCACCGCAGGTAGCGTTATCGACGTGGTAAAGGTGCTACAGCAGCAGGGATGTGAGGTGCTTGGCATTGTGTCTATATTCACATATGGTTTGCAGGCAGGGCTAGACAAGTTGGCTGCTGCTGATGTAAAAAATGTGTCGTTGTGCGACTACGACACGCTGGTAGAGGTAGCGCTGGCCGAGGGCAAAATAGAAGAGCAGGATGTGGAAAAACTACAGCGGTTCCGCCAAAACCCGCGCGATGAGAGCTGGATGCAGTAGCAGCTAGCGTTTAGATACATATAAAAAAACCGCCGCCGAGTGTATGTCTTGGCGGTGGTTTTGCATTTTGCGTGTAAAGCTGCATGGTTGTGTTGTGGGAATTTATGGCGCAAATATGTTGATTTTGTTAAAACTTGAGATATGTGGCAGGCAGGGCGGTGCATACAAAAAGAATAAATATGCATAAAAAGCTTGATTTTATGCAGTGAAGTGATATAATATACAATAAGAATGTAGCTGTGGAGGGCTGTAACATGGGAAAAAAGAAGAGTTATAAAAAGGTAGTGCTTGCATATTCCGGCGGGCTGGATACGTCTATTATTATTCCGTGGTTGAAGGAGAACTACGACTGCGAGGTAATTGCTATGGCGGCCGATGTGGGCCAAAAGGACGAGCTGGATGGCCTAGAGGAAAAAGCCATAAAAACCGGCGCAAGCAAGCTTTATATTGCCGACATACAAAAAGAGTTGGTGGAAGATTTTATATGGCCTACGCTGAAGGCGGGCGCAAAGTATGAGGGGTATCTGCTGGGTACATCTTTTGCGCGGCCGCCCATTGCCAAGGCGCTGGTGGAGGTGGCAAAAAAAGAGGGCGCCGACGCTATCTGCCACGGGGCTACCGGCAAAGGCAACGATCAGGTGCGTTTTGAGCTAACGGTAAAAGCGCTGGCGCCGCATTTGCAGATAATTGCGCCATGGCGCGAGTGGGATATTACCAGCCGTGAAGAGGCTATTGAGTACGCCGAGGCGAGGGGAATTCCGCTAAAGATTAAGGCAGACACCAGCTACTCTAAAGACAAAAACCTGTGGCATCTCTCGCACGAGGGGCTGGAGCTGGAAAATCCTGCAAACGCGCCCAACTTTGAAAAGATGCTGGAGCTTGGCGTAACGCCGCAAAAAGCGCCTGAAAAAACAGCCGAGGTGGCCATTACATTTGAAAAAGGCATACCTGTGGCGGTGGATGGCGTGGCCATGGGCGGTGTGGAGATAATAGAAAAGCTAAACGTGCTTGGCGGCGCAAACGGTGTTGGTATTTTGGATATTGTGGAAAATCGCCTTGTGGGCATGAAGAGCAGAGGGGTGTATGAAACACCGGGCGGCACAATTTTGTACCATGCGCACGAGGTGTTGGAGAGCATCTGCCTAGACAAAGAAACAGCGCATTTTAAGCAAAATGTAGCGCTTAAAATGGCAGAGCTTGTGTATAATGGGCAGTGGTATACCCCACTGCGTGAGGCGATAGGTGCATTTGTGGATGCCACGCAGCAAACGGTTAGTGGTGTGGTGAAGTTACAGTTGTACAAAGGCAATATTATAAATGCAGGGGTGCAAAGCCCATACACGCTATATGATGAAGAGGTGGCCAGCTTTACTACGGGCGAGCAGTACAACCACGCCGATGCCGAAGGGTTTATAAACCTGTTTGGTTTGCCGATTAAGGTGAAGGCGATGCTGGACCAAAAGCGTGCACAAAAGT
The DNA here is from genome assembly GCA_964369525.1 of uncultured Oscillospiraceae bacterium. GTDB lineage: Bacteria > Bacillota > Clostridia > Oscillospirales > Ruminococcaceae > JAAYCI01. Next base: position 1,902 of record CAYJEW010000003.1, on the reverse strand, counting down.
AAAAGTGCCGCAGAGATTAGTGCGAAAAGCGCGCGCAAGTAAAAAAACACAGCAGAGATTAATGCTAAAACCACGCAGAGCGCAGTGCTCTGCGTGGTTTTGTATGTGTGGATTTTGCTACACAAGGGCAGGGCTTTGCCTTAGCACGGTGGCAAAGGCCTTAAAACAGCGGCGGCACGATTTGTGGGGCGGCGGGCCTGCAAGGCGCAGGGGCCGTGGGTTTAAAGGGGCTAGAGGTATAAACTTTGCGTGGGGGTACGCATAAATTTGGGGATGTGCTTTGCTATGTTTGTTTGTAATATGCAAAAGCGTGGCTAGCTAGCCTGCTTTGGCAGGGCAAAAAGCGATGGTTCGACAAAATGGCGGGCGGAGGCAGGACGCTTGAAGTATTGCTTTTTTTGCGTGTTGGTAGTATTATTGTAGCAAGTATGTGGCGGCAGAGGCTTATGAAAAAGCGGACCGCACAAAGGCACGATAGCAAAGCGATAATAGGCGCATTTCTGCTGTAAAAGTGGCGATGCACGAGGATTTGGGATTTGCAATTATTAAATGGTTTGGCGGTGCATGGGTATATGCGCGGCCAAGGCGTTAGCAAGGGGGTGGGCTTGCCTTTTGAAACAGAGGTACCGTTCGGCTGTGGCATTTATGCTGGCGGTGGTTATGGTAGCGTTGTTGCTTGCAGGGTGTACAGCGGAAGAAGGGTTTTCTGTAGGTGGCCAGCCCGAGCTTGCAAATCCTGAGTATCAGCGCACCCCGCCACCCGTGCTGATGCCCGAATATATAGGGGCAAACCAGTTTGTGTATGACGATGGCACCCAAAGCGGGTTTATTGATGTGAGTAATATAAACCAGGGCTACATTGCAGCGTCGTACACAGGGCCATCATCGGCGCTGCTAACGGTGGTTCAAGGCTCTAGCGCCGACGGCGAGGTTAAAGATAACTACATAATAAGTAGCGACGGCTCAATTAGCTTTTACCCCTTAACCCACGGTAGCGGAGAATACTCTTTTATATTATATGTAAACACGCAGGGCGATTTTTATAACAGGTTTTTGGTGGGGACAGCCACGGCGCAAATAGAAAGCGAGTTTGCCCCATATATTGTGCCAAACCGTATTGTGAACTACACGCCGGAGAGCGAAGTTGTGCGGCTTTCGCATGAAATAACCCAAAACTGCGGCAATGATTTGGAAGTTGTGCAGCAGATTTATTATTGGATTTCCGAAAATATCGTGTACGATACAGACAAAGCCGAGCGAGAGCTGGTGAGCCCGTCGGGGTATGAGCCAAACCTTGACGAGACGCTAAGCACCGGAATGGGTATCTGCTATGATTATGCTTCGCTGGCGGCGGCCATGCTTAGGGCCAATGGCATACCTGCGATATTGGTGAAGGGCAATGTGCTGCAAAACGGCGCGCCGCTATACCATGCGTGGAACCTTATATGGGTGGAGGACGCAGGGTGGATAGCGGTAGAGCTGGCGGTGAACACAAGCGACTGGACCCGCATAGATGTTACGTTTGCGGCGGGAGGCGCTGCGGATATTGGCAGATTTGTGGGCGATGGCGAAAACTATACAGATTTTTCGTATCATTAGTTTGATAATATAAATAATCCGCACTCTGTTTGATTATTTATAATTCATTTAAGTGCAATTGCTCTCGCCACTTGCGTGGCAACCGAGCAAACTTGCAGTTTATATTATGCTACACATAATATAAAAAAACCAGTGTGAAGCGTGGATTGCATGGGCTTTGCAGGCAAATGAATGCAGGGCGCAGAGAGTTTTAAAAAATTAAAAGCTGACAAAAAAGCTACAATAAAGTAGCGCATAGCACAAACAATAGGGAGGAACACCGATGTCGAACAATAAAAAGGATTTACCGGCGCACGATTTAGC
>CAYJEW010000002.1:0-80109 GCA_964369525.1 uncultured Oscillospiraceae bacterium | reverse complement strand
GGAACTCAAGCAAAACGTCGGTCATTTCATTGCCGCGCTCGCCACAGCCGATATATACCACAATGTCGGCGTCGGCCCATTTTGCCAGCTGATGCTGAACAACGGTTTTGCCGCTACCGAACGGGCCGGGAACAGCCGATGTACCGCCTTTTGCAAGGGGGAACAGCGCGTCGATAACACGCTGGCCGGTTACAAGCGGAACGTCGGGGTTTAGTTTTTGTTTGTAGGGGCGGCCTTTACGCACAGGCCAGCGCTGCATTAGCTGAACGGTTCTCTCGCCGCTTTCAGTTTCAAGCACAGCCACGTCTTCCTCAACGGTAAACTCGCCTGCTGTAATGCTTTTAACTGTGCCGCCTGCACCGGGGGGTACCATAATTTTATGGTTTACCACGTCGGTTTCTTGCACCGTGCCAATGATATCGCCCTGCTCTACTTTATCGCCCACAGCAACAAGTGGCTCGAACTTCCACTTGATGTCGCGGTTAAGGCTGGGAACCTCAACGCCGCGCTCAAGGCGGTCGCCGCTTTTTGCTTTAATAACATCCAGCGGGCGCTGAATGCCGTCGTAAATGCTGCGGATAAGGCCGGGGCCAAGCTCCACGCTCATGGGCATACCGGTACTTTCCACCGGAGCGCCGGGGCCAAGACCACTAGTTTCTTCGTATACCTGAATACTGGCCTGATCGCCGTGCATCTCGATTACTTCGCCCATCAGGCGGCTGTCAGACACACGCACCACGTCAAACATGTTCGCGTCGCGCATGCCTTCGGCGATGACGAGCGGGCCGGCCACTTTTTTAATTGTGCCTTTGCTGCTCATGCTTTCGAATCATCCTTCCATATTGTTGTTAGCTACTGCTTTAAGTAGCATGTGTTCTGTTGGTGGCCGGCTGTATAGCTACATGCGGCCCCTGCGTATGTTTGGTATTAGTTGCAAACCGAGGGGTACAACAGAACTAACAACTAACAACCATGATTTTGTAATTCTTTAAGCGAACTTTAGTGCTTACTTGCCACCAAATATGATGTCGGAACCTACCGCTTTTTCTACCGAATCACGCACCCGCTGAATACCAATGCCGGTATTGCCGGTAACGCCCGGGATGGGGATGATAGCAGGCAGAGCCATTTTTTCAAACTCTTGCATATCATCTTCATCAATAGAGGCAAACAGGTTCTCTGTCATGTAAATAATGGCGTAGCCACGCTCGTTTAGGTTTTTCACCTGACGAGCGACTGTAGAAAAATCATCCACGGTAACGATATCAAGGCCTACCGAAGCAAAGCCATAGATACTGTCGCGGTCGCCCATAACTGCAATTTTATACATAGGTTTCACGCAACCTTTCCCGCAGCGATTGCTCGCTAAAATGGTTGATTTTAGCCGACAAAATCAGCCTAACCATCTGGATTTCACTCTCTCGGCCCAGTATAAACGCTGCAATTGGCTCTATGCCAAAGCAGTTAAAACGCTGCGGCCGAATTAGATCTATCAATTTGTTGTCGCACCAGCGCTCAAACGCCGCAAGCGAGGTTTTAATCTCGTCTATAGCAGAGGCGTAATCGGTTGTAGACAGGTAGGTGTAAACAGCTTCCAGCCCTTCGGCTGCCGCACTAATAAGACGGCTGGTGTTCAGCGTGCCGCCCGGCGCAATCGCTTTTTCAATGAAATCACGACTTTTGCTCATTACACTGCTACGCACAGCAACTTTGATGTTAGCCGAGTCCACCGTAAGCTCGGCATAACGCCGTAGCAGTACGCTGGTTTTTTTATCTTTACCGGCTGCATCTATAGCCACAAGCGCCGCTTTGTCTATAACAATATCGCTGGCCTGCCCTACACCCGTGTGGGCAAGGGCTTCGTAAGCAGCTTTACCGGCTTTAGCCATATCGTCCGGCAATGCCGAAAATTCGTGCTCGTTCGCGGCTTTTATAATTACGTCTAAATCAACTGTGCCATAATCCACAAAATACCGCTCTTGGTTTGTTTCATCATCAGCTGTGTAGGCCAATTTGATAGCAGCTTTTAGGTTGTGGTAGTCGTTTGCAACGCGGAACACGTCAAACGGCGTTACCTCGCCCACAAGCTCGTCTACAAGATCCCACGTTCTGCCACGCTCGAACGCCACAAGAGCGTCCGGGTCGGCAGAGACAATGTCGGGAGAACCCCAGCCTTTATCGCTGAGATATGTCATTGCCTCTTGCACGGTAGACATGGCAATTAGCTGCTCTAGGTCCTGTCGGCTAAGCAGGCCCTGCTCGTGCGCATGTACCCGCGTAACCGCGTAGATATATTGTTCTGCCATAAGCGGGCCGCCTCCTTATCGTTTTTTTACAGGTTGGTTTTGCTACTTTTGGCTTTAGGCGCCAAACAATGTACCACGCACAAGGTCCGAAAACTCATCTGCGCGTGCGTTAAACATTGCTTCAAAAGAGCAGTTCTCTTCTACATCGCCGTACCTAAGCACAAAGCCACCGTCGATGGGGCAGGCCTCTTTAGCAATTTTTAGGCTAGACCCTGAAGGCAGTGCACCGGCAAGTTTCTTTTCAAAACCGGAGGGAAGCCTTGCGAGGTCGTTTTTGTTTAGCATCATCTCGCCCTCGCCGTTTGCGGCCGATTTACAAGCCAGCTTTACAACAAGGTCAAAATATTCGCCTTCGGGCAGGTTGTACAAACTGTTCAACGCCTTTTGCAGCGTTTCGGCCAGCACTTCTTGCTTGGCACTCAACGTTTGCTGACGCCGTTGCAACACTAGTGCGCTGTCGCGGCTTTGCTCAATGTCGGCGGCCTGCTGTGTAGCAGACGCTTCTATTTGTGCTACCTTGGCATCGCTTTCGGCTTTTGCCGCCGCCAAAATCTCTTTGGCTTCGGCTTTTGCCTTATCTACTGTTTGTGTCGCTTCGGCGGCAGCCTCGTCCCGAATTTCTTTAATAATCTTTTCAAGACCGGTCATCCGCCGCTCCTCCTTTACAGTCCAAGGTTGCTAACAAAAAGAACTGCCAACAGGCTAACAACCATGCCGAAGATAGCGTAGGTTTCTACCATGATGGGGAACAACATAGCTTTACCAAACTGCTCAGGACGTTTGTTGAACAGGTTGATAGCAGCCACCGAAGCTTTACCCTGGTAAATACCCGATGCAAGGCCGGTGAAGCCTACAGGCAAACATGCTGCGAAGTAGTACAGGCCCTCGGTAACGCTCATGTCGGCCGAGCCACCAAGAATACCTACCTGGCTCATTGCCAAAAGGGCAATAACAAGACCATAGATACCTTGCGTACCTGGAAGCAACTGAAGAATAAGTACCCTACCGAACTTGGCCGGATCTTCCGACACAACGCCGGCAGCAGATTGGCCGGCAATACTAACACCTAAAGCCGAACCAATACCGCCGAATAGTGCGGCAAAAGCAAGGCCCATGACTGCAAATACAATACCACCGATTTCAGACATTTTGAGTTTCCTCCTCTATTTTATAATTCTTAGTATGTATTCCAAAGGGTTCGAACTTACGCCCGCCGCCCTCATAGAACTTTCCGAAAAATTCAACGTACTCCAAACGGTTTGAGTGAACATATGCGCCAAGCACGTTTATACCAAAGTTTAGTGCATGGCCAACCAAAAACAGTGCTATAAACCCTATAACGCCGGCAATTCCGGTGCCAAACAGCGAGCCTAGTGTGTTAAACACCGAGCCAATAACGCTCGTTGCAAGGCCCAGCGCCAGCAAGCGTGCATACGAGAAGATATCGCTAAGCCAGCCTGTAAGGGTGTTGTACAAGGCGAAAGCGCCTTTCAAAAGCCGTTTAACAATGCCTTTGCTGCTTCTGTCGCCAAAAAGTACCAGCCCAACCGCACTAATGCCGGCAACGGCAAGACATGCGTTTTGCCCCCATGAGGGTAGCATAAGCATTGTGCCTGCAATACCTTCAAACATCTCGCTACCCATAAGCATTATCAGCAAGGGGTAGAAGAGCGTTAGCGGTAAAACGGCATCCCAAACAATATCTATGTACTGTTTGTTTTTAGCGCAGGTTGCACCTTTAAGTATAAACCCAACCGTGAGGTGCAATATGCCAAGCCCCAGGCTGAAAAGCAGTAGCTGCATTGGGTCGGCCAATGGGTCGAACCAAAGCATTGGAAAGTTTACGGTTTGGCCAAAGAAGGTTTCGCTTATAACGGTTACTACATCTCCGAAGAAGCTGCCAAACAGTAAGCCCCAAATGAATGTTGACACACCACACCAGAAAAACAATTTCAGGTTTTTCTGCCAGTTTGGAGCTATGTTCTTCACGGTAACCAGCAAACCGCCGCAAACCGCCATCATCAAAAGCCCGTAGGCCGCGTCGCTGAACATAAGGCCAAACAATACAAAGTAGAAGAAAGTCATAATATTTGAGGGGTCAATATCCTGCCTTGTGGGCAGCGCATAACCCTCCAAAACTCCTTCTACCGGCTGCACAAAACTATTGTTTTGTAGCAGTATCGGCACGTCTTCGTCTTCGGTTACGCCTTCAATCTCTACCGAACACTCAAATTTTGAGGTAAGGTCTTCTTGAAGTTTTCCCGAGTACTTTTTCGGCACATAGCCGTCCAGTACAAACACATGCTTTGACTGCATTAGCCTATCAATCATTTGATACTTTTCGCTACGCTGTAGCATGTGGTCTTCAAAAAATTGAATTTCGTTGCGCTGCGACGCCTTGCTGGCAATAGCCTCTTGCGCTTTTGCAATCTTTTCTTCTGCTGCTTTGCGCTGCTCTTGCAGCTGTGTTTGCTGCTCTGCCGGCACAAGGCGGCTGATGTTTGCCGGTTTTGCAAACCCTATTGCGCGAAGCGCCTCTTCGGCCTGCACCTCTTCTGCTTTGGGCACCACTGCAAACATGCAGGTTTGGTGTTCGCTTGTAGATACCAGCTCTACATGAATTTTGTCAAGCTGTGGCGCCACCTCAGCCAACTGCTGCAGTACCAGCGCCAGCGTTTGCTCGCCCGGCAACACACCAATAAACACCGATGTGTTTTTTGTGCCACTAAAGCTTTGCGCCATAGGTAGCGTTATCCATGGGCCTAACGCTTCGATTTGAGCATCAATACGCAAAAGCTCTGCGTTTGCCTCGGCAATCTCGCGATCATAACGCACAATCTCTTGCGCTGTGCGCAGCACACTGTCGTGCTGGCCGTAAAATGATTCGCACTCATCTACCGAAACAGCCTTTGGCCCTTCCAGAAAAGCCAAGAATGGTTTTTTCAGCTCAACCTGAGCATCCAAAATCTCAACTGCTTGGTGGGCCGTGTCGGCACTTTTTTGAAAAACGGCACAGCTGTTGCTTGTATCGGTTTTTTGGAAGATCTCATCTTCGCCTTCGGCGTTCTTAACCTCAACAATGCCACGACGCTGTAACATTTCCAAAATGCGTTTCCGGTCACGTTTCATTGCAACCAGATGGATACGTTCCATCTGTAATATCGCCATACTGTATTCTTGCCCCCTTTATCGGTGAATCTTCAAGGCTATGCCAGCTTGTTCAGTATTGTCTGAACGGCATCATCTTGATTTTTACGGGCATCCGCAACAAGCGCGTCCATCTCGCCCTTAAGGCTTGCGGTTGCACTTTCCAGCTCTTGTGCGCTGGCCTTGTGCGCTGCGGCTACTTTATCAGCCGCATTGCTGCGGGCTGCGTCTATAGCGGCATTTGCTTGGTCTACGGCTTCCTTATGTGCACCATCCACAATTTGGGCAGCCTCTCTGGCGGCGGCGCGCAAACTCTCTTCTGCCTCGGCTTCTGCCAGACGTACTTTGTCTATAGAGTTATCTGCCAATACTATCACCCCTTATACATATAAATGACTTTGCCGGCGTAGCGTTTCTTTGCGCACATATCATCTGCGCAAACTCTAATGCCGAACGCTGTTCTCAAAACATAGCACTAGAAATAATGATACCAAAAAGTTACAGATATTACAAGGTATTTTATGTTTTTTTTTTGTGTCTTTGGCCCGTGTGCAACCGCCCAAACCGCCGCATATACCCATATGTTTTTGCCAAGAATTAGCCACGCAATTTTTTTCAGCTCTCGGCAGTTTTTTTACTTATTAATCTTTACTGTATGCATTGCCGAGTAGCTATCAAAATGATATAATAAAACGTATTGCCATTTTATATCATCGGCATGCTGTTACAACAATAATATTATATTTTGGAGGCGAGGGCTTTGAAACTTTTTATAGACACCGCAAACATTCAAGAAATTAGCATGGCTAACGAGCTTGGCGTGGTGTGTGGCGTAACCACAAATCCTTCTTTAATTGCCAAAGAGGGGCGCGACGTAGCACAAGTAGTTGCCGAGATTGCGCAGATTGTAGACGGGCCTATTTCGGGCGAGGTTAAGGCCACCACAACCGACGCCGCAGGCATGATTGCCGAGGGGCGTGCTATTGCAAAAATCCACAAAAACATGGTGGTGAAAATCCCCATGACCGCCGAGGGCCTAAAGGCCACAAAGGTGCTTGCGGCAGAGGGCGTTGCCTGCAACCTAACGCTTATATTCACCGCCAACCAAGCGCTTTTGGCAGCGCGCGCGGGCGCTGCATATGTGTCGCCTTTTGTGGGCAGGCTAGACGATATCTCCACCGATGGGCTAGAGCTTATACGCACCGTTGCCGACATGTTTGCGCTGCACAACATTCAAACCGAGATTATCTCGGCCAGCATCCGCCACCCAATGCACGTTACCGACAGCGCACTGGCAGGCGCACACATTGCCACCGTTCCCTACAAAGTTATAGAGCAGATGCTAAGCCATCCGCTAACCGACGCAGGTATTGAAAAGTTTAAAAGCGACTACCTTAAAACCGTGTAAGCACTTAATATTTTAATAGAGGTGATACTAACAATGCTAACCGACACACAGCACGCCCAGCTGAAACAAACAGCTCGGCAGGTGCGCCAAGGCATACTGGATTCCATCCACGCCGCAAAGTCCGGCCATCCGGGCGGCAGCCTCGGTGCAGCCGACATCTTTACCATGCTTTTCTTCAAAGAATTGAACATCGACCCCAAAAACCCTAAAAAAGCCGACCGCGACAGGTTTGTGCTTTCCAAGGGCCACACAGCGCCCGGCATGTATGCCTCTTTGGCGCTGCGCGGCTTTTTCCCAAAAGAAGACCTTATTTCCCTTCGCAAGATTGACAGCCACCTGCAAGGCCATCCCAGCATGCACATGACCCCCGGCGTAGACATGAGCACAGGCAGCCTTGGCCAGGGCATTTCGGTTGCGTGTGGCATGGCGCTTGGCGCAAAGCTTAATGGCGATGACTACCGCGTATACACCCTTATGGGCGACGGCGAAACCCAAGAGGGCCAATGCTGGGAAGCATTTATGTTTGCCGCCCACTATAAGCTGGATAACCTTTGCGCTATTATCGACATAAACGGCCTGCAGATAGATGGCACCACCGCCGAGGTAATGAACCCCGAGCCGCTGGACAAAAAGCTGGAAGCGTTTGGCTTTGCTGTGTTCTGCGTAAACGGCCACGACCTAAACGAGCTAAACGACGCATTTGCCAAAGCCCGCGAGCAAAAAGGCAAACCCAGCGTTATACTTGCAAAAACCGCCAAGGGTAGCGGCGTTAGCTTTATGGAAAATAAAGCCAGCTGGCACGGCACCGCCCCAAGCGACGAGCAATATGCACAAGCGTGCGCTGAACTTGCAAAACTTGGAGGTGAGAGCTAATGGCTGAGATGAAAAAAATTGCTACCAGAGATAGTTTTGCAGAGGCTCTTGTAGAGATGGGCAAACAGCATGAAAATCTTGTTGTTTTAGACGCCGACCTTGCTGCGGCCACCAAAACGGTGTTGTTTGAAAAAGCATATCCAAACCGCTTTTTCAACTGCGGCATTGCCGAGGCAAACATGGTATCGGTAGCGGCAGGGCTTTCCACCGCAGGGCTTGTACCTTTTGCCTCCACATTTGCAATGTTTGCAGCAGGCCGTGCATTCGAGCAGATTCGCAACTCTGTTGGCTACCCACACCTTAATGTTAAAATAGCTGCCACCCACGGCGGTGTTAGCGTTGGCGAAGACGGCGCCTCGCACCAGTGCAACGAAGACTTTGCGCTTATGCGCACTATTCCCGGCATGGTGGTAATGTGCCCCGCCGACGACCTTGAAGCCCGCGCCGCCATAAAAGCCGCTTACGAGTGGGACGGCCCTGTGTACATGCGTTTTGGGCGTGCCGCCGTGCCTGCCTTCCACAAGGAAGACAACTTCAGCTTTAAAATCGGCAAGGGCGAAACGGTGCGCGAGGGTACCGAGCTTACCTTTATTGCCACCGGCATGATGGTGTACGAGGCCATGCAGGCGGCCGAGCGTTTGCAGGCCGAGGGTGTATCGGCCAGGGTAATTAACATTGCAACCATTAAGCCGCTGGATGTTGAGCTGGTGGTTAAAGCCGCCAAAGAAACCGGCCGCATTATCACCGCCGAAGAACACAGCATTATCGGCGGGCTTGGCGAGGCTGTGTGCTCGGCTGTAGCCGAGCACTGCCCTGTGCCTGTGGTGCGTGTTGGCATGAACGATTGCTTTGGCCGCTCTGGCCCTGCAGAAGAGCTGCTGCACAAGTTTGGCATGAGCGCCGACAACCTGTACGACAAAGCAAAAGCCATGCTTGGCTAAGCTTTGCGGCAAACATTTTAATATCTGTCGGGCATCAAAGCTTTTGTGTTTTGATGCTCGATTTTTGTTACTTGGGTAGCACAATGTAAACCACTGTTTTCCAAAAAGCAACCATCGGTTGACAGGATTGTACCTTGTGTTGGTAGACTGAAGCCTATATGCTTGATATCATGTTTTTATGAGGAGGTGCGTATATGAGTTTAAGCGAGCAAATTCAAGCTTTGCGAAAAAGAGAAAACCACTCACAAGAAGAGCTTGCGCATATGCTAAACATTTCAAGGCAGGCTGTATCAAAATGGGAGAGCGGGCTTGTGCAACCTGAGCTTGATAATATTATCAAGCTGGCAAAACTTTATAACGTAAGCACCGATTATCTTTTAATGGGCGAAGAGAGCTTTGCCGAAGAGCCCAAGGCAGAGCCAAGCTTTAAGATAAGCTCTGAAACCACAAACACCATTGTTCTTATTGCTGCCTGTAGCGGCATAGCTTTTGCATTTATTGCTATGCTGTATTGGCTAACGCTTTAGTTACAGCCAAAATAAAAAAACAGCGGTGTGAGAGTCTCACATCGCTGTTTTTTTTACTTTTATTTTTAGCTGTATGCTACCTGCCCTCCGCCTCAAGCAGCGGCAAAAATTCGCTCCAGTGGTTTATGGTAGCATAACTGAAATCTACCTCTTGCGGCGCTGTTTTCCCATGGCTATACCATACCGGAAAGCAGCCCATATTACCTGCCCCGCATATGTCGCAGATAAAATTATCACCGCAAAACCATGTGTTTTCAGGCTTCGCGCCTGCTTTTTGTAGCGCAATTTCAAATATAAATCGGCTTGGCTTGCGAAACACATACTCGCTGGACGCCACAAAAAACTCAAACTCATTCTGCGGCAACAGCTTGTTTATGCGCTCTGCCAATGTAGAGCGGCTAAACGTGATGTTGCTCACCACCGCACTGCGTATGCCCTTCTGCTTTATGTAGCGCAGTACCTCTTCTATGCCCGGCGCTACCGACGGCGGCGAGGCGGCGTCCCAAAACATGGTTTCTATCTGCTGGGGCGTAAGGCTAAGCTTTAGCTGCGTATACTCAAACAAAAAATGCTGAAATATAGGGTGATATACCTCTACCGGCGTTTCAATGCGGCGCTCGGGGCGGTCGTGGCCCATCTCGCTGCGCGCCTGCACCGCCAGCTGCGCCAGCTGCGATACCGTAATGTTGCGTGGGTTCTCCACCACATGCGGCATCAAAGCGGCGTACCCCCGCTCGCCGTCGAACGGTTTTTCGTTTATTAGGGTTTGGCCATAGTCAAACAAAATCATCTCCGGCTGCATGTTTGCCCCTCCATTTAAGTGGATAAAATTCTACCTGTTAAAACTGCTCTACCCCATCTTTATCCACCTTGGCCAAGATGAGCGGCAATGGCTCTGGCGCTACCTCTTGCAGCCGTAGCGCCTGCAAAAAGACCTCGTGTGCCTTCTGCGCTTTTTGCTCATCGCTTGTGTGTAGCACAGCCAGCGTGTCACCCTGCTTTACCTCGTCTCCTGTTTTTGCAAGTAGCATTATGCCTGCCAGCGGGTCTATGGCTTGTTCTTTTGTTTCACGCCCCGCACCTAAAATCATAGAGGCTATACCCACCTTTTCGGTGTCCATATCGATAATATACCCGCTTTGCGGCGCAACAACTTTGTGCTCCAGTACTGCCTTGCCAAACAATAGCGGGTCGTCTATGTAGCTTGCGTCGCCGCCCTGCGCCTGTACCATCTGCCGCAGTTTGTCAAGCGCCGCCCCGCTGCGCAGTGCGTCCTGCGCAAGCGCTCGGCACTGCTGCTTATCGCCCTTTTGCGCCAGCTGAAGTATAGCAGCGGCAAGGCTAAGCGCTATCTCGGTAAGGTCAGCAGAGCCGCTGCCTCGCAAAGTGTCTACCGCTTCGGCCACCTCGCACGCGTTGCCTATGGCACGCCCCAGCGGCACACCCATGTTTGTGATAAGCGCCGCTGTTTGCCTGCCGTTCGCATTACCTATGGCCACCATCTGTTGTGCAAGCTCTATGGCCGAGGGAAGGTCTTTCATAAATGCGCCGCTGCCCACCTTCACATCCAGCACAATTGCGTCAGCGCCTGCGGCAAGCTTTTTGCTCATTATGCTTGAAGCTATAAGCGGTATGCTGTTTACCGTAGCTGTTACATCTCGCAGTGCATACATCTTTTTGTCGGCAGGCGCAAGGTTTCCGCTTTGGCCCACCACCGCAATGCCCACCTTTTCTACATTGCTAAAAAACTCCTGCTGTGTAAGCTCTACCCTAAAGCCCGGAATCGACTGCAATTTATCTATCGTGCCGCCGGTATGCCCTAGGCCTCGGCCGCTCATCTTTGCCATCTTCACGCCACACGCCGCCACAATAGGCGCCACCACCAGCGTTGTTTTGTCGCCCACGCCGCCTGTGCTATGCTTGTCGGCTTTTATGCCACTTATGGCCGAAAGGTCTACCACATCGCCGCTACGCGCCATGGCAGCGGTAAGCGCCGCAGTTTCGGCGGGGTGCATACCTTTAAAAAACACCGCCATAAGCAATGCCGACATCTGATAGTCCGGCACACTGCCGCCTGTATACCCCGAAATAGCAAAATCTATCTCGGCGGCGCTTAGCTGCCCACCGTCCCGCTTTTTTGCAATTATGTCGTACATTCGCATGTGCTTTGCCCCTTTGCCACATTGTGGCTGTTATGCTGTTACTATTTTTATTATACCTGCCCCGCCACCATAACACTACCCAATTTTGCAAAAAAATACAAAATGTCGCCACAAATACAAAATAAAAAATCAGCGCTGCCGACCAACCTGTCAACAGCGCCGCTATATTTTATAACTCGTTCACACCATTTGAACTACCGCTTTGGCCATATGCCTGCTTCGGTTACCACCATGTCCACCGTGTAGTCCCAGCTATCGCTCGGCAGGCTTTGCTGCAAAAAAGCCTGCCTACACAGACACGCCACCACGGCATTAGTGCGCTGCAGAAACCTGTCGTAATAGCCTGCGCCGTTGCCAAGGCGGTTGCCCGCTTTATCGACCGCCACACAAGGCGCCACCACCAGCTCTATCTCCTGCGGCTGCAGTAGCGGCGTGTCTTCGCCGGGCTCTAATATGCCAAACGCCGCAGGCCTCAGGCGGCTTTCAGGCGTAACAAGCCTTGCTTGCATCTGCCTGTTTTCCACGCATCTCGGCAGGCACACTGTTTTGCCCTGCATATGCGCTGTTTTTATAAGCTCTTCTGTGCCCACCTCGCTCTTCATGCTCATGTACAAAAATACCACCTGCGCACGCCGCCACGCCTCTTGCTGCATCATAAACTTTGCAATAGCCTTGCTAGAGCTGGTTTTGTAGCTCTCGCTAAGCGCGGCCTGCTGGCGGCGAATACTCTGCCGCAGCCACTGCTTTTGCGCTTTTGTATCTGCCACAGCACACCTCCGCTACTCTACCGATTTTAGCGACTCCACCATATTTATACGCCCCAGCCTGCGGCGCATTGCCGTGCCCACAAGCGTAGCCGTAAGCATGGTGAACAACGCGCTCCACAAATAGCTAAGCGGCTCTATAGTACGGCGGAACATTATCTCGTCTATCTCGGCTGTAATAATAACAAACTCGTGCAGATATATCCCCAGCACAAACCCCACAAGTATGCCTATCATGGTTAGCACCATATTTTCGCGGAACACATACGCTGCCACCTCGTGCTTCTGAAATCCAAGCACCTTCAGGGTTGCTATCTCTCGGGTGCGCTCGGTGATATTTATATTTGTAAGGTTATACAGCACCACAAACGCCAGCATTGCCGCCGAAGCTATTATAAGCCATACCACCGAGTTTAGGCTTACAAATGTATCTTCAAAATCTTCTTCCATGGTGCTTATATCAAGCACAACGGCCACGTCTTCGTTGTCTATCAGTAGCTCTATAATCTCGTCTTGCTGTGGGCGCGCCTGCTCGCTAAGCGTTAAAAACAACCTATCATACTCTGCCGCCTCGCCAAACAGCTCGATATGCGCCTGCGGTGTTATATACACATAGTTGTATATGTAGTTTTCGGTTATACCTCCCACCACAAGCTCTACCGGCTCTTCATTTAGGCGGTTCACATCTATGGTATCGCCCACCGCCACACCAAGGCGGTCTGCCAGCTTTTCGGTTATTACAGCATGCTCGCCAGCCAGCTGTAGCTGGCCACTGCCGCCCACATCATTTAGATATAGCGCCTGCGAAAGCGCCTGCGGGTCTTGCGGCACACGCAGATACACTGTCATAGCATTGCTGTTTGCATCGGCGGTTTGCACATCAATTAGCGTATCACCTATGTAAACCCCCTCGCCGTACTGCTGCCAAAGCTCGTCCAGCTCTTCGTTTTCAAGCTCTGTAATGGGGTCTTTCAGTGCCACAAGCGTGTCATATATTTCAATATCGTTATACTGCCTTGGCACAATGCCCGAAATAGAATCCCTAAGGCCAAACCCGGTTAACAGCAGTGCGGTACAGCCTGCCACACCTACAATGGTCATAATAAATCGTTTTTTGTTTCTAAAAAGGTTGCGTGCCGTTACCTTGTGCATAAAGCTCATGCGGCGCCACAGTGGCGAAATACGCTCTAACAGTACCCGCTTACCCGGCTTTGGCGCTTTAGGGCGCATTAGCCCCGCAGGCACGCTACGCAGCTCGCTAAGGCAGGCCGCCAGCGTTGACACGGTGGTTGCCACCACCGAGATAGCCACACTGCCTATGGCAAGCACAATGTTGTTTGCCTGCTGTATGGGCGGCATGCTGTACATCATGCTGTATGCATCCCATATAGTCCACGGGAACACAAATATACCTATCAAAACGCCTGCAACGCCGCCCGTTATGCTGGCGAATGCCGCATAAAATATATATTTAAACGCAATCTGCCACCGCTTAAAGCCAAGCGCTTTAAGCGTACCTATCTGGGTACGCTGTTCCTCCACCATTCGTGTCATGGTGGTAAGGCAAACCAGCGCCGCCACAAGATAAAAGAAAAACGGTATGGCCACTGCCACTGCGTCTATACGGTCTGCGTCGGACGAAAAACCGCTGTAGCCTGTGTTGTCGTCTCGGGTGTGTACATACCAGTCGGCCGCGCTAAGCTCGCTAAGCTGTGTTTGAGCGTCGGCAATCTCTTGTTCCGCCTCGGCAAACTCTGCCTCGGTATCAGCCAGCTGCTGCTCGTACTCTGCCCGGCCTTCGTCCAGCTCGGCCTGTGCGTCCAAAAGCTCGGGGTAGTTTTGCTGTAGCTCGGCTATGCCATCGTTATACTCCAGCCAGCCGTTGTGTATGTCTATAACTCCGTTTTCGTAGGCCACCCAGCCTCTGGCCAGCTGTTCTCGGCTGGCTTGCAATGCGGCGGCGCCTGCATTTACATCGGCCTGCATAGGTGCTACCACCTGTTGCAGTAGCACAACCGCATCTGCGGTGGCCGACACCGCAGACGCATAATTGCTTGCATCTGCGGGTGCTGCGGCCGATGCCGCCATTGCATTGTTTATGTTTGTTGCCTGCACTTGCAGCGCTGCCGCTTGTGCGGTGCTACCCACGGCCGACAGCTGCCCCGCCAGCTGCTGCAATGTACCCATTGCAGTGGCTGCGGTGTTCCAAAACGCCGCAGTGTCGGCCGGCACGCCGCCCGCACCCGCCGCAACCATAGCGCCCATGCCCTGCTGCATCACCTGTAGGCCCGCTATTGCTTGGTTAAAGCCATCCAGCTGCTGTGCGCCCACCTGCCATGCAGCATATCCGCTGTCGTAGGCCGCCTGCGCATTCTGCAATTCCTGCAGTGCGGCAGGCATGGCATTTTGTGCATCAATTAAACTTTGTTCGGCATCTGCCAGCTCTTGCAAGCCCTCGTTGTACTGCCTCCAGCCGTCGGCCAGCTCGGCCTCGCCGTCCTGTATATCTTGCAGTGCCTCAGCAAACTCCTCGTCTGCTGTTGCCCTGCCCTCGGCAAGCTCGTCCTGCGCATCCTGTAGCTCTTCGCTTGCCTCTGCATAAATGTCGTTGTACCTTATCTGCGCGCGCTCGCCTGTAAATGTTTCAAGCTCAACCACGGCGGTATCCACAAGCTGCTGATACTCCTGCGAAAAGCTGGAATAGTCCTGCGCTGTTTTTAGCGTTAAAAAAATCTCGGTATATGCCTCGCTGTTAAACGCCTGATGTGTTGTATACACATAATAAGAAATTCGCCCGTCGCCAATATTTGTATTGCCACGCATCTGCGATATGTAGCTTGGCGACTCTACCCGCCCCACCACCGTAAGGCTGCGCTCTTCAATTATATCCAGCGTATCTTCGGCGTTGTCGCCCGATATTTCTATCACATCGCCTATCTCGTAAGCCGTTAAGGCGTCTACCACACACTCGTCTGCCGCTGTAGGCAGGCGCCCTTCTATCAGCACCGGACGGTTAAGATATTCCTCGTTACCTTCGCTTGTATCTTCGGGTAGCGTAAAAAGCCTTATTGCCTCGCTACCCTGGGCGTAGTCTGCCAAAACATCCATGCCATACCCCGGCATCACCTGCTGTACCATGTCCAGCTGTGCCAGCGCCTGCACATCCTCTTCGGTAAAGCCAAGGCTGGATATCAAGCGCACGTCCATCAGGTGCTGGCTGGCGTAGTAGCTGTCGGCTGTGTGGCGCATGTTTGGCGCGGTTGCGCGCAGGCCCGCAAAAAAGCCTGCCCCCATGGCGGAGATTGCCATTATGGCAAGCACCCGCCCCATGGTAGCCAGTATCTCTCGCATTATGCTTTTTCGCATCGAGCCGCCTATAATTTTCACCACGCTTATTTTTTCTCTGCCTTTTATTATAACAAACACTTGTTAAAACATGTGTACTTTTTAAAAAATGTGTTTTTTTAGCAAAAAAGGCGGCCCACACATGTGAGCTGCCTTTTTTAGCATAATTATGCGGCAAAAGCTTTTGCATAGCGCCTTGCCAACAGCTCTACTTTGCGCTATCGGAATATGCTGGTTATGTTAGCAAGCGACTCTACCACAGCCTGCAAATCGATAATGCTTTGGCTAAGCTCTTCAAAATTCAGCCCGCCCAGCCCCTCTTCAATACCCTGTACCACACCGCTCAGGCTATCAAAGTTCACGCTGCCTATCTCCTGCGCCACCTGCTGTAGCTCTTCCACTAGGGCGGTTGTTTGCTGTATCAGCATGGGTACGTCGGCCACAGCCTGCGCCAAAACAGAGGTTGTTACAACTGCGCTTAGCGCTATAACCACTACAAGACAGCCCAGCAGTATGTTTAGTAGCCTGCGGCTTTTAGCGGCTTTTTCAGCTGCCTGTTGTTGCTCGGCCAATAGGCGCCTAATGTCTTTAAGCTGGTCTTCCACAGTTTCGGGCACCTGTGGCGGCATACTGCCGTTTTGCGGTTGCAAAACACTATTGTCCATACTGCACATCCTTAATTTAATTGTGTTGTTATTTCTTCGCTTTGTCTTGCACGTCGTGGCGCACCAGCCCCATTGCTTTTGTAATTTCCAGCACAGGTATAGGCACAAACGCAAGACATATTGCAATTACATACATCATAGGTGCCATCGATACCAGCGCAAATGCTTCGGCAATAGGTGGCACAAATACCACCAGTGCTGTTAGCGCAATGCTTACAATAGCCGCTTGGTTAAGGTACTTGTTGCTAAACGGTCCAATCTTAAACAGGCTGTGTTTAGAGCGCATGTTGAACGAGTGGAACACCTGGCTCATAGACAACACCACAAATGCCATGGTTTGGCCGGTATGGTCGCGGATGTATGGGTCGGCAATGGGATTGCCAAGGTTCCAGTGGTAGCCCAGTGCGTAGGCCGCCAGCGTTAGCGCTGCAAACATAACGCCCTGCAGCACAACCTGTGTGCCCATTCCATGTGCAAAAATGCCCTCGTCTTTCGGCCTTGGTGCGCGCTCCATCATGTCTGCCTCTACGGCTTCGCGCCCAAGCGCAATTGCGGGCAGGCCATCGGTAACAAGGTTTATCCATAGTAGCTGCATGGATACCAGCGGAGACTCGCTCCATATAAGCATAGCCGCCAGCACGGTTAGCACCTCGCCAATATTTGTGCCCAGCAGATAGCCTACCACCTTGCGGATGTTATCATATATGCCGCGACCCTCTTTAACGGCATGCACAATAGTGGTAAAGTTGTCGTCGGTAAGGGTCATGTCGGCGGCGCCTTTGGCAACGTCTGTGCCGGTAATACCCATGGCGCAGCCAATATCGGCCGCCTTTAGCGCAGGCGCATCATTTACGCCGTCGCCTGTCATGGCAACCACCTCATTGCGGGCCTGCCACGCTTTAACTATGCGTATTTTATCCTCCGGCGACACGCGCGCGTACACCGTAATGTCGTCTACCTTGTCGTCCAGCTCGTCGTCGCTCATCTGCGTTAGCTGAGCGCCTGTTATGGCCATATCGCCCTCGCGGTATATGCCAAGGTCTTGCGCAATGGCGCGTGCGGTAACCACATGGTCGCCGGTAATCATAACCGGGCGAATACCCGCTGTGCGGCACACCTTAACCGCCTCTCGCACCTCCGGCCTTGGCGGGTCTATCATTCCAACAAGCCCAAGGAAGGTAAGGCCGTTTTCAAGGCTTTCGCTGCTTATCTCTTTTGGCAGCTCGCTTATTTCTTTGTAAGCAACGCCCAAAACCCTAAGCGCGTTTTCGCTCATTGCGTTGTTTTCTTGCTGGCCTTGTTCTACGTTGCCGCCTGTGCAGCGGGGCGCTAGCGAGTCCAGCGCGCCTTTAACTATTACCACCTTTTTGCCGTCTATTTCACACACAACGCTCATCAGCTTACGCTCAGAGTCAAACGGCACCTCGGCAAGGCGCGGATACTCTTCTTGCAACTGCTCTTTTGTCATGCCGTTGTTGTGCGCCGCCATAACAATAGATGTTTCGGTGGGGTCACCAATATGTTTAACCGTATCGCCCTCAAACATAATAGAGCCGTCAGTACATAGCGTTGCATACCGTAAAAGATGCTTTATCTCTTCGCCGTTATTATCGCTAATATCCTCCCGCACATCGCCTTCGGCAAGCCATGCTTTAACAAGTGTCATGCGGTTTTGGGTAAGCGTGCCTGTTTTGTCACTACATATAACCGAGGCCGAGCCAAGCGTTTCCACAGCCGGCAGGCGACGAATAATAGCATTACGCTTTACCATGCGCTGTACGCCTATGGCCAGTACTATGGTAACAATAGCGGGCATACCCTCTGGTATAGCCGATACCGCCAGCGATACCGCCACCATAAATGTATCCAAAAGCCCAAGCCCAAGCACAAAGTAGCCAAGCGCAAATATGCCAACACACACAACAATTGCGCCTATACCAAGCAGATGGCTTAGCTTGCCTAGCTTTTGTTGCAGCGGTGTTTTACCGTCTTCTTCATCGTTTAGCATACCTGCAATGCGGCCCATCTCGGTTTGCATGCCTGTGGCGGTTACCACATAGCGTGCACGCCCGTATGCAACGCTACATCCGGAGTACACCATATTCAGCCTGTCGCCCAGCGGGGCGTCGGCCTCTACCTGTGCGCCTGCGTCTTTTTCGCTGGGCACACTCTCGCCGGTAAGTGCGCTCTCTTCGCACTTTAGGCTGGCGCTCTCTAAAAGGCGGCCGTCGGCCGGCACAAAGTCGCCCGCTTCAATAAGCACAATATCACCCGGCACAACCTCACTAGACGCCACCACCATCTCCACACCGTCGCGTATAAGCCGTGTGTTTGGTGCGCTTAGCTCTTTCAGTGCGTCCAGCGCTTTTTCGGCCTTGCTCTCCTGCGACACACCCATAATTGCATTTGCCACCACAATTAGCAGTATCAACAGAGGCTCAAAAAATTCTTTTGCGTCGTGCCCGTTTATCGCCACCACAAAGCTTATAACCGCCGCAATAAGCAGTATTATAATCATTGGGTCGGCAAACTGGCCCATAAACCTCGCAAACATAGACTTTTTCTTTTTTGCTTGCAGCTGGTTTGGCCCATACTCTTCCAGCCGCTGTACTGCCTGCTGGGCGGTAAGGCCTTTCTTTGGGTCTACCTGAAGCTCTGTAACAACCTGCTGTTGCGGCTCACTATACGCGTTCATCTGCATGCTCCCTTTTTCGCTCTGTATTTTTTCTCTTCACATATTTTACCAAAGACCCTTTGCTCATTCCAAGGCTTTGTTCGGTAACCGAATAAATCATATGGCGTGGTGGTAGGCATATGCGCCCATACTCCAGCAAACCATATAGCACAACCTGCGCGCTGTCCCATGGGTGGCTGGCAGTAATCTCCTTTTGCTCCACCCCTTGCAACACAAGGCTGTGAAAACAATCTATAAAACTTGGCATAACCTGCAGTGTAATGTTGCCCTGGCCCTCGCCCTGTGTGCTCTCTATAAGATGTAGCGAGTTTAGGCTGGATTCGTCATCGCCCAAAAACTTATCCAGCAAATCAAGAAACAGCTCTATAAATTTTGCCATCTTCTGCCCGTATGGGATATCCTCTTGCAGTATATCGTTAGCCTTACTGCTTACCTCCAGCCCAACAATATCCACAACCTGCTGCACCATTTCATCTTTAGACGAAAAGTAGTAGTAAAAAACCCCCTGTGCCACCCCTACCTCTTTAACAATATCAGAAACGCGGGTTTTTGTTACACCTTTTTTGTCAAAAAGGGTACGCGCCGCCGCTATAAGCTCTGCCCGCCGCTCTTGCGGCTGCTTTGTAGTTCTCAAAAAAGCGCACCCTCCTAAAATTTTTAATTTGCCCTTTAGTCTAACACATTGACTGACTGCGTGTCAATAATCAGTCAGCCGCACCAAACCCTTGCGCAATGCTTTGTTTTTTGTATATTTTATTGGTAAATACATAAAAATCACCGCGAATATTGTACAAGTGTGTAAGTTTAGGATATAATTATCTAAGGCCATATCTACAGAATGGAGAGATTGTATGAGCACCCACCCCATGCCTTTCCCCGAGGGCGCCAAAGTTGTTATCAGCCCCGACCAAATGCGCGCTTGGATAACCCTTCCACGCCCAAATGGCGAGCGCTATACGCTTGAATCCATCCGCGAATGGCTGCCCCAAAACGGGGTTGTTTACGGTGCCGACGACGCTTTAATTCAAAAAGCTATAAACAGCGAGCTGTACGACGAGATGCTAGAGGTTGCCCAAGGGCGTGCGCCTGTTGCCGCTGTGGGTGGTAGCTATGTGCTCAAAATTGAACAAAAACCATTTACCGGCCTTTCTGCCACAGGCGACGGCTCGCTTATCTACGACGATTTAAGCTTTCTGCAGGAGGTGCAGGCGGGGCAGGTGCTGGCCGAGATTGTGCCCGAGGTGCAGGCAGCCCCCGGCATTACCGTAACAGGCAGCGAAATTGCCCCGCGCGGCGGCACCAAGGGCCAAACCCTTACCGGCAGCGGCTTTACCGTAAGCGAAGATGGGCGCAGCTACCTTGCGCCGGCGCTGTCGCATGTATCTATTGTAAACGAGCAGCTGGTGGTAACGCCGCTGCTGCGCTTGGCCTCGCTTTCTCCTAGCGATGGCGCAGTTAACTTTGATGGTAATGTATTTATAGAAGGCGATGTTCTTAGCGACGCCGTTCTTTCAGCCACAGGCAGTGTTTTTGTAGTCGGAAAGGCCGCCTCGGCCAACATTACCGCCGGCAATAACATTCTGTTTTGCAGCGGCCTGCGCAACGAGGGTATTTTTAGCAAAATTACCGCAAAAGGCAATGTATGGGGCAGGTACTTTGAATCGGCCGAGATAACCGCCGGCGGCGACGTGTGCGCAAACCACATTACCGGCTGTGAGGTTAAGGCCAGCGGCAGGGTTAGCGTTTTGGGCGGAAGAGCCACCATAGCAGGTACAACCCTGCATGCCAAAGGTGGCGTTGTGGCAGGCGTGCTGGGCGATGCCCAAGGCTCTCGCACACTCATCTCTATAGGCCTTGAGCAAGACTTTTTAGACCGCTACAACGCCGTGGTTAAAAAAATCGACCGCGTGGGTATAGACATTCAAGCGCTACAGCAAAATATAGCCGCCCACGAGCGCATAAACCGCATGCGTACCGACAAGGGCAAAAACGAGCCTTCATATAAAGAAATGTTATCCAAGCGAGGCCAGTCACTAAGCGTGCTTAGCATTCTAGACGCCGAGCGCACCCGCATGAAGCGCACTGTGGACCAAGCCTCGGTAAACAGCATTGTGGTGCAGGATGTTGCACTGCCTGGCGTAACCGTTGAGATAGACACAAGAACTATGGTGATAAACAGCCCTATGAAGCGCACCCGTTTTCGCCGCACAGGCGAAACGCTGGAGGCCACCGCCTCCGCTGCGCGCTAGCCACAGAGCAAAAATACCGCTATTTATCGTAGTTTACCTCACTGTGTTATATTTTTTTATAAAAATTTGTCGTGGCCGCTTGACATAGCGGCCACGTTTTGTTATATTATAACTACACCAAGTTAGCAGCGGCTTACTGCCGCAGCTAAACATACCATAACTTCCTCTGTTTTCTTTTTCGTCTCGCAGAAACCCTCGGCATATGCCGAGGGTTTTTTGCTTCTTTTCATTTTTTTGTATTTGTATATCCGCATATTTCACATGCATAATCAAGGCTATATCCATACCACGCAAGCTTTTCCTTGCAAACCACCAATAAAACCCACTAACTTTTGTATTCACTTCACAAGGTGATATATTTTACTAAATGCTATTGTGGCAAAAATATTTGCAGCTGCTGTACCTACCCTATTAAAAGTGAGGAGGCTCTTTTTTGCCAACCAACCAGTGCAAAACGGCTTTGCGCTCTAAGCTTCCGCCGCCTTATCCAAAATTTCTATCGTCCTTTCGGCAGCAGCGCTACTTAAAAAAACATAATTAAACTCATTATAAATGTTTCCGCCCTTTATTTTAAATGTGGCTAGCTTTTTATTTTTCTTCGGGATTACATCATACACAAACGAAACCGCACAACCACTTTGCACAGCAGCCTCTATCAATTTGTTGCTGCTTACCACCGAATGCTTACCAATTGCCCCCACCGAAAAACCCCTGCCAAATAAAAAATTTTCAAACACAGCCCTTGTGCCAGAGCCCTTCTCCCGCAGAATAACATTCTCGGCAAATACCTCTTCCCGGGGTACCTCTTTGCCCGCAAAGGGGTGCCCCTCTGCGCATATACCTACAATCTGCTCGGTGGAAATATACCTGTGTTCATACCGCTCTTTGTCTACAAACCCTTCTATCATCAACAGGTCAAGCTCAAAATGGTTTAGACGGCTTAGCAGGTTTTCGGTGTTGTCTATTATAATGTTTACATCATACTCACCGCTAGCCAAAAGCTTCAGCACCGCACCCTCTATCATATATTCGCCTATTGTTTTTGTTGCACCTATGCTTACCTTTGTTCTGGTTTTTGGCTGCAGGTCCTGCTTTGCCAAAAGGCTGTGCGCCACCACCTCTCGCATGCGTCGCTCCAGCTTTGTGCACTGCTCTGTTTTATATAGCTTTCTGTTTGAATATTCAAACAGCTTGCAGCCATAATATCCCTCTAAATACTTTATATGCTGTGTTACCGCAGGCTGTGTCATGTTCAGCTTTTCGGCCGTTCTGCGGTAATTCATCTCATCGCACAACTCTAAAAATGTATACAGCCTGTTGTCCACCATAATTCTACCTCTTTAAATTAATAAATAAATTTTATCAATTAATAATAAATGATTATTTTATTTTATCATCGATTTGAATTATAATCAAACTGCAAATGCCTAATATGCACATACACTACACTGCGAGGTACTTCCTATCATGAAAAAAGTTATAAAGATACTTCCGGGCGTGGCGGCGGCGCTAGCCATAGCTTTACTTGCCCGATTTATAGAAAGCATACTGCCAATACACCTTATAGGTGCCTCGGTAATTGCGCTGTTTATCGGCATCTTAATAAACAGCTTTGTAAATACCTCCCCGTTAAAAGACGGCCTACGCTTCACCTCCAAAAAGATACTAAAATTTGCCATCATACTGCTTGGCGCATCTTTAAGTATTCAAACCATTCTTTCGGTTGGCAGTCTGTCGCTTGCGGTTATGGTGTTCACACTGCTAACCTGCTTTGGCGGCGGATACTTTATAGGCCGTGCGCTGGGGCTTAACTGGCGGCTGTCCAATCTCATCTCGGCAGGCACAGGAATCTGCGGCGGCTCGGCCATTGCTGCCATTGCCCCTGTAATAGATGCCGAGGATAAAGAAATTGCCTATGCCATGTCTGCCACATTTATTTTTGACATGCTTATGATTTTGGCCTTCCCTGTTATGGGCCATCTGCTTGGCCTTAGCGATATGGCCTACGGCCTGTGGGCAGGCACCGCCGTGAACGACACCTCCAGCGTTGTAGCGGCAGGCTATGCCTACAGCGAAGCCGCAGGCGACTTTGCCACCATGGTAAAGCTCACCCGCACGCTCACCATTCTGCCCACCGTAATTGTGTTTGCACTTGTCAACATCCGCATAAAACAAAAAGAACATATTAACTATACAAAAACGCTTTCCAAAATAAATAAAAACGCCGTGAAATACGAGCTTAGCCAAACCGACAAAATAGGCGATTTTGCGCAGAGTGGCACCGCTACCACAGCAACCGAAATCACTGCCGAGCACACAGCGCAAGACAGCCAAAGCGCCATAAGCCGAGTGAATTTTTTATCCATATTCCCATGGTTTATTTTAGGCTTTGTTGCGCTGGCTGTTTTAAATAGTTTTGGGGTTATCCCCCCTGCAATGTCGCTTGCATCTAAAGAGGTAAGCAAGTTTTTAATGGTGGCAGCGCTTGCGGCCATAGGGTTAAACACAAGTTTAAAAGACATGAAAAGCGCAGGCTTTGCCCCCATGCTACATGGGTTTATCATATCTGCTCTGGTGGTTATTGTTGCCATTTTGGTGGAATGGTGCATGGGCATAGTGTAAAACTTATATGCTGTACATACTACTTGCAAAAGCGCTCTCCCAAAAAAGGAGTGCGCTTTTTACATATAACCCCCCGCTCTTCACATTTTGTTTTCAAAATTATATATTATTGTTTGCCATACTAAAGTAAAATTTGCTATACTAAATTTGTAAAGACCAAAAAAACCATTTCCTAGGGGAGAAGTTACTTTAATGCATAACTTAGAACAGGTTCAAAACCACGGTGGCCAGCCCATACGCCCGCTTGCGCTACTGTCTATGCGCGGCTGCGAAACACTTGGCAATCAGGTAAACGATTATCTGCTTAAATGGACTACCGACCCTGAGAGCGAGCGTCTGCTTACATTTCCGGGCTACGACAAAAACACATTTTTAATCGACGCACAATGCCCCCGCTTTGGCACCGGCGAGGGCAAAGGCATGATACGCCATAGCGTGCGTGGATACGATTTATATATTCTGTGCGATGTTACAAACTATCGTGTAACATTCCCTATGTATAACACGCAGTGCCCCATGAGCCCAGACGACCATTTTGCAGACCTTAAGCGCCTTATTGCCGCCGCCGGCCGCAAACCCCACCGCATTACGGTGGTTATGCCTTTCCTTTACGAAGGCCGCCAGCACCGCAAAACAGGCCGCGAAAGCCTAGACTGCGCCATTGCACTGCAAGAGCTTTACAACCTAGGTGTAAACAATATCCTCACATTCGACGCGCACGACCCGCGCGTGGCAAACTCGGCACCTATCGCAAACTTCGACAACATACCCCCCAACTACCAAATGCTAAAGGCTCTTTTAAAGGCCTTTCCCGATATGGAGATAGACAAAACCCACACCATGGTTATCTCCCCCGACGAAGGCGCTGCACCACGCAACATCTTCTTTGCCTCCATGATGGGGCTGGACCTTGGTATGTTCTACAAACGGCGCGACTATACCCGCATCGAAAACGGGCGCAACCCCATTGTTGCCCACGAATATCTCGGCAGCTCTGTAGAGGGCATGGACGTTATTATTGCAGATGATATCCTCTCTACAGGCGAATCTATGCTAGACATTGCGCGCGAGCTTAAAAAACGCAAAGCCCGCCGCGTATTCCTAGCCGCCACCTTTGCGCTGTTCACAGAGGGCCTTGGCGCATTTGAGCAGGCACATAAAGAAGGCTTGTTCGACCTTCTGCTCTCCACAAACCTCACAAACCTTGACCCCGAGCTAAAGAAAAAGCCTTGGTTTGCCGAGGTGGATATGTCTAAATATATCTCACTGCTAATTACCACCCTTAATCACGACACCTCTATTGCGGGCCTTTTAAACCACGAAACCCGCATAGGCAACCTGCTAAAACGTCACAGCCAAGCACAATCAGGCAGATAGCCACCTTATCTACACGCCCTAGGGAGGACACTGCTATGTTTACAATGCGAAGCACCCTGCGCGAAGTATACCGCCACCCTGTTGGCAAAGACATTCTTGATATGCTTTTTTACAGCATGCGCAAAAACCCAAAACTGCTGGATAATCCGGCTGTGGGCTCGCTGCGCTTGTCTATGCTTAACCGCTTGCTTGGCAGAATGGCGCCCGGCCTTGCCGAAACTATTGTAAACCTGCTTGCCACACACCCCGAAACCCCGCCTGCTCCTCCGCCGGCTATCCGCCGCGCATGGTGGAAGCAGGCTGTTGTATACCAAATTTACCCCCGCAGTTTTATGGATTCTAACGGCGACGGCATTGGTGACCTTGCCGGCATACGCCAAAAAATCCCATATCTCAAGCGCCTTGGGGTAAACATGGTGTGGCTGTCGCCTATATACGACAGCCCAAACGACGACTGCGGCTACGACATCCGCAACTACAAAAAAATAATGAAAGAGTTTGGCAATATGCAAAGCTTCAACGCTTTGATTGCCGAGCTTCATAAGCACGACATCAAGCTGATGATGGACCTTGTGGTAAACCACACAAGCGACGAACACGCATGGTTCAAAAAAGCGCTGGCCGACCCCACCTGTCCCGAAAAAGACTACTACATCTGGGCCAATGGCCACGGCGAAGATACCCCGCCAAACAACTGGATAAGCTTTTTTTCAGGCCCTGCGTGGAACTACTACCCGCAAAACAGCGAATGGGCGCTACACCTTTTTAGCAAAAAACAGATGGACCTTAACTGGAACAACCCCGCCGTGCGAGGCGAGGTGTACGACATTATCCGCTGGTGGCTAAACAAAGGTGTAGACGGCTTTCGCATGGACGTCATTAACCTAATCTCAAAAGATAGCCTTGCTGACGGCAACGAAACCATTGGCGGCGCCATTGGCCTGCGTGGTATAGAGCATTACTTCTACGGGCCAAAACTTCACGACTACCTAAAAGAAATGCGCCAGCAGGCCTTCAGCGCCCACAGCGGCGCCCTCACCGTTGGCGAGACGCCCGGTATGGGCCTTGAGATGAGCCGTATGCTCACAGCCGAAGAACGCGGCGAGCTAGACATGGTCTTCACCTTCGACCATCTCGACAACCCCGGCAAATCCCGCAAAGCTGAGTATAAATACGACCTACGCTACCTAAAGCCATACTTTATAAAATGGCAAACACAATACGGCAATAGCTGCTGGCCCACGCTGTTTTTTGAAAACCATGATAACCCCCGTATGCCCAGCAAGGTTAGCAACAGCCCCGCCATGCGGCCCATCATATCAAAACTGCTAGCGGTACTGCAGTTCACCCTTAAAGGCACACCGTTCATCTACCAAGGCCAAGAGCTTGGCATGACCAACACAGTGTTTTCCAGCATAGACGAAATTCGAGATGTTGAAACGCTTGGCCGCTACGAGGAGCTTTTGGAAAAACTTTCCTCAAACGGCGCAGACTATCGCGAATTTGCTTTCAAATCTGCCACATGGGGCAGCCGAGACCATGCCCGTACCCCTATGCAGTGGGACGACACCCAAAACGCAGGTTTCTCCTCCGCAGAGCCGTGGCTGGGCGTAAACCCAAACTATCCTCAAATAAACGCAAAAAACCAGATAGAAACGCCTAGCTCGGTGTTCAACTTCTTCCGCAAGCTTATTCTACTGCGCACCGAGAATGAAGTTTTGGTATATGGCAAGTTTTCGCCTGTATTTTTAAACGATAAAAACTCTTTTTGCTACTTTCGCACCATGGGCGGCCAAAAATTCTATGTGGAGATAAACCTCTGCCGCGACGAAATCCGCCGCCCCGGCCCGCTAACAGCCGAGCACAAACTTGTTGCCGGCAACTACGGTGGCACAACCTCGGTGCTTCGCCCATACGAGGCCAACGTGTACCAGCTTTCATAAAACAGCAAAACCCAAAAAACACAAATAAAAAACTGATGTGAGAATACTTCACATCAGTTTTTTTGTGCAACAATTTTATTAAGCCTTGCTGTCCAAGGTAAGCCGGCCCTTCCACCGCACTCGTCAAAGCTTGCTCTGATATGCTCTGCCACATACTATGCGGCGAGGCACACAAACAAACTATACAAAATATTTCTCAGCCGGCCTAAAATATCCCCATAATGTTTTTGTACTCATCTATCTGCTCTTTCACCGCCTGCGGCGCAGGGCCGCCCTCGCTACACCGCATGTTCACACAGGCGCTTAGGTCTATCGCCTCAAAAACATCCTGCTCAAACAAATCGCTTAGCTTGCGATACTCTTCTATCGGTAGGCTCTCCAGCGTTGTACCCTTATCAATACACAAGGCCACAAGCTGTCCCACCACCTTGTATGCGTCCCTAAACGGCATACCTTTTTTTGCCAGGTAATCGGCACAGTCGGTAGCATTTATAAAGCCTTTGGCCGCCGCCGCGCGCATGTTATCGGCACGCACAGCCATGGTTTGTATCATCGGCGCCATTGCCGAAAGACAGTTCAGCGTTGTTTCCACAGCCTCGAAAACCATGGGTTTGTCTTCCTGCATGTCTTTGTTGTAGCTAAGCGGCAGGCCTTTCATCATGGTAAGCAGCGCCATTAAATTGCCGTTCACACGGCCTGTTTTTCCGCGCACCAGCTCGGCAATGTCGGGGTTTTTCTTCTGCGGCATAATGGACGAGCCGGTGGCGTATGCGTCGTCCAGCTCTATAAACCTAAACTCGCTCGAGCTCCACAATACCACCTCTTCGGCCAGCCGAGACAGATGTTGCATCACCAGCGTTAGCGCGGCGCACAGCTCTACGCAAAAATCCCTGTCCGACACAGCGTCCATGCTGTTGTGGCACGGCGCTATAAACCCCAGTGCGTCGCAGGTCATACTGCGGTCAATAGGGTAGGTGGTGCCTGCCAGTGCGCCCGCGCCCAGTGGGCTGTAGTTCATGCGCTGTTTACAGTCCGAAAGGCGGCTCACGTCCCGCCGTAGCATCTGCGCATACGCCATTAAATGATGCGCAAACGTAACAGGCTGTGCCACCTGCAGGTGGGTATACCCCGGCATCACTGTGTCTAGGTTCTGCTCTGCCTGCGCAACTAAAGCTTTGGCTAACTGTATAATTTGCTCCGCCACATCGTCTGTTTTGCGCCTTAGGTACATGCGCAGGTCGGTAGCCACCTGGTCGTTTCGGCTGCGAGCGGTATGCAAGCGCTTACCGGCCTCACCAATACGCGCAGTAAGCTCCTGCTCTATAAACATGTGGATATCTTCCGCCCCAAAATCTATCTCCAGCTTGCCGTTTTCAATGTCTGTCAAAATACCGGTAAGCCCTGTAACAATCTGCATGGCATCTTTAAAGCTTATTATTCCGCACTCGCCCAGCATGGTTGCGTGCGCAATAGAGCCCGCAATGTCCTGCCTAAACATCACCCAGTCAAACCCTATAGACGAGTTAAAATCATCTATCTCTTGGTTTAACTGCTTTGAAAACCGTCCCTCCCACATCTTCATCCCGTAACCCTCCACTGCGCTTGTGCGCTTTTTTTACAAATCGAGCACCTGCTGGGCGCCCTGCACACCACAGATAAATTTTGCGGTATGCCATGTTTTTCGCCTGCTATACACAAAGCGGCCCTACTGCCGGGCCGCCCGTTTTTAATCACTTTTTATCACACCAGCGCCGCAGCGCCTATAAGCCCTGCGTCGTTGCCCAGCTCTGCCCGCACAATCTCTGGCGCCGCTCTGCGCTCGCCTGCAAAAACTCTGGTGCTCACATACTCGTTCACAGCTTTAAGCAGTGGGGCCCCTTCGTTCGACACTCCACCACCCAAAATCACCTTTTCAGGCCGCCAAATATTTATAAAATTTATTATCCCCTCGCCAAGATATCGCACATAATCGTCCACCACCTGCTGTGCCCACACATCTCCTGCGCGTGCCACATCAAACGGGGTTTTACCGCTTATGCTATCGGGGTTTTCGGTAAATATTTTATGTAACATCGAGCTGCTATGTTGCATTGCCGCATACTTTGTGTTGCGCACAAGTGCATCGGCCGACGCATAAGCCTCTATGCATCCTTTGCGCCCGCAGGTACAGCTCTCGCCGTCCATCACCAGCAGTGTGTGGCCAAGCTCCATGCCGCCTGCGCCGCCGCCTTGTTGTAGCACTCCACCGGCAATAACCCCGCCGCCAACGCCTGTACCAAGCGTAAGCAACACAACATCACTGCAGCCTTTAGCAGCGCCAGCCGCCGCCTCGCCCATCACAGCGCAGTTTGCATCGTTGGCTAGCCGTATCGGTAGCTCAAAATGGCGCTGAAGTTGCTCTACCAGCGGCACATCTTCCCAGTTAAAATTCCCAGCAAACACCACCACGCCACTTTTGTGGTCTATCATTCCGGGGCTACCCACCCCCAGCTTTTCGCAGGCGCTAAGCGGTATGCCATGTTCATCCAGCAGGGTTGTTACAAGGCCTGCCATGTCGGCCACAACCTCCTGCCAACTGCGGTCATACGGCCTTGTTTTGGCAGATAGTTTACCCAGCAAAACAGCCTGCTCGTCAATAACTCCCACCTTGATGTTCGTCCCTCCAAGGTCGATGCCTATACGATAACTCTTGTCTGCCATTGCCTCTGCCTCCTATCTTAGCCAAAATCATATAAATCCAGTTCCGCCTATTGCGGTCAATTTTAGCGCAGTACGCCGTGCCTTGCCCTGCGGCAACCCCTAAGCTCCGCCGAGCGCCGCTACGCATCACGTCCACAGCATTTTTTATGCTTTTTACCGCTTCCGCACGGGCATGGGTCATTCGGACCCACCTTTGCCCCCTTTGTGCGTATCGGTTGCTTTTTCACATCGCCTGTAGCGCCTGCTCCCACGGCGCCTGTGGGGTTTGCCACCTGTGTACGCTTTGGCTCATCTCCACTGCGTATCTGTACGGTTATCAGCATTTTGGTTGCGTCTTCTCTTATCGACTCCACCATGGCGTCGAACATATCAAAGCCCTCAAGCCGATACTCTACCACAGGGTCGCGCTGGGCGTAGCCACGCAGGTAAATACCACGGCGCAACTCGTCCATCGCATCAATATGGTCCATCCACTTTGTGTCTACATTGCGCAAAAGTACCACACGCTCAAGCTCGCGCATCATCTTTTCGCCATACTTTTTCTCTTTGTCATCGCAAATTTTTTCAGCACGCTGTACCAAAAATTCTGTCAGCTGCTCGCTCTGCATACCTTCCAGCTCTTGCTCTGTATACCTAAAGTCCTGCTCTGCGGTAAGCCAGCCTAGGTAATGGTCACGCAAGCCGGTAATGTTCCACTCGGTCTGCTCTTGCCCTGTGCAATAGGTGGCCACATTGCTTGCAATGCTCTCATGCATCATGGTGCGAATATTTTCCGACACATCCTCGCCCGAGAGTACCTTCTGGCGCTGGCCATATATAATCTCGCGCTGGCTGTTCATAACATCGTCAAACCTAAGCACATTTTTACGTGCTTCAAAGTTGCGCCCCTCTATGCGGCGTTGCGCGTTTTCTATTGTGCTGGTAATCATCTTGTTTTCAATCGGCACATCTTCGTCCACGCCAAGCGTGTCCATCATTGCCTGCACACGCTCGCCGCCAAACAGCCGCATCAGGTCATCTTCCAAAGACAGAAAAAACCTGCTCTCGCCGGGGTCTCCCTGGCGGCCGGCGCGCCCACGCAGCTGGTTATCTATACGGCGGCTTTCGTGACGCTCGGTACCAATTATAAACAGGCCGCCCGCCTTTTTCACCTCTTCGGCCTCGGCATCAATCACCTGCTTTTTATCGCTATATAGCTCTGCATACACCTTGCGGGCATTCAGTATCTCCTCATCGCTCGTGTCGGCATGGCCGGTAGCTTCCACCAATAGCTCTTCGCTAAAGTTGCGCTTGCGCATCTCCTCTTTAGCCATAAACTCGGCGTTACCGCCCAGCACAATGTCGGTACCACGGCCTGCCATGTTTGTAGCAATGGTTACAGCGCCTTTACGGCCTGCCTGCGCCACAATCTGCGCCTCTTTGTCGTGGTGCTTCGCATTCAGCACCTCGTGCTTCACGCCCTGCTTCTTTAGCATTTTCGACAACAGCTCGCTCTTTTCAATGCTAATTGTACCCACAAGCACCGGTTGGCCCTTCTCGTAACACTCTTTTACCTGCTCTATAACCGCACCGTGCTTGCCGTTTACTGTTTTATACACAGCATCGGCACGGTCAATGCGAACCATCGGCTTGTTGGTGGGCACTTCCACCACCTGCAGGCCGTATATCTCGTTAAATTCATCCTCTTCGGTTTTAGCAGTGCCTGTCATACCGGATAGCTTTTTGTACATGCGGAAAAAGTTTTGGAAGGTAATGGTGGCCAGCGTCTTGCTTTCGCGCTCAACCTTCACGCCCTCTTTTGCCTCAATAGCCTGGTGCAAGCCCTCGTTATACCGCCGCCCTACCATAAGGCGCCCGGTAAACTCGTCCACAATAATAACCTCGCCATCACGCACAACATAGTCGATATCCCGCCGCATAGCTCCGCGCGCTTTTACCGCTTGGTTCACATGGTGCGAAATTGCCATATTTTCTGCGTCCGACAAATTCTCCAGCCCAAAAAACTTCTCAGCTTTCACAATGCCACGCTTGGTCAGCGTAACCGTGCGGGTTTTTTCGTTCACAATATAGTCGCCTGTAATGTCCTCGTCTTCGTCGTGGTCTACCTTGTCGTCCAGCTCGGTTACAAGCGTTGCTTTTAGGGTTTTTGCCAGCGAGTCTGCCCGGTTGTAAAGGTCGGTGCTTTTGTCGCCCTGGCCGCTAATAATAAGCGGTGTGCGTGCCTCGTCCACCAAAATCGAGTCCACCTCGTCCACAATAGCATACGCATGCCCACGCTGTACCATATTGTCTTTTTGCACAACCATATTGTCGCGCAGGTAGTCAAAGCCAAACTCGTTGTTTGTGCCGTAGGTAATGTCGGCCGCATATTGCTCGCGGCGCTGTGCAGGCTCTATACCATGCACAATAAGCCCCACCGAGAGGCCAAGATATCGGTACAGCTTGCCCATCCACTCGCTATCGCGCTTTGCCAGATAGTCGTTCACCGTTACCACATGCACTCCGTTACCACTTAGCGCATTCAGGTATACCGCAAGCGTTGCCATCAGCGTTTTACCCTCGCCGGTTTTCATCTCGGCAATCATGCCCTTGTGCAGCACTACGCCGCCAATAAGCTGCACGGGAAAATGCTTCATCTCAAGCACACGGCTTGCCGCTTCACGGCAAACCGCAAACGCCTGCGGCATAATATCATCTAGGCTTTCGCCATTTTCAAGCCGCTGCTTAAACTTCGGCGTCATGCCCTGAAGTTCTGCGTCGCTCATACTGGCAAATTCGCTTTCCATAGCTAAAATTTGCTCGGTAATAGGCTTTATTCGCTTAATCTCTTTGTCGGAAAAACTTCCGAATAATTTATCAAACAGTGCCAAATGCGCATCTCCTAAGCCGTGCGCTGTAAAAGCGCTGGGTTATGTTAGCCTGCCAAATGCAAAGCCAACACGTTTTTTATTTGTCCAAAGTTTCAAACCCTGCTTGCAGCTGCTCACTTTTTAGGGCGCACCCCTAGCTGTGCCGCAGCTTATTTTTTATATCTGTATAAAAAATCCGCAAGCCTATATCAAATCGGTTAGCCTATGCTACTCGGCCGAAACCATGTAGTAGTACACAGGCTGGCCGCCATAAATAAGAGTAACCTCTATATTCTTGCCAACCTTCTCCTGCACTATTTCGGCTGTTTTCTCGGCATCTTCGCGGCTAACGTCGCTGCCGTATATCAGCGTAATAAAGCTGGTGTCGCGTTTGCTCATGGCACGCGCTAGGCGGTAGGTCATTTTGGTAATGTCTGTACCCACGCTCGACAGCTTGCCCTCTTCCAGCGCCAATATCTCGCCACGCTGTATCTTTTTGCCATCAAAGTCAGAGTTACGAGCCGCAAAGGTAACAAGCCCCGTTTTAACAGCGTCGGCCGCTTTGCCAAGCTCTATGGTGTTTGTGTCCACATCTGCGTCGGGGTCAAACGCAAGCATTGCGCTCATGCCCTGCGGCACCGTGCGGGTAGGCACAACCACCACTTTGCGGTCGGCCAGCTTAGACGCCTGCTCTGCCGCCATAATAATGTTTTTGTTGTTAGGCAAAACAAACACAATGCCCGCAGGCACGCTATGCACAGCGCTAAGAATATCCTCGGTAGAGGGGTTCATTGTTTGCCCGCCGCTAACCACAGCGTCTGCGCCAAGGTCGCTAAACACTTCCTGCAAGCCGTCGCCCGCTGCTACAGCCACAAAGCCATACTTTTGGTCTTCGCTAACCGCCGCATACGGGAATGCTCCCGGGTTCTCTGCGCCCTCTGCCTCGGCCTGTTTTTCCAGCCCTGCGCCCTGCGCTTGGCGGGTTTCGTACTGCTCGTGCATGTTCTCTATCTTTATGGCCGAAAGATACCCAAACTCTATTGCCTTAGTCAATATCTTGCCCGGGTCTGCTGTGTGCACATGGCACTTGATAATATCGTCATCGTCCACCACAACAACGCTGTCGCCGTTAGACTCTAAAAACGCGCGCAGCTTTGTGGGCGAGGTTTTCTTTTCACGGTTCACAAGAAACTCTGTGCAGTATGCGTTGGTAATGTCTGGGTTTAGCTCTTGCGCAAATACGCCCTTGCCCACATTTGCGGTGGAAAGCTTTGCCGTCTTTTTAGGCGCAGGCGCGGGTGTTCCGGGCAGAATGCCTTTGCCCTCAATAACAGCCTGCATGCCCTCTAAAATATAGCAAAAACCCATGCCGCCTGCGTCCACAACGCCGGCTTTTTTCAAAACTTCCAGCTGGTTTGGTGTTTCGTCCAGCGCGGCGCGCGCCTCGCGTACCACCAAAGCCCACAGCTTCACAGCGTCTTGCTCGCCGCTTTCGCCAGCTTTTTCGCTGGCCACACGAGCTACCGTAAGCATGGTACCCTCGGTTGGCTTCATAACAGCTTTGTATGCTGCAGCAACGCCTGTTTGTAGCGCCTGCACAATATCGCCGGCCTCTGCAACTTCTTTGCCCGCCAAAGCCTTTGAAAAGCCTCTAAATAGCAGCGATGTAATAACGCCGGAGTTTCCGCGCGCTCCACGCAGCATAGCCGAGGCCGCCGTGTGTGCCACATCGCCAACACTACTGCCATCTGCTATACCCACAAGCTCGTTGCGAGCGGCAGAACAGGTCATGCCCATGTTTGTGCCGGTGTCACCGTCCGGCACAGGGAACACATTCAGCTCGTCCACCTCTGCCTTGTGGCTATCAATACAGTTAGCCCCCGATATAATTGCATCTCTTAACATTTTTCCGCTTATCATAATAAATTGCTCTCCTAATAGCAGCGGCCATTTTTTGGCGGCTGTACTTTTTTATTTTGAAAGTGGTGCTTTTAGCCCACTATATCGTCTACACTAACGTGAATGCTTTTCACCTCAAGGCCGGTTGCCTCTTGCACCACATACTTAATTTTGTGCGTAATGCTTTTCACCGCCTGCGCAATGTTAAGCCCATACGTTACCATAATATGCAGCTCTATTACAAGCCCGTCGTCCTGCTCGGTAACGCGCACACCTTTTTCGGGGTGGTCTTTGTTTATAAAACTTCTAATGCTATCGGCAGCGCCCTTTGTGGCCATACCCGCCACGCCATATCCGCTCTGCACTGCGGTAGCAACAAGCTCTGAAAAAAAGCTTGTTGTCATGCTTATTTTTCCCATTGTATTATAAAATGTTATCATGGTTTGCCTCCTTTTTACACACAGCCGTACCCATACTTGCCTTAGTATTATACAACCATCTGCGGCTATTGTACAGTTTTGTAATATTTACCAAAGCGGTGTGGGGTATTCACCGTCCTTGTGTTTTTGCGCCAGCGCCTGCACAACGGCCGGCTTGTCTTCTTTATATGTAACGCCGTGCCACACATCTCCGCTTTGCAACACCTTCACGTCGGCAACACTCGCCTGCATCAGCTGGTTTACGTAGTTTGGCAGTAAATATTCACACTTCATCGGGTTCTCTTTCAGGCCTTGCTGCAAAAACTCCGCAAAATTATCCTGCGCAAGCTGCAAAAAGTCCTTACCAAACCCCCAAAAATTCATAGACACAGGCGTGCCTGCGGCAATGTCTGTCCAGCTTTGGCCGTCGTCTTCGGTAAAGCGTGCGCCGCTAGCTGTTTTTTCTATCTTCAAACGCTCGGCAATGCCTGTAAGATAGCCCTCGCTATCCTCCACACACACGCCGCGTGCCACCGTTCCATGGCTTGTAACGGTATTTTCAATCCTGTATCCCACCATAGCATAGTGCTGGCGCCCGTCGGCCTTTTGCGGCGCTGCCAAAAAGTTATATATCTCTTTAAACGCTTGCGGGCCATAATAGTCGTCGGCATTGATAGCCGCAAACGGCCCGTTAATCACATGCTTTGCCGCCAGTAGCGCATGCGCTGTACCCCAAGGCTTCTCGCGCCCTTGCGGCACCTCAAAGCCGGCAGGCAGTTGGTCCAGCTCTTGAAAAGCATACTCCACATCAATATGCTGCTCTACCCTTTTGCCTATTATCTCCCTAAAATCTTTCTCAATAGCACGTTTAATAATGAATACTGCTTTGTCAAACCCTGCTTTTTTTGCATCATACAGCGAATAGTCAATAATCACTTCGCCACCCGGGCCCACAGGGTCCATCTGCTTCAGCCCGCCATATCGGCTGCCCATTCCGGCCGCCATAATCGCCAGTACAGGTTTGCTCATGTTCTGCTCCTTTTTTCGGCTAAAGGCTCTATGCCTTACGGCACCTTGCCTACGCCATATTTATTTATACCCTCTTGGGTTTTGCTTTTGCCACTCCCACGAATGCGCACACATCTGCTCTATGCCGTACTGCGCTGTCCACCCCAGCTCTTGCTGTGCTGTTTTTGGGTCTGCATAAACTATAGCCACGTCGCCCGCGCGCCTTGCGGTTATTTTATACGGTATCGGCTTTCCAGCCGCCTTTTCATACGCTTTTATTATCTCCAAAACGCTGTACCCCTGCCCTGTGCCAAGGTTACACACAAAAAGCCCGCAGTTTTGCTCCAGCTTTTTCAGCGCGGCCACATGCCCCAGCGCAAGGTCTACCACATGAATATAATCCCTCACGCCTGTGCCGTCCGGGGTTGGGTAGTCGTCACCATACACGCTCACATGCGAAAGCCGCCCCACAGCCACCTGCGCAATATACGGCACAAGATTGTTGGGAATTCCCTCAGGGTCTTCGCCTATTCTGCCCGACGGATGCGCCCCAATGGGGTTAAAATACCGCAGCAAAGCCACATTAAACGCAGGCTCTGCCGCACATATATCTGTAAGTATGCGCTCTGCAAACATCTTTGTAGCGCCATACGGGTTTGTTGCCGATACCGCCGCGTCTTCCTTCACTGGCACTTCCTCGGGCTGGCCATACACGGTAGCCGACGACGAAAACACAAAATTCATCACCCCGTGGCGGCGCATGGCTTTTATAACATTAAGCAAACACCCTATGTTGTTTGCGTAATACTCCAGCGGCTTTTGCACGCTCTCGCCCACGGCCTTCAGCGCCGCAAAATGCACAACGGCATTAATCTGCGGGTTTTCGCAGAATATTTTTTCCACTGCGGCTTCATCGCACAGGTCCACCTCATAAAAGCGCACCTGCTTTTGGCATATCTCCTGCACCCGGCGCAGTGCCTCTCTGCTTGCATTCACAAGACTGTCGGCCACCACCACCTCGTGCCCGCTTTGCAGCAGCTCAACACAGGTGTGGCTACCTATATACCCTGCGCCACCCGTTACCAAAACCATGCTCTTTACCGCCTTTGCTTTTCACTGTTTTTACATTGTACACCATCCACACTGCAAAAGCACAAAAAAACCTGTAAAAATTGTGTGTTATTCAACTTTTGCACACACCTACCCGCAAAATTATGGGTTTATCGCCCTAGCTTTTATAACGCCCTCTACCTTTTTAATCTTCTCTATCTCTTGCGGTGCAATTTCGCCTTCCACATCAATTATGGTATATGCATACTCATTTCGGCTCTTGTTTGTCATGCTGGCAATGTTCAGCCCTGCACCGTCCAACACAGCGGTAAGCCCTGCCAGTATACCTTTTTCGTTGTAGTTTATCACGCATATGCGCCCGCCGCCATTTCGGGGAATGTGAATAGAAGGCATATTAACGCTATTTTCTATGTTACCGTTCAGCAGATACTCCCTCAGCTGGTCTGCCGCCATAACAGCGCAGTTCTCTTCACTTTCAGGGGTAGAGGCGCCCAGATGCGGTATGGCTATAACGCCCGGTGCTCCCATAAGCTCTGCCTTTGGAAAATCTGTCACATACGCAGCTATGCGCCCGCTTTTTAGCCCGTGCAGCAGCGCCTTGTCGTCCACAAGCTCGCTACGAGAGAAGTTAAGAATACGCACGCCTTCCTTCATCATCGCAATGGTGTCCTTGCCAATAAGCCCACGGGTCTCGTCGGTGGCAGGCAGGTGTAGCGTAATGTAGTCAGAATTTTGCAAAATATCCGATATATTAGTGCTGTGTTTCACACTACGCGACAGGCTCCACGCCGAGTCTATCGAGATGTACGGGTCGTACCCCAGCACCTCCATATGCAGGTGGGTAGCCATGTTTGCCACCTTCACACCAATTGCGCCAAGCCCCATAACGCCCAGTGTTTTGCCCTCAAGCTCAGGGCCTGCAAAACGGCTTTTGCTTTTTTCCACAAGTGCACCCAGGTCCTCACTGCTGTCGGCCACGCTGTTGCACCACGCAATTCCACCCACAACATTGCGGCTGGCCATTACCATCCCGCCCAAAACCAGCTCTTTAACCGCGTTTGCGTTAGCACCGGGTGTATTAAACACCACAATGCCTTGCTCACTGCAATCTTTTACCGGGATGTTGTTGGTACCTGCGCCTGCACGCGCAATGGCTAGCAGGTTCTCTTCAAGCTTTGCATCCAGTAAGTTTGCACTGCGCACAAGTATTGCGTCTGGGCTTTGCGCCCCGTCTTCCTCAATTTGAAATAGCGAATTCGGCAGGCGCTTCAATCCCTTAGACGATATCCTATTCAAGGTTGCAACAGTAAACATTCCGGCCCCTCCATGTGTTGTTTTGCCGCGCGGTGTGCACGGATATTTTTTTGCAAATGATTTTGTAACATATTGTTATATTATACCGCTTTTCATACCCTGTTTGCAATTCATAAAAATATCTAAAAAGTATTGCCACAAGGCCGCCTTTTCGATGTAAAAGCTATAGAAAACCCATTTTAAAGCTGTTTTGCAACAAAATTCATACTCCGCAGTGCTGCAGTATTCCTCCTACATACCTACTGCCGAGAAACCTTGCGGCTTCTCGGCAGTATATTTTTTGTTTACACAATCCCAGCCTGCTGTAACAAACGGTTGCGCTCGTCCCAAAGCTTCTGTGATAAATCCACATAATACTTGTGCGGGTACTCAAACCTCTTTACCTCATCCCACAGCGTATCCGACTGCTGTGCGCACCTCTCGCGAATCTCCTTTAAGGTGGGTAATTTATACACAAGCTTACCCTCTTTATATATAGGTACGCTTAAAAGCTCTGCATGGCAGTTATGGTATGTGCGCCTTTTCCAGGTTTGCTGCGGGTCAAACAGCGTAATTCCATTTTCAGTGTCGGGTACTTCGTCTGCCAGGGTAATATAGTCGGCCATTGCTTTGCCACTCTCGTTATCATATATACGCCAAAGCTTTTTAAGACACGGCGTTGTTATCTTTTCGGCCGTTTCACTAATTTTAATCTTAGGCACATACTTCCCGCCGTCCTTCACCGCCGCCAGCTTATACACCCCGCTAAACACAGGCGAGCTTTTAGAGGTAATCAGCGTCTCCCCAATACCAAATAGGTCAATCTCGGCCCCCTGCAACAGCAAATCGCGCACAATATACTCATCCAGCGAGTTAGACGCGCATATCGCCACATCTCCATACCCGGCCTCGCGTAGCATCTCTCTTGCACGCTTTGAAAGGTACGCAATATCGCCCGAATCAATGCGGATACCCTTAGGCGCTTTGCCCATAGGCTTTAGCACCTCGTCAAACACCCTTATGGCGTTGGGCACACCGCTTTTTAGCGTGTTGTATGTATCCACCAGTAGCATGCAGTTGTCGGGGTAGCGCTCTGCATACGCCTTAAACGCCTCATACTCCGAGTCAAACATCTGCACCCAGCTGTGGGCCATTGTACCGGTAACGGGAATACCAAACATTTTTTCGGCCAGCACGTTGCTGGTAGAGGCGCACCCGCCAATATACGCCGCGCGGCTGCCGTAAATTGCGCCGTCGTAGCCCTGCGCACGCCTTGCGCCAAACTCCATCACAGGCCGCTTGCCACACGCGCGCACAACCCTGCTTGCTTTTGTGGCAATAAGGCTTTGGTGGTTTATGCTCACCAGCAGCAGCGTTTCAATAAGCTGCGCTTCTATGCACGGCCCCTCCACCGTAACAATAGGCTCGCCCGGGAATATCGGCGTACCCTCCGGCACGGCCCACACATTGCAGTGAAACTCAAAATCACGCAGATACTCTAAAAACTCTTCGCTAAATATATTCTTACTGCGCAGATACTCAATATCCTCCTGCGAAAAGTGAAACTCTTCTATCGCCTGCACAAACTGCTCAAGCCCCGCCATAACGGCAAATCCGCCGCCATCCGGCAGCTTACGAAAAAACATATCAAACACAGCCACGCTGTTTTG
This sequence comes from uncultured Oscillospiraceae bacterium, assembly GCA_964369525.1. Lineage (GTDB taxonomy): Bacteria > Bacillota > Clostridia > Oscillospirales > Ruminococcaceae > JAAYCI01. The sequence goes on along the minus strand of CAYJEW010000002.1, from coordinate 40,176 downwards.
ATAATCGCCATCAAAATATCCCTGCGCCATTGTAAGCTCATAATAATCCATCAACAGGCTTATGTTTCGCTCACATCTTTTTGTGTTCATATGTCTTCTCTCCGTTTGTGCCGTAATTATTGATAGGTTGTACCTTGCAAAATAAAAAACGTGTTTAAATCATAGTAGCTTGGCTAAGCGCCTAACGCCTTTTCCCATCTTGCCTGTTTTGCTTTGCGCTCTGCGCGCCACCTTTGGGCCTGTATGCGCCGCCTCTTGCAGCAGCCTGCGCTTTGCGCTGTGCTCTTTTTCTACCTGCCCACACAACCAGCGCCGCATACGCTGCCGCCATCATAATTAAAAGCACCAACAACACCTTAACATACGTCGACGTAAAAAACTCGCCTATTCTGCTAAACAGGTACAGCGTATTGTTTCGCTCCAGCGTCTGTGCCACTATCAAGTCTGCCGTGCCAATCTCCTGCCCCTCAACCGACAACCGCACAACCCCCACAACATCCCCCTGCTGTACGGGCGCGTCCAGCTGTGGCGGTAGCTCGTAGTTGCGGCGTATCAGCTCGTCGCTTGCACCAATAGGTAACACCGCCTGCACATCGTCCGACGGCATCAAATGCACGGTATCTTGCTCAATAGAATATCGCACTCTAAGCTCGGTTACCGGCTGTTCCACATCTATCGCCGAGCGCACCTCAAAGCTATCAAACACCCACTCATACAGCTGTGCGCTCTCATAAAGCGCAGGCCTGTTTTGCGCAGGCTCCAGCGCTGCGCCCACCAAATCGGCACCGTTTGGGCTACCCAGCACAACACATATATAACTCTCGCCATCCTGCTGCGCCATCGACGCAAAATTTTGCCAGTCGTAAAGACTACCGGTTTTGCCCGCCACCACAGTTCCCGCCGCGCCGCTAAATGCGCTGTAGTACGGGCTGGTTTGCACCAGCAAACGGTTGGTTGTGTGAATTGTATACGGCTCTGTATGTAGCTCGTGCGCCGCCATTTGGTAGCTACTTTCCGACGCAATCTCCACAAGCTCTGGGTAGCTCATAAACTCTCGAACTATAAGCACCATATCCTGCGCTGTTGTCACGTTTGCTTCCGAAAGCCCGTTTGCATCGGCAAAATACGTTCCGCTACAGCCCAGCTGCTGGGCACGGGTATTCATCTGATACATAAAATTTTCCATGTATCCGCCGCTCACGTGGTCGGCCAAAATCAGCGCCGCTTCGTTGGCGCTAGGCAGAAGCGTTGCATATAACAGCTCTCTAAAGCTAAGCGTTTCGCCCCTGCGAATGTCGGCGGTAGACGGCGAGCTGCCGGTAGCTATTCTGTAATCTGCAAGCACATTAAAAATCCATATTTTGTCGGTAGAGTCCACCAGCTCGGTGTCTAAATCAAGGCCATACCGCTCAATATACTCCATCGCCAAAACAGCGGTCATCATCTTAACCAAGCTAGCCTGTATCATCTGCTGGTCTGCATTTTTTTTCGTAAACCACAGTCCCTGTGTTTTCATTCACCACACACACCGCCGCCGCCGCAGGCTCAAAATCCGGCGTATATATGCTGTCTTGCGCCTGCGCATCCCCCGCAGCGGCTTCGCCGCTTCCGCTTTGCGCGCCTTGCGCCGAACCAGAGGCCGCCTGCGCACCCCCGTCCATAGAAGGCGGCGCCGCACAGGCCGCAAGTAGTACGCATAGCACCACCAATATGCATACCGGCGTAAAGCGTTTATGCCTCATCTGTTTTTACGCCCCCTTCCGGTTTATGTGTAGCCTTTTTTCACGGCAAGCGCTTTGCCGTAACAAAGCCTATATGTACTACCTTACACTACCTTTTCGCATCTCTATTTTAAAATACGCATCGCCACAGCTCGCATACCGAATTTTAATTCATGCTATGCCTGTTTCATTCAAAAACAATTTCTTCAATGCTCGTTCCCAGTACAGAATATTTAACATATTTTATTCCTGCAATAGGGTCTTCTGGCATAAAATTACCTTTAATTTCTATTTGATAACCCAGCCCATAATATGTTCCTGTACCGCCGTTGTCAGCAGTTACAGCTATTGTGAATATGGGTTTTTCTGCACTATAAACTCTAAAATAATCAAATGTTCCACTACCTACTGATAAAAGCAATAATACGCCTAATATTATTCCCACTATCCTAATAGTTTTTTTCTTTTTCATAAAGTAATGCTTCCTAACTATATAAATAATCCCTCTTAATAGTACGACTATTTATATTGCCCAAAAGGCTTTCCTATTAAAGCCAAGCGGCTCTGCCGCTATTTTTGCGGCTGCTGCGGCTCGGGGGTTTTCTCCATCTCAGCACATATAGCCTGCCTTAGCTTTTCGCCAAGCTCTTTTTGCTCGTCGCGGTTAAGGCCGCTTGTCTCGTGCGCAGGCAGAATGGTAAGCCTTACGTTTGCAGGCTTCAGCTTCATGCCATCCCCTTCAAGGCCGTGGTATGTGCCCTGTATCGCTATTGGCACAATTCGCACCCCTGCTTTCACCGCCACCCGCAATGCCCCGCTTTTAAACTCACGCACATTCCCGCTTTTAGAGCGTGTCCCCTCTGGGAACACGTGCAGGCTCTTGCCGCTTTTCAGCAGCCTTTCGGCATCTCTAAGCCCTTGCATTGCTGCACGGGTGTCGTCGCGGTTTATCAGCACACAGTCAAGCTTTTTCATCCAAAGCCCCAAAATTGGCACCCTGCCAATCCCGTCGCGCGCTAATAGCGGAAACGGCGGGTTTATGCACGCCAACAGAACCGGGATATCAAGATAGCTTTGGTGGTTCGCCGCAAACATCACCGCCTCGTCGGGCGATGGTAGGTTCTCTTCACCTTCAATCACCACATTCATTCTAATATGCTTTAGCAGCCGGCTCGCCCATAAATGCACATGCTTGCGTATCATCTCGTCGCGCTTGTCCATCTGCCCTTTTCTCTCGTAGCTACACGCAACTGCATAAAGCGGCAAGCGCACACCCATGTATATAAACATCCAAGCCGCCCATATAAATGTTCTTAACATTCCCCTATACACTCCCTCTGTTTTTGCCGCATCCTCTCAAAATCGGCATAAAAATATCGAGCTTACCACACCGCACAAACCCATGCAGCGCTACAGCTCTTTTATCATCTCACCAAGATTTTCAAAAACATAGTCAGGCTGTATCTCGCTGTGCGCAAGCTCGTCTCGCGTAGCTTCGCCGCAAAACACAAGCGCTGTATGTACCCCTGCTTTTCCAAGCGCAATGTCGGTATATAGCCTGTCGCCCACCATACATATCTTTTCAAGCGGTAGGCCTGCTTTTTGCGCCACAAGCCGTGCAATATCCTTATTTGGCTTGCCCACAACCACATCGGGCAGGCGGCCGGTGGCAGCATGCACAAACGCAATAACCGCTCCAACATCAGGTATCATGCCGCCCGGCACCGGGCAGTTATTGTCTGGGTGGGTAGCCACATACGGCACCCCACTGCGCACCGCGTCACACAGTTTACACAGCGTGTCGTAGCTAATATCTGTATCAAACCCAAGTAAAACCGCTTGCGGGCGCTCAGCCCTTGTGCGCCAGCCCGCTTTTTCAAACTGTATGCGCAGGCTGTTTGTTCCCACCAGCAAAATATCCTCAGGCCAGCCTTGTTCCTTTATATACTGTAAGCTCGCGTCCCCCGAGGTATACATCTGCTGCTCGCTCACCTCTACACCCATCTCGGCCAAGCGCTTTATGTAGTCCTCGCTGCTTTTGGAAGAATTGTTTGTTAAAAAGCAATAGCGTACACCCTTTTGGTTGCACGCTTGCAAAAATTCTTTAGCACCCGGCAGCAGCCGATTGCCTAAATAAAATGTGCCGTCCATATCCAGCAAAAATAGTTCTATTTCCGCCAGCCGCCCCATGCTATCCCTCCCAAACAATGCTCGTATTATTGTACCAGTTTTGCCCCGCTTGCACAAGCGCAGAGAAAGCTGTACAATTAATGAATAAATTGCGCCACAAAGCGAAAGGAGGCTGTGTGTTTGAAGGTTAGCATTGTACTTCCAAACCTTAACGGTGCCGGCTGGCTGCAGGGCAGCATAGACAGCCTTTATGCACAAACCGAGCAAGACTTTGAGCTTATCGTGGTAGATAACGGCTCCAGCGACCAAAGCCTTGATATTGCAAAAAGCTACGAATCGCGCCCGGGCTACACGCTTATTCAAAACAAAGAAAACCTCGGCTTTGCGCCGGCTGTAAACCAGGGCATAAAAGCGGCAAAAGCGCCGTTTGTGCTACTGTTTAACAACGACGCGTTCGCCGCACCCACCATGCTTGAAGAGATGCTTAAATGCATGCAGCAAAACGAGCGCTGCTTTTCGGTACAATGCTTAATGCTACAACACTGGCATCCCACCAGCGTAGACGACGCAGGCGATTTTGTTACGCTGTTTGGCTGGGCTTTCCGCCGCGGCGACAGCTTCCCAGCCGCCAAATACATGCGCACACAGCGTGTTTTTTCCTGCTGTGGCGGCGCGGCTTTATACCGAAAAAGCGCCTTTGACGAGATAGGCCTTTTTGAAGAATGTTTCTTTGCCTATCTTGAAGATGTAGACATTGGCTGGCGTGCAAACAGCCTTGGCTGGCAAAACATCTACTGCCCCGTCGCCACCTGCACCCACATTGGCGGCGCCACCACAGGCGGCGCTAAGGGCGCACGCTATAACGACTTTAAAAGCATCCAAAGCGGACGCAATAGCCTGCTGCTTCCTTACAAAAACATGCCTATCCTAATGTTATTGTTGAACCTCCCTTTCCTTTTTATAGGCTACGCCATCAAAACGGTGGTTTTTCACCTTCGGGGCTTTGGCGCGCCCTGGCGCAAAGGCATGCGCGAAGGCTTTGCGCTGCTCTCAAGCATGAAAAAACCAAAATTCAGGCTAAAACACCTGCCCAACTATATATGGGTAGAGGGTAGCCTTATTGTATCCATCTTCCGCTTTATAGCGTGGCGCATAGGCCGCATATTTATAAAGCAAACACCGTAAAGGAGGACACCGCAGTGGATAAACATTTAGAGTTCACCACCCAAAAACGACTCGAGCGGGTAAAACTTGCGCTCGAGCGCAACAACATGCAGGCTTATATTCTGCAAAACACGGCCGACGTTGTGCCATTTGTGCGCACGCTTGTGCCCGAGGGCAGCAGCGTGTCTAACGGCGGTGGCATGAGCCTTGCCGAAAGCGGCGTGCTACAGCTCTTAGACAGCGGCAGCTACACCTACCTCAACCGCGACGCCCCGGGCGTAAACCGCTCCGAGGTGATGCACAAAGCCCTCAGCGTAGAATATTTTTTCACCTCTGCAAGCGCCGTTACCGAGCAGGGCGAAATTCTTAATATAGATGGCGGCGGCAACCGCGTGGCGGCCATTGCCTACGGGCCAAAAAGGGTAATATTTGTGGTAGGCTACAACAAAATTGTGCCAAACCTGCAAGCCGCCCACCAGCGCCTGGAAACCATTGCTCGCCCCACAAACTGCCGCCGACTAAACCTAAACACTCCTTGTGTGCAAACCGGAAAATGCGAAAACTGCAACAGCACTCAGCGTATCTGTAACATAGAGCTTGTACTGCGCCGCCAGATGAAAGATAATCGCATTCATGTGCTACTGGTTGCACAAGAGCTTGGCTATTAGTGTTTGCTATCTGCAGGTTATCTTATTTTCAGAAAGTGAATTTAATTGTTATGAAATTCGACTCCACTACACATCTTAACGACCTCACCACACACTCTCAGCAAATTTTTGCGGAGCACCAGGTGCGCAAAACAAAAGCCCAAAAACAAGCTTTTATACAACAGGCTACCGCCCTGCTAAAAGAGGCAGGCTGGGATGTAACCCTTCAGCAAAAAGGGCGTATTGTCAAAAGCAACAACATAATTGCAGGCGATATAGAAACCGCAAAACTTGTGCTCACCGCCCACTACGACACCCCTGCCCGCCTGCCGTTCCCAAACTTCTTAGCCCCACGCAACATAGTTGCATCCCTCGTATACCAGCTACTCTTAGCCTTTGTTTTTGCCATATTGCTCATAGCTGCAACGGTAGGCCTTTCTTTTTTAGAGCTGCCCATATTCGCAGTATTTTTCTCCATCTATGCCATAGGCATTACCATAATTGTTCTTATTCTGGCAGGCCCCGCCAACAAAAATAACGCAAACGACAACACCTCAGGCATCCTCACATTGTTCGAGATTGCCCTTGCAATACCCGAAGAGCATCGCCAAAATGTAGCACTTGTGTTTTTCGATAACGAAGAGCTTGGCCTGCTGGGCTCTTCACAGCTTAGCCGCGAGTACCGTCGCCTGCCAAACGCTCTTTTGCTAAACTTCGACTGCGTTGGCGACGGCGATAACCTGCTGTTTATACTCCCCCGCACCTGCCGCAAAGATGCGCAACTTATCTCGCAATTGCAAACAGCCTTTGCCCCGCCCGCAGGCAAATCCCTTTTGGTAGACACCTCCCCCCTCACCTTCTTCCCCTCCGACCAACTGCACTTCAAACGAGGTATAGGCGCAGCCACACTGCAAAAATCTCCCATAATCGGGCTTTTTGTTGCCCGCATCCACACCTCAAAAGACACCCGCCTACAAGCCGACAACCTGCTTTGGCTTCGCGATGGCTGTATGTCTATGGCGCAGTCATTGCATGCCTCAATCAGCCAATTTTAAGCATTATTCACATATTAATATCATTCTACACCGATCATTAGAAGAAAAAACATTGCATACTCATATATTCCAATTAAAATCATTCGACTAAACATCCAAAACAAAAAACTTGACCAATTAAGGTCAAGTTTTTTTATTTTGCTGAAAAATTATGTTAATTTCTGCAGATATTATCACATAATATTTAAAATTTAGCCTTGCTGCGATGTGTTGCGCCTGTACGCAAGATAGCTCTCCAGCGTTATAGCGGCGGCCAATGCGTCCAGCTCCTGCTTGCGCTTTTGGCCATACACCCCTGCTTCACTAAGTAGCGCCTCGGCATTTTTTGTGGTGTTGCGCTCGTCCCAGTATTCCAGCGGCACCTCCAAAATGTTGCTCAAAATACCGCCCAGCTTTCTGGTTTTGGCCGCCCTTTTGCCCTCGCTACCGTCCATGTTCACAGGTAGCCCCAGCACTACCAGCCCCACCTCAAACTCACGGCTGGCATACACAATTTTCTCGGCCGCCTTGGCTATGCTTTTCTCTTCAATCACACCAACAGGGCTTGCCAGCGTCTCGGTGCGGTCGCACACGGCAAGCCCCGTGCGGGCATCGCCATAGTCCACTGCCATTATCTTCATTACTCTTTTTCCTCTTGATGCTGCGCTGTTTTTTGCTGTCCCAGCGGCTTCATTGTGGGAAAAAGTAACACATCGCGTATGCTTGTTTGCCCTGTAAGTAGCATCACAAAACGGTCTACACCTATTCCTATACCACCTGTTGGCGGCATACCGTACTCCAGCGCTGTAAGAAAATCCTCATCTATCTCGCTGGCTTCGTCGTCGCCCTGCTGGCGCAAAAACTCTTGATACTCAAACCTTGTTCGCTGGTCTATCGGGTCGTTCAGCTCACTGAATGCATTGGCAAACTCTTTGCCCGCAATAAATAGCTCAAACCGCAGTGTGTACCCCGGATTTTCCGGGTCTTTTTTTGCCAGCGGCGATATCTCCACCGGATGCCCCGTAACAAACGTGGGCTGGCGTAGCTTTGGCTCGCAGTATTTTTCAAAGAACATGTTAAGTATGTCGCCTTTTTCGTGCCTTGCTTCATACGCTATGCCGTGTTCGTCGGCCAGCTTTTTTGCGGCGGTGGCATCGGCCAGCTCATCAAAGTTTATGCTGGTTTCCCTCTGCACTATCTCCCGCATGGTAATGCGCAAAAACGGCGTTTCAAGGTCAATAACTTCGTCGCCCCACTCGGCCTGCGCCTTTCCACCCAGCACCTCTCGGCCCACAGTGCGCATCATATCCTCGCACAAATCCATCATGCCGTAATAGTCTGTGTACGCTTGGTAAAGCTCCATCATCGTGAACTCAGGGTTATGGCTATGGTCCATACCCTCGTTGCGGAAATTGCGCCCAATTTCATACACGCGGTCAAATCCGCCCACCACCAGCCGCTTTAGGTAAAGCTCCAGCGATATACGCAGATGCATGTCTAGGTTTAGCGTGTTGTGGTGGGTGGTAAACGGGCGCGCCGCTGCGCCGCCTGCCTGCACATGCAACACAGGCGTTTCTACTTCCATAAATCCATGCGAATCAAAATAGCGCCTCATAGACGAAATAATCTTACTTCTCATAAGGAATGTTTGCTTTACCTGCGGATTCACAATCAAATCTACATACCGCTGGCGATATCGCAACTCTTGGTCTTTCAGTCCGTGCCACTTTTCAGGTAGCGGCAAAAGGCTTTTTGAAAGCAGCACAATACCGTCTGCCTTCACCGAAAGCTCGCCCATCTTTGTGCGAAACACCGCACCGGTAACGCCCACAATATCGCCTATATCAAACTTTTTAAATGCCGCATACGGCTCTTCGCCCACGCCATCACGGCGTATGTACATCTGAATGGTGCCACTGCTGTCCCTCAGGTCGGCAAAGCTGGCCTTACCCATAACCCGCTTAGACATCATGCGCCCTGCCATACACACGCGGCGGCCCTCTTCGCCCTCGGCTAGGTCTTTGTAGGTTTCCTTCACCTCGCTTGTGAAAGAATCTTGCGGCCAGCTGTTAATTTTAAATGGGTCTTGCCCTTCTTGCTGCAACACTTGCAGCTTTTCTCTGCGCACAAGCGCTTGCTCGTGCAGTGCCTCCTGCTCAAGCTCCTGCACAAAATCTTGCGCCACGTCCTGTATACTGTCCACTGCGGCTTCCAGCACATCGCCAACCTTCTCTATACTCTGCTTTGCTTTCTCTTTATCCATTATGTCCTCCTGCTTTGTGGTTACTTGCTATGCGCACCAAATCTAATAAATATATTACACAAACTTATTTGTATGTTATATTATTATAATGCGCAAATAGCACATTTTAGCACAAAGAAATTTATACCTGCAAATACTGCTACTACCCTAAAAGTATGCATAATATAATAATGTAGCATCATGGCTTAGTATATCATGTATGCGCCTACTTTTGCCAGTACTCGTACCATCTGCGTTTTCGTCGCAATCAAAAAACCGCACAAACTGAGCGGCCAGCCATATCGGCAGCCGCTCTGTTTATATGTGCGGTAATAACTTTACGTAGTGACTGCCTGCTAAATGTCCGACTTTGTAATCTCTACAATGGTGTATGCCACCACCACGCCCGACGGCAACGTAACCTCTACCGTATCACCTGCACCGTGGTTTATCAGCGCCGCACCCACAGGCGACTCGTCGCTAATTTTCCCTGCGGCAGGGTCTGCCTCGGTAGATCCCACAATGTCATACTCGTCTGTGTCGCCGTCGCTGTCGCGCAGCTTCACATGGCTGCCCACCATTACATGCTCGTTTGTTAGCTCATCCTCGTCAATTACATGAATATGCTTTAGCATGGTTTCCAGCTCGGCAATGCGGCTCTCCACAATGCCTTGCTCGTTTTTAGCTTCATCATACTCGCTATTTTCCGATAAATCGCCATATCCACGAGCCACCTTTATCTTGTCGGCCACATCTTTTCGGCGCTCTGTTTTAAGATGGTTCAGCTCATCCTCTAGCTTTATAAGCCCCGCACGGGTTACTTTAACCTCTTTTTTTTGCGGATTAGCCATTTAATACCCGCTCCTTCGACATAAATATTACTGCGGCATGCCGCAATGTACTTTCTTTAAAGCTTGCCGGCAAAAATTCGATACATCGCATCTTTTTTTGCCGCACATAACTTAGGCTATTATATTACAAATAGCACCGCATGTCAACCAAAATATAGGCACACTGCCAATTTCCGCCGTATTTTGCCTATTCGTCTTCGTCTTTATCCACAAATATTTTCTTAGCATCTTCAATAACCTTGGCCTCGAGCTGCTGTGGCAACGGCTCGTACCTTACAAACTCAAACTCGTAATGCCCGCGGCCTTGGGTAAGCTGGCGCATGTATGTGGTAAAGTCGTGCATCTCGCTCACAGGTATCTCGGCTTCCACCACCTGTAGGCCGTCGCCTGCCGGGTTCATGCCCATAACACGCCCGCGGCGCTTGTTGGTTTCACCCATAATATCGCCTGTGTTCGAGTCCGGCACATACGCCTTCAGCGCGCCAATGGGCTCCAGTAGCACAGGGCCTGCCTCGGGCAGTGCCGATTTATATGCAACCTTTGCCGCCATTTTAAACGCCATTTCAGATGAGTCTACCGCATGATAACTACCGTCTAGCAGTGTAGCTTTCAGGCCCACAACCGGGTAGCCTGCCAACACACCGCGCTGTGCGGCCTCGCGCAGGCCTTTTTCAACAGCAGGATGGAAGTTTTTCGGCACACTGCCGCCAAAGATTTTCTCTTCAAATACCAGCTCGTCCGAGTCGTTTGGCTCAAACTCCATAATAACATCGCCAAACTGCCCGTGGCCACCTGTTTGCTTTTTGTGGCGGCCTTGCTTTTTAACCTTTTTGCGCAGTGTTTCGCGGTATGCAACCCTTGGTTGCGACAGCTCCACCTCCACGCCAAACTTGCTCTTCATTTTTGCTATAACCACATCAAGGTGCTGCTCGCCAAGGCCGCTGATAACCTGCTGCAGCGTTTCAGAGTCTACTTTATATGCAAGCGTGCGGTCTTCTTCCAGCATGCGTTGCATAGCTGTAGATATCTTACTCTCGTCGCCTTTTTTGGTGGTGCGCAGTGCCATACTATATGTAGCACCGGGGAACGGCACCTTTTTCACTGCCGCAACGCTACCGGGTTTGCACAATGTATCGCCTGTTTTCGCATTTTGCAATTTTGTAACAGCGCCCATATCACCCGCTGAAATCTCGGTAGTATCTATTTGTTTTTTACCCTTCACAAACAAAAGCTTGCCCATCTTTTCAGCCTCACCTGTGCGGCTGTTTACCAGTGCCGAGTCGGGCTTAAGCACACCGCGAACCACCTTCACATACGACAGCTTGCCCACAAACGGGTCGGCCACGGTTTTAAACACATACGCTGCCAAATCTCCGCTTGGGTCGCATTCTATAATAACCTCTTTGCCGTCGGCCTCTGCCTGCATGCCACCACCCCTTTGGGCGCTGGGCATTAAGGCTTTTATGTTAAACAGTAGCATATCACACGCCGCCATACTGGTAGATACACCACACAGCACGGGCGACACAGCGCCTGTTTTTGTGCCTGTGCGCAGGCCATCTGTAAGCTCATCTATAGTAAAGGGCTCTCCTGCGAAAAACTTTTCCATTAGCGCGTCGTCTGTTTCGGCAACAGCTTCAAACATAGCGTTGCGCAGCTCGTCATACAGCGCGCCAAGGTCTGGCCTATCTACCTGTGTGGCCTGGCCGTTATCATCGTACACAAATGCTTTTTCGGAGATAAGATTCACAAATGTAATCTTGTCTCCCTCCACATGCGGCACAACAATAGGACAAAGCGATGTGCCAAACTCTGCCTTCATCTCTTCGTATACCTTGTAAAAATCGGCGTTTTCCACGTCCAGCTTGCTCACGTAGAACATGGTGCTCTTGCCGTTGTTTTTAGCCAGTTTATACGCTTTTTGTGCGCCCACAGGCAGGCCGCCGCGCGCCTCTACACACACCAAAACGCCCTCTACCGCCATAATACCTTCGTATAAGCCCAGCTCAAAATCAAACAGCCCGGGCACATCCACCAGGTTAATCCTCGCGGTGTCGTACTCTATAGACGCCAAAGCCGCGCTAAGCGACACGCCGCGTTTATTTTCTTCCGGGTCAAAATCCATTGTGGCGTTGCCATCGTCCACACGTCCAAATCGGTCTATGGCCTTGCTGTAAAACAGCAGCGCCTCTGCCAGTGTTGTTTTTCCCGCACCGGAGTGGCCCGCTATCATAATGTTGCGAATTTTGTCAGGTGTATGGCTCATAGATTTACCCCTTTTCAGCCTTGGCCCGTATGGCCTGTGAGGCGTGTATTTTTACCAAGGCTGTGCCTTGGCTTAGTAACAGTAGATTCACCGCAGTGTATAACCGCCGGCAGATACTACAACTGTGTTATAGCATACACCGCTGGCACACCACAAAATTTTACCACATTTTTACAAAATTGTCCAAACAAAACCCAATAATTTTACTAGTATTTACCACAAAAACTCGCAGCCCCGTTTGTGCACTTCGCTAAAGTTTAGCGCTTAGCCGCCCTTGCTCACGCTTATTTTATCTGCATCGTATCTGCCCCAACACAAACTACCTTCATAGCCATGTTTATTTTGCACTCAGGCTTCACTTTAACCCCCTAATAGCTTCCATCTCGCTTCATCTGCCGTATTTTTTCACAAAAAAAGCCGATGCAGGCTCACACCTGCATCGGCTTAATATTCTTTTATGCTCTATGCCTTGCCCACCGAGCCGAAAATTTCATACTTTTCGCGCACCGTGTCTTGTATAGCCTTTACACCGGGGGCCAGTAGCTTTCTTGGGTCATAGCCTTTGCCCTCTTTGTCTTTGCCCTCTTCTATATACTTGCGAGTAGCCGCCGCAAACGAAAGCTGGCACTCGGTGTTCACGTTAATCTTCGACACACTCAGGCTTATCGCCTTTTTAATCATATCCTGCGGAATGCCCGTGCCTCCGTGTAGTACCAAAGGCAGGCCGCCTGTGGATTTTTGTATCTTCTCAAGGGCATCAAAGTCCAGCCCTTTCCAGTTTGGTGGATACACGCCGTGTATGTTGCCTATGCCTGCGGCCAAAAAGTCTATGCCCAGCTCGGCAATGCGGCGGCACTCTTCGGGGTCTGCCACCTCGCCTGCGCCCACAACGCCGTCTTCCTCGCCGCCAATAGAGCCCACCTCGGCCTCGATAGACATGCCCGCATCGCGTGCCGCACGCACAAGCTCGGATGTTTTAGCTACATTTTCCTCAATATCATAATGACTGCCGTCAAACATTATTGACGTAAAGCCCGCCTCTATGCACTTAATGCAGGCGTCGTATGTGCCGTGGTCTAGGTGAAGCGCAACCGGAACGGTAATTCCAAGGCTTTTGTCCATCGCTTTTACCATGGCCGCCACCGTCTCAAAGCCGCCCATATACTTGCCGGCGCCCTCAGAAACACCCAAAATCACAGGGCTATTCAGCTCTTGCGACGTAAGCAAAACCGCTTTGGTCCACTCTAGATTGTTGATGTTAATCTGTGCTACCGCATAGTGACCTTCTTTGGCCTTAATGAGCATATCGCGCGCATTTACAAGCATTTATAACGCCTCCTAAGTTTAGCCGCAGGCTTTCGCCGCAGGGCCATTTATAGTTTTCAGTATACACCCCGCCATGCACAAAATCAATGCGAAAGTTGACGAGCTATAAGCATATATTATCCCTCCACCAGCTTCTCGGTGCGTGCATAGTGGAATATATACTGCTGTGCCACACCTTCATAGCCTTTGGCGCATTCGGGCATTCCTTGCTCAAACAGCTGCTGCATGGCTCTGCGCATCCACACATCCATCGGCGATACCTCCCAGCGTTGCAAGCCAAACAACAGCACACAGTCTGCCACCTTTTGCCCCACGCCGTATATCTCTAAAAGCTGCTTGCGTGCCTCTTCTGTGGGCAGCTGTGTTAGCTGGCTATGCTGTAGCCGCCCGTCTGCCACCCTACGCGCCGCGTCCAGTATGTATTTTGCCCTAAAGCCCGCGCGCAGCGGCTGTAGCTGCTCTACCTCCAGCTGCGCCAGCTGCCGGGCCTGTGGAAAGGCATACACCCCCTCGGCCACATTTGTGCCAAAGCCCTCTCGTAGCCGCTGTACAATACCGTTTATACGCGGAATATTATTGTTTTGGCTTATTATAAAGCATATCAGCGTTTCAAAAAACGGCTGGCGTAGCATACGAATTCCCGGCTCGTACCCAACACACGCCGCCAGCTGCTTGTTTTGTGCAAATGCATTATGAAGCGCATTGTAGTCGATATCAAGTGTAAAATACCGTAGCCAATACTCCTTTTGCTGCGCTGTTAGTGGCTGCCCGCTTATGTTTTGTATGCGTAGAATATCCCCTTCTTGGCTTAGCTTTACCGCCATATCCTCCACCATTCCAATATAGCTACCGCTATCATGCTGCCAGCTAAAGCTCTGCCCGCAAAACAATGTGGCTTCAAGGTTCATACCTCTCGCCGATGTTTCAAAAGCGTTTTGTGCAAATACCGCCATGTTTTCACCATTTCCCATTCAATTTCATCTCCGTACAATACGCTGCAAAATATTTATATTTGTCACATTCAGAGAAATATACACCCTTATTGCCCTTCATTTTCTATACATATTCCCCTTTTATTACCCTGTTTAAACACCTTGTTTTGTGGAAAGCTTTAAACTTCTTGTGGAAAACCCTCCCTAAATCTAGTTTTCCACACCGATAATACCGCAGATAATGCCACTTCTTAACACTTTCAACCGACTTTTCAACATCCTGCCTGCCCTCTACGCTATTTACATTCTGTATAAATCTGCTTATACAGCCACTGTTTTGCAGTATTTGCAATCTGTAGCATATTCACCGCATATCATTGTACCTACTTTTTCATGTTTTTTTGTATGTGGGTGGTAATACAGGCAAAACTTTGATATAATAACTGCATATTGGGGTACATATGCTTTTTACCGCAACCAATAGTGTTATTAGAGCTTTCGCATCCGCCTTACACTTAATTATTTTGGAGGCAAATGGATACACAACAAACAACCCCTCCCGTATACGGGCGCAACGCCGTGGAAGCACTACTGCAAAGCGGCGCCGCAGTAAACACCGTTATGCTGGCCGAAGGACTACAGCCAAAGTCTGCCGCTTACTTTACAGCGCTTGCCAAAAATGCAGGCGCTGTGGTAAAACACGTGCCTGCGCAAAAGCTGGCTACGCTGTGCGGCCCTCAGCACCAAGGTGTTGCCGCATTTGCGGCCGAGATAGAATACTGCTCGCCTGACGACATTATTGCCATAGCCAAGGCTAAAAACGAGCCGCCTTTCATACTGCTGGCCGACGGTGTGGAAGACCCACACAACCTTGGTGCGCTGCTGCGCTCGGCAATGCTTTGTGGCGTACATGGCGCTATAATTCCAAAGCGTGGCTCGGCATGGGTTAGCCCTGCTGTCATAAAATCCAGCGCAGGCGCCGCCGCTCTGCTACCCATTGCCCGTGTAGCAAATTTGGGCGAGGCGATACGTAAGCTTAAAAAAGACAACATCTTTATATACTGCGCCGACATGCAAGGCACCCCGCTGCAAAAGCAAGACCTCTCGGGGCCTTTAGGGCTGGTAGTAGGTAGCGAGGGGCGTGGCGTAAGCCCTCTTATTTACAAACTGTGCGACGGCGCTATCTCGCTGCCAATGGTCACCTCCGGCGGCGTAAACAGTTTTAATGTTTCGGTAGCCGGCAGCATTTTAATGCACCATGTTCACCTAACCCGCCAAGGATAAACCACGCCCCAAAAAGCGCACTAATATACGGTATTTGTGGTGGCATACTCTTTAAAGAGTAAAAACCTACCTTGTTTATTATACCACATAAAAGCAGCCCCTATCCGATAGCTACAGCAAAATTCGCGGTTTGCACCGTTTGTGCAAACCAAGTATGGAGATGACACAATTGGACAGCAAAAATCAAAATCGCGCCGCAGTGGATAATATTTTACAGGAGCTTAAAAGCAAGCCTGCTTCAGGCAGCTCTGCACAATCGGTAGACGACATTCTTGCCGAGATGGGGCTAGGCAAAAATCAGCCCGGCGTTCC
Source organism: uncultured Oscillospiraceae bacterium (assembly GCA_964369525.1). Classification (GTDB taxonomy): domain Bacteria; phylum Bacillota; class Clostridia; order Oscillospirales; family Ruminococcaceae; genus JAAYCI01. Next base: position 24,267 of record CAYJEW010000002.1, on the reverse strand, counting down.
CACCATGCCGCCGCGCCCCACCCCTAAACCGCCACAGCCGCAGCAAGCTGCGCAAGCCATGGCGCCCGCCAAACCGCCTGCACCCACACCGCAGGCCGAACAAGCGCGCGCCACACCCCCACCTACGGCAGCGCCCACTCCACCACCACCTGCCAAAGCTGAGCCGCCTGCCAAGCCTGTGCAGCGCGCCGCAGCCACGCCATCACCCACCCCCAAAAAATCGCCGAAACCCGATGCCACTATATGGGATATTGAGGTTGGCCAAACCACCTCTATCCCCAGGGTTGGCAAGGCTGCTGCATTTGACAAGGTGGACAAAGAAAAGTTTAGCCGCGAGGCCGAGCTGCTAAGCTGGTTTTCCGGCGAAAGCGAGCCTACGCTAAGCCGCCGCGAGCAAAAAAAGGCCGACAAGGAAGAACGCAAGCGCCAAGCAGCCGAGCTTAAGGCCGAAAAACGGCGTATAAAAGAAGAAAAGAAGCTAGGCATATACATTGATGAAGACGAGGACGATTACTCGCTGTTCGAGGCGGAACAAGCTGCTCCTTACGAGGTAGAGGAATACGCCGAAGAATATACAGAGGAGTACACCAAAGAGTACGCAGCGGATCACTACGAGCAGCAAAATACTGGGTTTTTTGCGCAGCCCGAAGAGCAAGAGCCACAATATGAAGAGCCCTCGGCAGCGCCGCAACCAAACCTGTTTAACGAGGCAGAAACACTAACCGACATAAATGTTTCTTCTTTTGCCGCTACCGCAGAACCCACGAATAGCTTTTTGGGTACAGCGGCTGCTCCCCCACGGCCAAAACCCGGCACTACCATGCAGTTTGAGGCCATAGACAATCTTAATACCTCCACCATGTCATTCGACGCCGTTAGCGAACAACAAATATCTGCCGCTTTCAGCGACGAGCCGCCGCCTGCCGTTATGTCGCAGCAGGCAAACGCTATATTCTCTGCCATAGAAGGCAATGCGGCACAGCCTGCCGCCACACCTTTTGCGCCGCAGGATGACGAGCCCTCGCACGACACACGCTCGTTTGATTTAGACGAACAAGGCGCTGCATGCCGTGTACCCACAGCTGCTTATACTCAGGAGTTTGAGTCGGGCGATGCCCCTGCGGGCGAAGCCGCCAAAACACTGTTTGTTGACGAAATGGTGGACGACCGCTTCCGAGATTTCTTCCAGGAAGCCATGATAGTAACCCCCGAAGAGCCAAAGCCTATTGGCCGTGGCAAACGCAAGCGCAAAAAGTCACGTTCTGCCATACTCACAGGCGAGTTTGCCAAGCTGGCAGAGCAGGCCGAACAGGCCGAGCGCGCAGAGCATGAAAATCTCGAGCTGGACACAGGCGATTTTGAAGACTACAACCATCCCCAAGACGCCGAAGCTATAGCAGAAGACATCGCCTCTCTGCGCACAACCCTTACACGCCGCACGGTTGCAACGCTTGTTATATCGGCTGTGCTTATGTGGCTAAGCCTTGGCTTTGCAAACATAATTACCTTGCCTGTTATACTACAATTTGCCCTAAACCCAATACCATTTTGCGCAGTATACCTTGCGCTGGTGTTGCTGGCTATTATTATCAACTTCACCACCGTTGCCACAGGCCTTGTGGGCCTTGTGGCCGAGCCCACGGTAGATTCTCCGCCAGCTTTAGCCTCGCTGTTTGCCCTATTGCAGGCGGTAATGCTACTAGCGCAAACGCTGTCGGTGCTGCCTATACGCGAGCCTATTACCCTATTTGGCAGTGTGGTAGCGCTAACGCTTGCCTTCAACGCTTTTGGCAAACGGGTGCGGGCTGTGTCTATTCTAAACAACTTCCGCCTGGCCAGCGCAGGCATGGACCACTCTGCCGCTTACATAATAGATAACAGCACAGAGCTTGCGTTCAACATCACAAAAGGCCTAAACGAGCCATACCCAACGCTGCTTCTCAGCCGCCCCACCGCACTTGTAAAAGGCTTTTTGCGCCAAAGCTTCTCCCAGCGTGCCACCGACAGACGCGCACGAGTGGTTGGCTGGGCGCTACTTATACTAGCGCTGGGTACAGGCGCTGTGGGCTGGATATTCTCGCAAGACCTTTTGGTTGCGCTGTCGGCCGCCACAGCCACACTGTGCCTAGCCACACCGCTCACATCCTCACTGGTTTCAGGCATTCCAAGCTACCTAATGCAGCGTGGCACAGAGCGTGTTGGCGCTGTTGTACCCGGCTGGTCGGCCATAGAAGACCTTGGCAATGTAAATGTTGTAATGGCTAACTCGCGCGACATCTTCCCCGCCTCTTCTGTATACCTAAAAGGCATCAAAACCTTTGAAAAAGAGCGCATCGACCTTGCCATTCTGTACGCGGCCAGCGTGCTTACCTCAGGGTGCGACACATTGCGAGATATATTTATAGACGTGGTGCAGGGCAAAAACGATATGCTTTATAAGGTAGAAAGCCTTACCACCGAGCCTGGCCGCGGTTTCACCGCATGGGTGCAAAACAACCGCGTGGTTATAGGCAACCGCGACATGCTTCGCCGCCACGACATAGAGCCGCCGCCGATAGAACTTGAGATGAAGCTTGTGCCAAAACAGCACTACCCCGTTTACCTTGCGGTTAGCGGCAAACTTTTTGCCCTGTTTATTGTAGGCTACAACAGCGATGCCAACGTAGCACAAACACTTGAAAGTCTTGTAAAAAGCGGCGTTTCGCTGATTGTTAACAGCGACGACATGAACATAACCTCCGAGCTTATAGAGCAGGCATACGACCTACCCCAAGGCGTTGTAAAGGTGCTTGGCCCGCGCGAGCTAGACATTATGCAGCCGCTCACCGAGTACCTGCCCGAAAGCGACGGCGTAATGACCCACATGGGCACATTTGCCAGTTTTATTGGCGGCATGCGCGCCGCCGCCAGCGGCGCAAACAGCGAACGCATGAGCAACATTGTTCAAATTGCCTCGGCTGTTTTAGGCTGTGGGCTTGCGCTGCTGCTGGCGTTCAGCGGCGGGCTTTCGGGGCTGTCAATCATGGTGGCGCTGCTCTACCAGCTTGGCTGGACAGCTTTAATAAGCGTGTTGCCGCTGGCCCACAAATATTAACCACTCAACGTTAAAACACCGCTGCAGTTAGCAGCGGTGTTTTTTATGGTTAGCAAAATAAAACCCCTTTGGCGTTAGCGGTTAGCACCAAAAGGGGGTTATTTTATAGTTTATATTTCTATGCCGCAGCCTCTGCCAGCTGCTGCGCGCTCTGCCAGCTCACAGCGCCTTCACGCTGCGCCGAATAGATACCCACATAGCTTTTGCCTGTATTCAGCTGTAGCTCCTCGCCGCTTTCTATATCGTATATCCTAAGCGGGTTTTCCACACTGCCCTTCTCCCAGCGCACCTCGGTTACACCGCCGCCTGTAAAGTAATAGCCTGTGCCGCCCGAAAAATCATACTCAAGATAATCTGCATTGTCTGCCTTTGGCGCAATGTTTGCCGCCAGCAGTAACACATTTGTGTAGCGCTTTTCGCTGCCGTCTTCATCGGCTGTGCGGTTGCTGTTCACCAAAAGGTAGGTTTCGTCATCTGCTCTGTAGGTTAGGTTTGCGGCTGTAAGCTCGCTGTATACAACACTAATCTTGTGCGCATCACTGCTTTGCGGGTGCGATGTTTGCGCAAAGTTAAACATCGGCACAATAGGGTAGCCCGACTGGTGCACATCCAAAGCTACCATACCGTTCCACATAAGCGCCGCATCGGTAAACCAGCAATATTCATGCAGATAACCGTCTGGCATAGGCTGGGTGCGTGCCTCGTCAAACCAAAAAGAGGTTGTGCCCAGCTGCATTCCGTCTATAACCTTATAGCCGCCTGCCGCACCCAAAAGGTTGTAGGCGTAGTTAGAGCCGTTTATAAACACCGGTATGGCATACAGTGGCAATGCTATCTGCAAAAACTGGTCTTCTATCTCGCTCACAGGCCCAATATGCGGAAAAGATGTAAGGTCTGTAAACATTGCCATCATAAGGGTGGTGCCGTCGGCCACAGCCATCTCCACCACAACATCAGCATACGCCACCCCACGCTGTGGCGTGGCCCTAACGTTGTTGTCTATCATTATTGCCACAGGCCTTGCGGCATACTGCATACTCTCGGGTAGCGGAAGGCCTGTTAGCACGCTTACGCCCGCCTCTTGCTGTGGGGTACTGCTTGCAGCGGCCGAGCCCGCCGTGCCACTCTGCGCCATCGACGACTGCACTGTGCTACTTTCGCTATCAAACGAGCACGCCGCCAGCAGCAATACCGCCGCCAGTACAAGCGCTAAAAACCCATATTTTTTCTGCATCTGCACTCTCCAAAATTTAGCTAGGCGGCACCGCCGTAAAACAACGCTGCCGCCCAGTTTAATTTATCCTGCCCACAGGCATATAACTTTAATTAAATACCCGTAGCGCCGTTTTTACTCTTCGGTTTCTACCTCGTCTTGGTTTACCTCGCCACCCTCTGCGGCTTCGCCTGCTGTACCTGCCTGTAGATGTGCATCAAAGCTACCAAGCTCTTCATCGTCCACAATTGCAAGATAGGTTGTGCCGGGGTTTACCAGCACCTGCTCGCCACTGCGGTCGGCTCTTTCCAGTATTAGCGGATGGTTCTCAGCACCTTTACGCCAGAAAATCAGCTCATATTGGCCTTGCGATATATAGTAGCCTGCGCCACCTACCGAGTAGTCCACCTTTACCAGCTGCGAGTCGGGCCAAAGTGTCATTGGGGCAAAAAGCACTATCACATTGTCAAACGCCAGCTGGTCGCCGTTGTTCTCGTCAATTGTTGCGTCCACGCCGCCGTAGTAGGAGTTAAACTGGCTCATGTCGTACTTGCTTGTGCTCTCGTTGTACGAAAAATGGCTAATGTAGCTTGCCGAGTGAATTACAGCAACCTCAGCCGCTTCGCCATCTTCAGGCACACGTGCAGGCTCGGTATAGGGCACAAAGTTGAATATCGGGCTACCGTAGGAGCGGTAGTCGTCCGAGCCTTTTGTTGCAATGGTATCCATAATGTGCTCTGCATCGGTATACCATGTGAACTCCGAAGACCAGCCTGCGCGTGCAGGGTCTTGGAAGCGTAGGTCGCCGTCGTCCGGCTGGATGTCAAACTCTTCGTAGTCATAGTCACGAATTAGCCAGTTCACAGGGCTTTCGCCGGCAGGGCCTTCGTGCATGTAAAAGCCCCAGAATGGTAGTAATAGCTGGAAGAACTGGTCGCGCGCCGAACGCATAGAGCCTACCATAGGTATCTCTGTGTAGTCTTCATATATAGCCATAAAGCGGGTTATACCGCCCTCTACCTTAATCTCCACCAGTATCTGCGCTTCCGAAAGGCCGCGTGTTGGGCGGCTTTGGGCAATATTATTCACCATTACGGCTGCAATACGCTGGCCCTCGGGATAGTCTGCCCCTTTAGAAAGACCTGTTAGGAAAGCTTGGTTCAGCACCTCAGGCTCGGGAATTGCCTCCGAGCCGCTGCCGCTTTGTGCAGGCATAGACGCGCTTGTTCCCGCAGACTCTGCCGGCTGACTGCAGGCCGCAAAACTAAATACAATAATAGTAACCAGCAAAAGGCTTATCATTTTTTTCATGTTGTAGTAACCCCTTATATTGTTGCATTTATCCATGCCAAGGCTCTACCATGCATGGATATTTTTTCAAACCTCAATTGCACATTTTACCCTAAATTATTGATTTTGTAAACCGATTTAGCGCATATTTTGCATCACATGTGCGATAAAGCGAACTTTACTTGTAAATTATTAAAAGTATATTCACAATTTCAGCCCATGGTCTACCCCGCGCTTTCCTCTATGCGCATTGCCCTATACAGCTCATAATAGTATCCTTTTTGCGCCATAAGCTCGCTGTGGCTACCACGTTCTATAATGCGCCCGTCACGCACCACCAGTATAATGTCTGCATGCCGAATGGTAGAAAGACGATGTGCCACCAAAAAGCTGGTGCGTCCCTCCAGTATATGCGATATTGCATTTTGAATAAGCTGTTCTGTTTCGGTATCTATGCTGCTGGTAGCCTCGTCCAGCACAAATATCGGCGGGTTTGCAAGCACTGCGCGCGCAAAGCTTATAAGCTGTTTTTCCCCGGTGGAAAGCCTGTCTCCGCCCTCGCCCACCTCTGTTTCATATCCATTCTCAAGCTTTGCCACAACCAAATCGGCACTAACAAGCCTTGCCGCCTCGTACACCTCTTCATCGGTGGCGTCCAGCCGCCCATAGCGTATATTCTCCATAACAGTGCCGGAAAACAGGTGCGGATTTTGCAGTACATATCCAAGCTGGCTGTGCAGCCATAGCTGACTGCGGCGGCGCGCGCCCACCCCGTCTATAAGCACCTGCCCCTCGGTTGGCTCGTAAAACCTGCTCACCAGATTCACAAGCGTGCTCTTGCCTGCGCCGGTTTCGCCTACCAGCGCCACATTTGCCCCCGCAGGAATCTTCAGGCTAAAATCTTCCAGTATCCACTGCTCGCCGTCTGGGTATTTAAACCACACATTCTTAAACTCTATATCGCCGTGTATCTTCTCCCAGTTTTCGGTTTTTGGGTTAAATGTGTCGCCGTATTTTTCCACAACGTCAGGCTCGTCCACAATGCCCGGCGGCTCGTTCAAAAGGTTGTCTACCCTTTCAATGTTTGCCTGGGTTGCAATAAACTCTGTCATCAGGCGTGCTATCTGTTGCACCGGCTCAATAATGCCTGTGGCGTAGCTGATAAATGCCGAAAACGTACCAAACGCCAGCGCATTTTCCATCGACAATATCCCCCCCTGCGCCAGCACCATAGCCACCGCAAAGGATGAGAAAAATGCAATAACCGAGATAAAACTTGCCGACAGCCGCGACGACCGCCTGGCCGCCTTATACAGCTTGCCTGTAAGCTGTGAGAAGTCTTGATTGTTGCGCTCTTCTATTACAAGCGTTTTGCTGGTTTTTGCTCCGGTAATTCCCTCGTTATACGCTGCTGTAATGCGGCTAACCGCATGGCGCATACGCCTGTTTGCGTTCAAAAACCTACCCTGAAACACAAACGTGAACAGCGCCACCACAGGCACTATCGCCAACACCACCAGCGCCAGGCGCCAGTCTAGCGCCAGCATAACGCCCATTACAATTATTACATAAAAGCCGCTCCAGAATAGATCGGTAAAAATCCACGCCACCGCACCCGATATGTGGTTTGTATCGCTCATCACGCGGGCCAAAATCCAGCCCACTGCGTTTTGGTTGTAGTAGCTAAGGCCCAGCGTTTGCAGGTGCGAAAACGCCGCCCGCTTTAAGTCTTTACCCAGGTTCATCTCCACATACATTGCCTGCCGCCCCATTACTGCAACGGCAAACCCCTGCAACACAATAACCCCTCCATACAAAAGCCCATATGGCAGCAGCCCCTCTGTGGTTTGCGGTATTATAAACCTATCCACGGCCGCCCGCAAAAATAGCGGTATCACGGCGTCTATAGCCGCCAGTAGTATCATAAGCAGTATAACCGCAATTAGATTTTTTTTATGCGGAAGAATGTAGGGGGTCATTTTTTTCCACATTTTCAGCGAAAAGTTTTTGTTTTTAAATGTTTTCTCGGTCATCTCGCCACACCCCCTTCGGGCTGGTCAGCCGCTGGCTGCTGCGGCATGCCAGTGCCTGCCTCGGCCGCTTCGCTTTGCATATCATAAATACGCTTATACAAACCCTCCCGTGCTATCAGCTCGGCATGTGTGCCTATGTCTGCCAGCCTGCCGTCCTCCAGCACCATAATGGTGTCTGCTGCCATCAGCGTATTTATGCGATGGCTAATTAAAATAACAGTAGCGCTCTGGGTGTCTGTGCGCAGTGCCGCGCGTATTTTTGCGTCGGTTTCAAGGTCTACAGCGCTCATGCTGTCGTCAAACACCATCACGGGCGCTTTAAGCATAAGCGTGCGTGCAATGGCCACTCGCTGTTTCTGCCCACCCGATAGCGTAACCCCTCGCTCGCCCACCACCGTTTCGTAGCCTTGTGCAAAATCGTTTATAGCCTCGTCCACCGCCGCAACGCCTGCCGCCCTACGGATACGCGGGTGGTCAAGGCGATCGTCGTCATCGGTTATCGCAATATTTTCCTCTATTGATTTAGAAAACAAAAACGGCTCTTGTAGCACCAGCCCCACGTTGCGCCTCAGATAATATCGGTCTATCTGCCTAATTTCGGTGTCGCCATACCATATATTGCCAAAACCGCTTGGCAGGTCATACAATCGGTTTAAAAGATATGTTATTGTGCTTTTGCCGCTACCTGTAGCGCCCAAAATTCCAAATGTGCTACCTTTTTTTATAGTAAAAGACAAATCCTTCAGCACCGGCTGGTGCTCGTATGCAAACGTCACATTCTCAAAACGGATATCACCATTTAGCTCTGGCTGCTGCGCCTGCGGCTCACTTGGCTCCGGCTCTGCGTCCAGCACCTGCTGTATGCGTGTGGCCGAAACTCCCGTTTTGCTCATCTCGCTAAGCGTGCGGCCCAGCGTGCGCACAGGCCAAGCAAGGCTTTGGTTGTAGCCCACAAACACAAGATACTCCCCAAGCGTAATGGTGTCGTTTGCCGCAAAAACAGCGCCCACCAACACCACCGAAAATATCTGCATACCCGTGGCAATATCGCCAATTCCCCAGTATATAGACAGCGTGTGCCCAAGCTTTAGCCAAAGGTTGGCAAAAAAGTTATTGTTCGCATCAAAACGTGCCAGCTCGTTGCGCTCGCGCCCAAACGCACGCACAACCCTAACCCCTGTTAGGTTTTCCTGCACGTTTACCGTCAGCTCGCCCTCGGCCTCGTCTGCCGCCAAAAAGCGTTTGCCTACCAGCCTGTAAAAAATAATAGAGTATGTGCCTATGATAGGTATAAATGCAAAAGCCACTAGCGCCAGCTGTAGGTTCATGCTAAACATAAGTGTTAGCGCAACACATATTAGTATAACGGTGCGCAACACCTCTAAAAACTGGTTGGCCATAAAATCGCGCACCACATCAAGGTCGGACGTGCATCGCTGAATAATATCGCCTGTTTGGTTTTCCACCTGCCACTTAAACGGCAGATACTGCACATGGCTAAACAGCCGCTGGCGCAGTGCCTTGCAGAACCTCTCGGTACCAATGCTCATCGAGGTGCGCGACAAAAAGTTAAAAATAGCCGCAATACCCGCAAAGGCCATTACCCCGCCGGCACACCACATAATATTAGCCCTCAGCACCTCTCTGCCGCCCAGCGCTTCTATTATATTTAGCGCATACTGCGGTAGCGAGGCCGTATCTTCGCCTATAATGCTGTCCACCGTAAAGCGTATAACCTGCGGGCCCATATAGCTTGCCGATATGCTAACCGCCGCCGCCAACACCGCCAGTAACATCCATATCTTTTTGCCGCCTGCATTACTAAATATAAACGTAAGCGCATTCTGTTCTTTTGTTGTGTGTTTATTATCCTTTAACAATTTAAATGCACCTACCCTTCGCTATTTTTGTACCTGTACACTGCGGCCGCTGTCTATTTTATTGTGCCATACTTACACAATAAAATCAAATAAGCTAGCGCTAACTCGCCTATTTTGCCGCCCACGCCTACTACCTTTTTTTCCATTAATCTATGTGCATTTTTACCTGCCCTGCCTACAGCACACAGCCTCCGCCCGCCGTTTTAACACAACGTAAACATAAATTTTACAAACCCGATCAATATAATTTTTCACCTCTGCGCTTGACACCTTCACATGCATGGTGTATTATTGTTCTATCGACCTAATACAATCACACAGTCGACCCTCTCTTGGTTCGAAGAAAGGAGCTACCCTTGGAATGGACATTCGACGCCGAGCGCCCTATTTACTCCCAGCTTATTGAGCATATGGAGCGCGCCATAATTACCGGCGAATACCCGCCCTCTGCAAGACTGCCCGGCGTGCGCGAGCTGGCGCAGAGCGCCGGAGTAAACCCAAACACAATGCAGCGTGCGCTGGCGGCGCTGGAGGTGCGTGGCCTTGTGTACTCTCAGCGCACCAGCGGGCGTTTTGTAACAGATGATGCTACAAAAATCACCGCCCTGCGTGCCCAGCTGGCAGGCGAGCTCACCGAAAAATATCGGCAAAGCATGTATGCGCTGGGCTGCACCCAGGCCGAAATTACCTCGTATGTAAATGCACCCAAGGCCATTATCGCAAAGGAGGAATCAACATGATAAGCGTACTTAGTTGCCGCGGGCTCACCAAGCAGTACCGCAAAAACGGCCCTGCGGTTTTATCTAATTTAAACTTAGACATACCACGTGGCCAAATTGTGGGGCTTTTAGGCCCAAACGGCAGCGGTAAAACAACGCTGCTAAAGCTAACAAGCGGCCTTCTAACGCCCACTAGCGGCGAAATTTTGGTAACAAATTCACCCCCCAGCCCCCTCACAAAAGCAAGGGTAAGCTATATGCCCGACCGCGACTATCTGCCAAACTGGATGCGCGCAGGCGACCTTATTGATTACTTCAAAGATTTCTACGCCGATTTTCAGTACAACAAAGCGCTCGACATGCTACACAGCTTAGGGCTTGTTCGCAACATGCCGCTAAAAACCATGAGCAAGGGCATGCGCGAAAAGATGCAGCTGGTGCTAACCATGAGCCGCCAGGCCGAGCTGTACCTGCTAGACGAGCCAATAGGCGGGGTAGACCCTGCCGCACGCGACTTTATTTTAAACACCATCATTACAAACTACAGCGAAAACTCCACTGTTATCATCTCCACCCACCTCATTTCCGACATAGAGCGTGTGCTGGACAGCGTTGTGTTTTTAGCCGGCGGTGCTGTGTACCTGCACGGCGCAGCCGACCAAGTTCGCGAGGCCCACGGCATGAGCATAGATGCTCTTTTTAGGGAGGTGTACAAATGCTAGCACGAATTATGAAATACGAGTTTCGCAGTGCCAACCGCCTGCTTATTCCGTTTTTTGCGTTTGCGCTCATCTCATCACTTGTAAGCCGCTTTATTCTGTTTATCTCTGAGTATATGTGGGAGCCTATTGCCATAATTCTTTCGGCGCTTGCCTCGTCATACGGCCTCATACTTTTGTGGTGCATCCCTGTGCTTACGTTTGTGTTTTCCATAGTTCGCTTTTATCAAAGCATGGTGTCAAACGAGGCCTACCTGCACTTCACACTGCCTGTTGGCATCGATGCGCTCTTGATAAGCCGCCTTTTAACAAGCACCATCTACATTCTCATAAGTGCTATTGTTGCTATTATCTGCGGGTTTATATTTGTTCCGGAAGCGCATTTAATCTTTATTACCCCGTTTAACACCAGTTCGTTCGACTTTTTGGGCACAAGTATAAACCAAAACATCTCGCTGGCCACCCTGCCGCCCGACATCATCGCCTCCGGCATTGGCTACGTTGTATTCATCATCATCCTGTCCTCCATCATATCGCTTTTGTATACCTATCTTGCCATAGCGCTTGGCGGCCGCCTTTTCAAAAACCGCATTGTGGGCTCTGTTGTGGCCTACTTTGTAATAGGCCAGATACAAAACCTGCTAAACGTACCTCTTGTTGCCACCCTGTCCACCTTTTTAACAAATAACAGCTATCTAATAATGAACTACATCGAAAATCTAATTGAGCGCAACCCGCTAGACACCCTGCGCAACTTCCTTACCATGTTTTGGGCATACGGCCTTATACTTGGGTTTGTCTCCCTTGCGCCCATTGCCATACACTATCTTATTACCCGCTATCTGTTTACAAAACAGCTTAATTTAGAATAACTCCTCCTAATAAACAAACAAGCCATCGCTGCTTTAGCGATGGCTTGTTTGTTTATATTTTTTACTATTAAATTAATACTCTATTCCACTGCGTGCTTTGTGCCCTTGGTCGTACGGGTGGGCATGTTTTACCATCTCGGTAACGTAATCGGCCAGCTGCATAATCTCTTCGCTTGCCCCACGCCCTGTGATAACAAGCTCCAGCTCCTGCGGGCGGTTTTCTATAAGCCGCAACAGCTCTTTTTCGCTTAGCATGCCTACGTCTATAGCGCACACTACCTCGTCTAATATCAATAGGTCCAGCTCGCCCATCATTGCCATCGCGCGCTCCAGCGTGTTTTGCTGTAGCTCGGCGCAGGCGGCGCGCTCGCCCTCGTTCATCTCCCACACAAACTTGCTACCTGCCTGCGGCGAAAACACCTCTACCCCAAGCTGTGCCAGCGCTACAACCTCGCCCGAAATGCCGCTCTTCAAAAACTGGAAAAATCCAACATTTAGCCCCTGCCCCACAGCACGCACCGCAAGGCCCACCGATGCTGTTGTTTTGCCTTTTCCGTCACCGGTATACACATGCACACAGCCCTGTTTCATTCCATCAGCCTCTTTTCTTTTGGGTGCTTGCAGTCTGCTTTGCACCGCCGGTTGATTAACCATTTATCTGCTGTATCCAAAAGGTAATATATCTATAGCCTCTACCATTTGGTCTCGCATCAGCATGGCCGCACTGGCCTGCACACTAAAGCCTGCGCCGTTATCGCTCATCCATTCATAGTACGGCCGCTTGGGCATAGCATACTGGCTAAGCATAGACAGTATCACCCCGCCGTGTGCCACACATGCGGCCTCGGTAATTCCGTGTTTTGCCTGATGCTCCAGCATGGCCAAAAGCGCGCGCCCGGTGCGCTCGGCAAACTGGCTGCCGCTCTCGCCGCCTTTTGGGCTAAAGTCGCTTGCAGGGTCCAAAACGCTCGCCATGCGCCCATCTTCCATAACCTCAATTGCGCTTTTGCCTTCAAACTCACCAAATTTAAACTCGCGCAAATCCTCCAAAATTAGCTTTTCCGACACGTCGGGATACAATATCTCTGCCGTTTGCAGTGCACGCAACATGGGCGAGGCAAACACAAGCCCCACATTTGGGTAGCGGTACATCTGCTTCATTTGGTGCAGCTGCTCTACGCCTTGTTCCACCAGCGGCATATCCATGCCTCCGCCCACATAAAGCCCGTCTATATTTCCCTGCGTTAGTCCATGCCGAATTAAATGTAATTTATAATTTTTCACAAAAAATCTCCTTTATTTTTGCGGTGCACACCACTATATTTTGCGAAGTAAATTTGCCTATTTAGCATATGTTGCGACAATTTTCACGTTATCGTCATTTTACACATGTTTTGGCCATGTTTTTTTTATTTTCGTATATTTACAAATTGTTTTTGTTTTACTATAATTTACATCAAGTAAATGTGGGTCACCAAACAAAACAACAACCGTGGCGGTAGTTTCTACTATAAAATATGTAGGGGTATTTAATTGTATGCCAACTCAGTTTAGCCGAATTATCACCCTGCTGCGCAAAGAGCGCGGCACAACCCAAAAGAAAGCCGCCGAAGAGCTGGGCGTGTCTCAGGCCTTGCTAAGCCACTACGAAAAAGGCATCCGCGAATGCGGGCTGGATTTTGTTGTGCGCGCCGCCGATTACTACGGCGTTTCTTGCGACTACCTGCTTGGCCGCAGTGCCGAGCGTAGCGGCCTAACCCTCACGGTAGACGACATCCCTGCGCCCGACGCACTCGCCTCTAAAGACGGCATCTATCGCGGCAGTGTGCTACCCACCTTGAACCGTAAGCTGATAAGCAACAGCTTGAATATTCTTTACGACAAACTTTCCGCCTGCCCAAACACCGCTCTTGTTAGCGAGATAAGCGGGTTTTTGATGGTGTCGGTGTACAAGATGTTCCGCCTGCTGCACCACAGCGGCCCTAAAAATACAAGCAGTCTGTTTCGTGTACCCGACGTTGTGTGGGCGGGTTACTCCCGCAGTGCCATGAACATTGCCGAGGCAAATGTAGACGCTATTTTAGCCGGCGAAGATATTGGCCTTGGCGCACCGTTTAAAGACAACTCTGCCTTCACCATGACCACCGAGACGCTGGGCAAAGACTACCCCCTATACGCCACCAGCCTGCTGAACCTTATTAAAACCAGCGAAGAGCGTATATCGCCAGGCAGTAGTGGCGAAAAGCCTGTAAAAACCCATAAATAAATACAAATAAAATCTGCACCACCCCTTTTAGGGGTGGTTTTTTTAATATTTTTTAAGTATTTTTTGGGCCTTAAACTTTATTGGGTTTTGCTCAGGGTTTGCAATACACCGATTGTACTGACCCCGCTAGCTGTTTTTGCCGATACAAAACAAAAAATAAATAGGCAAAAACCCACCAAACATAGCCCTGCCAAAGGGCGCACACGGTGCTCTTATACCTTAAAACTGCGCAAAGCCAACCTTTTTATACACCTTGGCCAGCGTTCTTGCGGCTAGGGCCTGCGCACGTTCGGCGCCTTGCGCTAGCGTTTTTTCAAGCTGTGCTGTGTCTTTCAGTATCTTCTCGTACTCTGCCTGTATCGGCGTGAACACATCTATAACGCTCTGAGCTACCGCCAGCTTAAAGTCGCCGTAGCCGCCGCCTGCAAACTCTTTTTCAATGGTGTCGTCGTCCTTGCCTGTCATAATGCCGTATATGGTCATTAGGTTGGATACGCCCGGCTTGTTTTGCTCGTCACGGCGCACCTCGCCCTCGCTGTCGGTAACCGCGCGCTTAAACTTGCGCTCAATAACCTGCGGCGTGTCGGTCATGGAGATATAGCTGTTTTCGTTCTCGTCACTTTTGCTCATCTTTGCAGTGGGGTTTTGCAGGCTCATCACCTTTGCCCCCACACCCGATATAAGCGGCTGCGGCACAGCAAAGGTATCGGAGTAGCTACTGTTGAAGCGCTGTGCAATATCTCGTGAAAGCTCTACATGCTGTTTTTGATCTATGCCCACCGGCACAAGGTTTGCGTTGTACAGCAGTATATCTGCCGCCATCAAAATGGGGTAGGTAAACAACCCACCGTTTATATTCTCGGCATGCTTTTTGCTTTTATCTTTAAACTGTGTCATGCGCGAAAGCTCGCCAAACATGGTGTTGCATGCCAGTACCCAAGCAAGCTCTGCATGCTGTGGTACCTG
Source organism: uncultured Oscillospiraceae bacterium (assembly GCA_964369525.1). Lineage (GTDB taxonomy): Bacteria > Bacillota > Clostridia > Oscillospirales > Ruminococcaceae > JAAYCI01. The sequence goes on along the minus strand of CAYJEW010000002.1, from coordinate 9,215 downwards.
ACTTTGCACAAATATAATGCTCTGCTGAGGGTCTATACCCGAAGCCAAAAGTAGCGCCGCTGCCTCGTATGTAGCACGCCTAAGCTGTGCGCCGTTTTGTTTCACCGTAATAGCGTGCATGTTAACCACGCTGTATAGGCAATCGTACTGCTCTTGCAGTGGCGCCCAGTGGCGCACCGCCCCCACATAATTGCCCAGCGTAAATGTACCCGAGGGCTGAATTCCACTAAAAACGCGTTGCTTTCGCTCTGCTTGTTCCACTCTTTAATAACCCCTTTCACAAAGCTACTTTTTTTCTAGTAGTATCATACCACAGCATAGCGCCAATGTGAATGGCAAAAGCCCAAACAATATGGTATACTGTGCTCACGCAATACCACACAAATTCTTTTACTTTAAAGGATGCTCAAGACTATGAACAACAAAAAACCTGCCCCCAAAACTCCCCGCACCTGTGCCGCCACGTCCGAGCGCCCACCGTTTTTTAGGCGAGTAGATATCTGGATTATTGCCATTCTGGCGCTTGTTGGCGTTGTGTGGCTGGCGCTCACGCTAGCTACTTCAGAAGGTACCGTTGCTATTGTAACCGTCACGCAGGGCACATCCCAGCATGTTCAAATAATACCGCTTTCTACAGACAACACCATCCATGTAGACGCAAACCTTCCCACCACCCTGCATGTAGAAGACGGCACTATCCGTTTTATAAATTCGCAATGTCCCGACCATACCTGCGAAAGCTTTGGGCAGATATCTCGTGAAGGCGAGTGGGCGCTTTGTGCTCCGGCCGGTGTACTTGTAAGTATACAAGAAGACAGTTAGCCATTTTGCTTAACTGCAAACCGCTAACTGCCTTTTGTCTAACTCAGGTTAACCCATCGTGCCAAAGCTATATAAATTCATTTAAGCAATAGCTCCGCTTTCAAACTGGCTGTTGTATAAATTAGCATAAAATCCGCCTTTGGCCAGCAGCTCGTCGTGGCTTCCCGTCTCCACCACATCGCCATCTTTCATTACCAGTATCATATCCGAGTCCCTAATGGTAGACAATCGGTGCGCAATAATAAAGCTGGTGCGGTCTTTCATAAGCTGGCGCATCGCCTTTTGAATAGCAATCTCGGTTCGGGTATCCACACTGCTGGTGGCCTCGTCCAGTATAAGAATTGCAGGGTCTGCCAGTATGGTTCTCGCAATGGTTAGCAGCTGCTTTTGCCCCACCGATATGTTGCTGGCCTCTTCGTTTAGCACCATGTTGTAGCCGTCGGGCAGTGTGCGAATAAATCGGTCGGCCTGCGCAGCTTTTGCCGCCGCAATCACCTCTTGGTCGGTTGCATCCAGCTTACCGTAGCGAATGTTCTCCATAATGGTGTCGTTATATAGCCATGTGTCCTGAAGCACCATACCAAACATCCCGCGCAAGTCGTTTCGTTTAAACTCGTTTATGTTGTGCCCGCCCAGCATTATTGCGCCGCCGTTCACATCATAAAACCGCATCAATAGCTTCACCATTGTGGTTTTTCCAGCGCCCGTTGGCCCCACAATTGCCACCTGCTGGCCCGGCTGTACCGCTGCGGAAAAGTCATTAATAATCGTTTGGTCTTCAAGGTAACCAAACTTAACGTTTTTAAACTGCACGCTCTCTTCCAGCCCCTGCACCGCCAAAGCCGGCTGTGCATCGGGGCTTTCTTCTGCTTCGCCCAAAAATTCAAACACACGCTCCGCCGCCGCGGCCGTTTGCTGTAACATGTTCGACGCATTCGCTATCTGCGTAATAGGCTGGGTAAAGTTGCGCACATACTGGGTAAACGCCTGTATTTCGCCCACAGTAATACTGCCCGAAATTGTAAAAAGCCCGCCCGCAATACACACCAGCACATAGCCCATATTGCCTACAAAGTTCATGGTTGGCATCATCATTCCGCCAAAAAACTGGCTTTTCCACGCCGCGTCATACAGCTTTTCGTTCACCTCGTTAAACACCCGCTCGGTTTCCCGCTCGCGGTTAAACGCCTTCACCACAAGGTGGCCGCCATACATCTCTTCCACCTGGCCGTTTGCCTGCCCCAGATACTTCTGCTGTTTTTTGTAGTACGGCTGACTGCGCTTTATTATCTGCATAACCAGCAAAAGCGAAAACGGCAGTATAAACACCGTAATAAGCGTCATCCACACATTGATGGTAAGCATCATAATTACCACACCTATAACGGTGGTTACGCTGGTAATCATCTGCGGCAAGCTTTGGTTCAGGCTCTGGGTCAGCGTGTCCACATCATTGGTAATGCGGCTTAGTATATCACCGTTACTCACCTTGTCAAAATAAGAAAGCGGTAAGCGATTTATCTTTGCGCTAATCTCTTCGCGCAGGTTGTAGCTTATCTTGTTTGCAATGTTGTTCAGTATAAACCCGTTTAAATACTGTAGCACCGCGCTTATAACATATATAGTGCCACACAGCAAAAGAATTTGCCAAAGACTATCAAAGTCTATGCCGCCGGTACCTGCAATCATAGCCAAAAGCCCGTCAAACAATGTGTCGGTAGCCCCTGCCAAAATTTTAGGCCCTGTAATAGCAAACACGGTAGATGCCACCGCCAGCACAAGGCAGGCAATAATTCCCGGCAAAAAACCTTTTAGGTAAGCCAGTAGCTTTTTCATGGTGCCCTTAAAGTTTTTTGCCTTTTCGCCGGGTATCATAGCGCCCGGGCCGCCCGGACCTCTGCCGCCCGGCCCACCCATCATTCCGCCCTGAGGCCGCTCTTGCGGTTTGGCATTTTGGTTGTTGTTACTCATGCCAACTCCTCCTTGCTCAACTGGCTTTCGGCTATCTCTTTGTAGGTTTGGCAGCTCTCAAGCAGCTGCTTGTGCGTTCCAGTTCCCACTATTTTGCCCTCATCCAGCACAATAATCTGCTCTGCCGTCATTATTGTAGAAACCCTCTGCGCCACTATCAGCACGGTTGCCTCTTCTGTGTACGGCTTCAGCGCAGCTCGCAGCTTTGCGTCGGTGGCAAAATCCAGCGCCGAGAAGCTATCGTCAAATATGTAAATCGGTGCTTTTTTTGCAAGCGCGCGTGCCATGCTAAGGCGCTGGCGCTGCCCGCCCGACACATTAGTGCCGCCCTGCGAAATCTGCGTGGTAAACCCGTCTTCCATCTCGTCTATAAAGTCTATCGCCTGCGCCACCTGCGCCACCTCACGCAGCTCGTCCTCTTGCGCGTTCTCGTTGCCAAACTTTAGGTTATATGCAATATCTCCGCTAAACAGTAGGCCCTTTTGCGGCACATACCCAATATTCTCCCTTAGCTCATGCTGTGTAAGCTCTCGCACGTCCACACCGTCCAGCGTAACCTTACCACTGCTAACGTCGTAAAACCTTGGTATAAGATTTATCAAGGTAGACTTGCCGCTACCCGTAGCACCAATAAATGCCGTTGTCTGCCCCGGCTTTGCGGTAAAGCTAATGTTCTGCAGCGCGTCTTCTTCTGCCTCGCCATAACGGAAACAAACGTCATGAAACTCAAGGTTGCCTTTTGCATTCCCTGCAAATGTTTTGGGGTTTTCAGGGTCTTCGATGCTGTTTTTTGTGCGCAGTACCTCGTCTATGCGCTCGGCCGAAACCGATGCACGCGGTACCATAACAAACACAATAGCTATAAACAAAAATGCCATAATTACCTGTATTGAATATTGAATAAAGGCCATCATGTCGCCCACCTGCAGTGCGCTTTGGGCAATCTGCTCTGCCCCAAACCATATAATAAATAGCGACACGCCATTCATTATAAGCATCATTATCGGCATAAGCGTTGTCATAGCCCTGCCCACAAATATGCTGTTCTGCGTAAGCTCTTTGTTAGCTTTTTCAAACCTATTTTGCTGAAAAGCCTGGTTTGCAAACACCCGCACAACCATTATACCGCTTAGGTTTTCGCGCGCCACAAGGTTTAGCCTGTCCACAAGGCTCTGCATCTTTTTAAACCTTGGTAGCACTATCATCATCACGGTGCCTATGGCCAGTATCAAAACCCCCACAGCCACACCTATAATCCAGCTCATATTGGGCGATTTACGTAGCGCCATAACTATGCCGCCCACGCCCATAATAGGCGCAAACACCAGCATGCGCATTGCCATCGAATACAGCATCTGCACCTGCGTAATATCGTTACCGGTTCGGGTAATAAGGCTGGCGGTAGAAAACTTATCCATCTCCGCGTTGGAAAAGCCGCTAACCTTCGCAAATATATCCCCACGCAAATCCCTTGCCACGCCTGCGCCCAGCTTTGCAAAAAAGTAACCTGCCCCTACAGCACACGCCACCATAGCAAGGCTAAGCAGTGCCATTGCAATACCCGTTCTAACAATATACGCTACCTGCATGCTACTAATATCGGCGCCAAGCTCTTGATAAAACGCCACGTTAAACACCGCCGCCACAGCCTCTGTCATGGTGTCGGGGGTTTGCGCGGCCGCCTCAATCACCTCGCCAAACATCTCCTGCGGTGCTATCTGTAAAAGGCTTGGCAGCTGTGCCAACATCTCAGGGCTCAGCGCCGCTCCTGCCGTATCGGTCTGCACCGCCGCTGTGTCTCCGGCCTGCTGCGACAGCATTTGCAGCATATCCATCAAGGCGTACCCCGCCTGCGCAAACGCCCTGTCCACAGCCTCCAGTTGCTCTTGTGTTGCCGTAAGTATCAGCGCATTCTGCGCCCACGCGTCGGGAAACTCCCTGTCTATCTCCTCCTGCTCTGCCGAGGGTAGCTCGCTGTAAAATGTATAGCCCTCCTGCACAGCCTCCAGCCCTTCTTCGCTAAAGAAGATCTGCATCAAAGCAAAAGACTGCCCGCTAATCGCCTTTGGGGCTATCTCCTCAATACCACTTTTTTGAATACCTACGTTCACAATGTCGCTCATTCTGTCCGGCAGGTTCAGGTCTAAAACCGCCTGCCCGCACAAAAACACAACCGCTATCAGCAGCATCCAAATATACTTTTTAAGATATCTCGATAACCTCAGCATGTTACGCGCGCTCTCCCTTGCATTGTTTTCTTTCATACCTACAGCAAAAAATCGGTACAGTAAAAATATACTTAAAATAATAAAAAATAGCCTATATATTTAAGCCCGTAGCCAATTTGTGCTATACTTATTATTGTTCGGCTCCGGCTAAAATCCATTTTAAACACAATTAAAGGTTAATTTATGCATTTTAAATACGACCAAGAGGCCGTTGCCTACCTAAAGAAAAAAGACGCCGCGCTTAGCACTGCCATAGACGCCATAGGCCATATCAACCGCCCACTTGACCAAGATCTTTTCTCATCGGTGGTACACCACATCATAGGCCAGCAGATCTCCACAGCGGCTCAAGCCACCGTATGGGCCAGAATACAGGCGGCGCTGGGCGAGGTATCTGCGCCTTCGGTTGCCTCAGCTTCGGTGGAAGAGCTACAAAAATGCGGCATAACCTTCAAAAAAGCCGAGTACATCAAAGCCTTTGCCGAAAGCGTGCTCACTGGAGACCTTATACTGCACGAGCTCCACACAAAAAGCGACGAAGAGATAATAAAAACTCTGTCGTCTATAAAAGGCATCGGCGTTTGGACGGCCGAGATGATAATGCTGTTCTGCCTAAACCGTCCTGATATCCTCAGCTTTGGCGACCTCGCCATCCACCGCGGCCTGCGCATGTTACACCGCCACCGTAAAATAACACCTGCCCTTTTCGAAAAATACAGGCGGCGCTATTCACCATACTGTAGCACCGCCAGCTTATATATCTGGGCAGTTGCCGGCGGTGCCACACCGCACCTAACCGACCCCGCACCTAAAACTAAACCCAAGCCAAAAAGCGCTAAACTTAAAAAATAAATAACAATAGTAAATAATTATTTATTCATCGTTTTATCTACCGCCCAAACCAACGCGTGCTATGCCGGCTGCCGCTCTTGCGATGCCTCAGCACGCTTTGCTTTAATTTTTTTAGCAACAAAACTTATCAAATATGCTAAATTAACTATCCACATAATCCCCGCAAAAAATATCATCGGTATGCCGTAGCGCTCAATATTTTGCGCTGTAGTCGCCAAAAACAATATGTAAAAAAACATATTAACCGACAATAATGCATTAATTATACAAAGCTTTTTATTTATAAAAGCATATTTTTTGCTTGCTATAATCAAACCAAGCGCCACTAGCAAAATAATAGGCGAAAAATACACCGCTGTTGTGTGAAACACTATCGACAGGTTTGCATACCTTGTGTTAAATAGCAGATTAGATACCAGCCCCGTGTCCACCACCTGATGCCCAAACATCTGCTGCGATACTTCGGTGCCAAACTCTTGCGGATAGGATAAAAGCTGTGGCGATAATATTTTAAAATGGTCCACCCACGCGCCCGACTCATACAAAAAATCAAAATGCAACGTTGTGCTAACAGGTGTGTACTTTCTGCTAACTCCATCCACCCCGCAGCGTATAACCCCCGAAATAACCCCATAATTTGCCTTATAACTGGCAAACCATCTGGACGGCGAGTTAGCAAAACACGTCGCCACATATTCAATGCTGTTGGCTATGCCCGGCTCAAACGTAAACGTGAAAGAATCGATAGCATTTATAGCATCGTCGTTTATAAAAATCGTGGTTTCCTCACCATACACAATATCGCCCTGCGGCACAAAATACCGCAGGCCATCAATTAAAAAGCTGCCGGCATAGTTGCTTACAGAGTCCCCCTCCATGTTGTTTCCGCTCGTTGCACCACTATAAATATTAATATAAGAAAATAGCGACACAACCATTAAAAATACCACTAAAATTTCTTTCAGCACTCTTTTTATGCTTAATTTGCCTTTAATATCCACAATTTTATAGCATGCATACATCAAAACAATAATAGGGAAAAACATCTGCTTTATTGCATACGCCACAATCAGTGCCGCTATTGATATCACACTTAACGCTATTTCTTTTATTATTATTTTCTTTTTTTCCTGCGGCCTATACCTATAAAAAGCCAGCATTATTGCCGCATAAACCGCAATAAATGTAATAATAAAAAATTCTGTTAATATTACATGCGCATACGCTAATATAACAACATTTAAAAACATCACCACCGTTGCCAAAAGCAGCGTGACGTGCCTACCTATCAATTTAGGAATTTCCAGCAAATGTAAGCATATCAAAACCGACGCCACAAACACAAGGTATGTTAAAAACAGCCCCACCGTCAGGCCATACACCGTGTAGCTAAACAGCTTGCCAAACATCATCAGTACAAAAGGAACCACCGGCCCGCGTATCCCCAAATAGTTCGGTGATGTACCCGCAAAAAACTCCGAGTTTGAAAGATACACTGTGGAGTCTGCCTGAAACATTAACGGCAACGAAAAAAACGCCACTGCTATAACCAACAAAAATAATATGTCATACCACTTAAACCCGATATTATTTGAACATATCTTTTTCATACGCATGCCCCTTCACTCGCCATACCTGCGGCTGTAACAGCATTTCTTTATTATCGTGCCCTGCCATATAAAAGTCAATCAAACTATTGCCTTTTAACAAAACCTTCACTTTTTCGGCATATTATACCACTTTGCGCAGCTATGCCACACAAGCTAAATACGCATAAATTCTAATTAAATCCTGTAAAATACAAATATAATAAAACGCCAACCATAAAGCACAAACTAAGCGGTTGGCGTTTTGTATTTATATGTCTTTAGCCGCCAACTTAAAGCGAAGCCAACAGGCTACTCAGCCGCTGTGCCGCTTGCTGTGTGCGCTGTGCGTCGCCAAAACCGGTTAACCTAAAGTACCCCTCGCCATTTTGGCCAAAGCCCGCCCCCGGCGTGCCCACAACGCCTTCGCGCTGTAGTAGCAAATCAAAGAAATCCCAGCTCTTCATGCCCGCAGGACACTGTAGCCAGATATACGGGCTGTTCTTGCCACCGCTATGCCACACGCCGGCTTTTGTCAGCGCCTGGCTAATCACACCCGCATTTTGCATGTAGTAGCTAATATTCTCTTTGCAAGCGGCAAGCCCCTGCGGGGTAAACACAGCGGCGGCGCCACGCTGTACCACATACGACACACCGTTAAATTTGGTGGTCTGCCTGCGCAGCCACATAGCGTTTAAATTGTTTGGCAAAGCTTTAGGCACCACGGTATACCCACAGCGTGTGCCTGTAAAACCTGCTGTTTTAGAAAGCGAGCTTATCTCCACAGCGCACTCGGCAGCGCCCTCTATTTCATATATAGAGTGCGGCACGTCGTCGTCCGATATAAACGCCTCGTACGCCGCATCAAACAAAATTACAGCGCCCTGCCCGCGGGCATACTCCACCCATTGCGCCAGTTGATCTCTTGTATAAGCGGCCCCTGTTGGGTTGTTTGGGCTGCAAAGATATATTATATCTGCTTTTTGGCCCTGCAAAGGCATTGGAGCAAACCCGTTTTCACGCGTAGCGCTCATGTACTCCACCTTGCGCCCGTCCATCACGTTTGAATCCACATACACAGGGTACACAGGGTCCGGCACCAGCACGGTGTTATCAGCGCTAAACAGGTCTAAAAAATTGCCGCAGTCGCTCTTTGCGCCGTCCGACACAAAAATCTCATCGCTCTGTAGCTTTACGCCGCGAGCTGCGTAGTATTCTGCCACAGCCTCGCGCAAAAAATCGTACCCTTGCTCGGGGCCATAACCGTAAAATGTATCCGCTTTGCCTTGGTCTTCAGCGGCGTCCTTCATTGCCTGCACCACAACCTCAGGCAGCGGACGGGTAACATCGCCTATACCAAGGCGTATTATATCTGCTTTTGGGTTTTGGGCTTTATACTCCGCCACCCGCCTTGCAATGTCCACAAACAGGTAGCTCTTTTTTAGGTTTGCATAATTTTGGTTAACATTCATAATGTATCAACCTCCTATCTACTTTGACAAAGCTATCTCGTCTTATACCCACGCCTGCCGGGGCAAATATGTGCTTAAATAATAAAAAAGTACAGCCTAGCGTTTTGCATATATAATCTATACAGCGCTACATTCATATGCTCTCATACTATGCCCGCCGCAAACTCGGCTGCGGCAGCCTTTGCAAAAAAGCACAAACGCATACTACCTAAAATATAAATCCTTTGTAGGGTACTGCGGCTCGCAGGTAAAATTAATGCCCAGCTTTATAAATGTGTTCTCAT
>CAYJEW010000001.1:43244-81763 GCA_964369525.1 uncultured Oscillospiraceae bacterium | reverse complement strand
GCTGTCGCTATCACTATCGCTGTCGTTATCGCTGTCGCTATCACTATCGCTGTCGCTATCACTATCGCTGTCGCTATCACTATCGCTGTCGCCATCGTCATCGTCATCATCGTCCTGCTGTAGCTCGCCTATTATCGGGGTGAGGGCCCCATTGCTCTGCTGCTGAATCTCTGCCAGCAGCGCAGCATTACCTTGCAGGTAGGTGCGCGCAAACTGCGGCAGCTGCTCTGCATCCAGCGGAGATACTGTTATTACTTGGGCGGGCGGTGTACCGTCGGCTTGAGGGGTTGTGTCTACCAAAGCGCTCTCGCCGGGGTATATCGTTATGGTTTCCATTTCGCCTGTGGTAGAGTTTTGCACCGCAATTTCCAGCTTGCCGGTAAGAAGCACAAACTGCGACACTGTATCGCTTATGTATACAACATAGCCGGATGTTCCCCTAATACTTGTAACGGCATTTGATGTGCGTATGTTAAAAAGCTCGTTTTCGCCAAGCGGTTTTGATACCTCAAAAAACATCTGGCCTACGTTAAGATCTATTGTTAGGTGGTCTCCTACTTCTTGCATTGTGCAAGCCGAGCTTGCGTCTAGCTTGATGGTTTTAGACTCATCTAGGCTAATATATGCAAAGCTGGACGCTGCGGTAGACACAGAATCGCCGCTAAACAAGCGCATGCCCTGCTGTATCTCCATTGCCTGAGCGTCTGCATTTGTAAGCTCTACCTGGCCCTCGGTTTCTACAAGGCGCATGGTTACAGCCCTAATTGCGCTTGCTGTAGGGCCAAACACAAAAAATGCCAGCACCGCCACGCCCAGTACCACCGCAACTATTGCTAGCAGATTGCCGTTCACTTTACCAGCACCGCCATTATTTTCAGCATTGCTGTTCATACAAAAAACTCCCTTTCGCAGTATAAGCTTTGCCTTGGCCAGCAATAAAACATACTGCCTCCTAGGCATACTAACCTAATGTTAAATTATGCCACTTATTTGCTCAAATGTAAATAGAACTGCACAAACTTCATATGGCTATTACGCTGAATTTTCGTGAAATCAACGATAAAAACAGCTAGATTTTCGTGAAAGGCCAACTGCCCGCCGGTAAAATGGCGTAAACTCATTGCATCCAGCTTAAAAGCTGCCTTCACCGCCCTTACTATTAAGGTATATGCATTGCATTTCCGTTTTATTGCATTTATTTTACAAAAAATAAATTTTTATTTTTCAGTGCACTGCTTAATATCTTTTAGTGCTGTACGCAGGCTGCCGGGGTGCTAAAGCAGCTCTTCCACCTTGAATATCTCAAACGCTTCGCTTTTGCCTTTTAGCTTTATGCTATTGCCAAGCGCTGTAAGGCGCGCTCTGCCCTCCAGCGCGGCGGCTACCTCGGCGCTTATATATATACAGCCCGGTGGTGCGTTGCTTTCAAGGCGCGCAGCGGTGTTTACCGTATCGCCTATGGCGGTATAGTCCATGCGTGCATTGGAGCCTATGTTGCCCACAACGGCCGGCCCGTAGTTTATACCAATGCCAAACTCTACATAATGCCCGTAATCTCGCTGTAGCTGCTCGCCAAGCTCTTGGGCGCCTTGCATCATGTCCAGCGCAGCTTTTACTGCTTTGTATGCCACATCTTTTTGCGCTATAGGCGCACCCCAAAATGCCATGGTGCAGTCGCCCACGTATTTGTCCAGCGTGCCGTGGTTATCAAAAACACAGCGGCTGGTAAGCGTTAAGTATCGGTTTACAATCTCTACAACTACGGGCGCAGGTAGCTTTTCGGACATGGTGGTAAACCCGCGGATATCTACAAACAACACTGCTATATCTACTAGGCGCCCGCCAAGCTGCAACGCCTTAGGGTCGCCGTTGAGCAGTTCTGATACAACCTGCGGTGCCACATAGCGCTTAAACGCACGCTCTACGCGGCGTTTTTCCAGCGCGGCACTTGCGTAGTTTGAAGCTATGGAGTACATATATCCCACCGTAGCACCAAACGGCAGATACGCCACCTGTAGCACATACCCCAGCTGCCACATAGCATAGCAGATTAGCACCCACCCAAGCGAGGTGCCCAGCCACATAAGCGTGGCAGGTAGCAGCCTGCGATTGTAAAACCAAAACAGGCTTAAAAGCATAAACACAAACAACAATATGTACTGCGGTAGCGGGAGCACCTCTGTTTTCAAATCATTGTTTAATAGCGCCGCCAGCGCATTTGCCTGATATTCCACGCCATACATCTTAACTGCGTGATCGATGGCTGTTGTGTATTCGTCGAACATGCCTTGTGCAAACGGGCCTATGAGCACAATTTTATCTGCAAAAATGGCAGGGTCTAGCTCGCCATTTATTAGGCTTGTTATCGAGAATCCGTCATCAAAGCCAAACGGCTGCGACTGAAATGAAACATACCAGCGATACTGCGCATCCATTGGGGGCACTACATCGGCCGGCTGGCCTTGGTACTGCATATACATGCGATATATCTCTTGGTTAAACGATGGCACAAGCTCTCCGTTTGGTAGCTCTATCTGCCATATGGCATGGCGCAGTATGCCGTCTTCGTCTATCATGGCATTAACATGGCCTTGCGATGTGTTTTCCCTTAGCGCCTCGTAGGGCTCTTCGTATATTTGTATGGCATAGTCGTCGGTGTAAAAGCTGCCGTCTTCTTCCACCACCAGCTGCGAGCCAAACGTTGCCGAGGTTGCTACCACCACATTGCCATATTGGCCAACAGCATCGGCCAAATATTGGTCGTTTGCAGCCGCTGCCGCAACCGAAGCTGGGTCACTAGGGTTTTCGGGCTCGCTTTCGCCTACAAACAGAATATCCAGCCCAATAACCGCAGGGCGGTTTTCGGGGTCTGAATTAAGCTGCGTCACAGCATCTGCCACAATGCTTCGTGGCCATGGCGTGGGGCCGTATTCGTTTAGTGCGGCCTCGTCCATGCCTACTATAATAATATCCGGGTGGGGCGGCTGCGGCCGCTGGTACAATGCGTCGTTTACAATATTTGCAATAGGTGCCGCAAGCTGCGAATAGTACAGCAGCACCATAAACACCGCACCCAAAAGCGCTGCTAAAATAGAAACGGCAATACGACGCAACTTATTTAATTTTTTAGACAAGTTTTGCACTTCCTTCTTTTGCCGCGGCCTTACAGCCGCCTATATACTAAACGCGCCAGCGGCGGCAACTGCCGGCGCTGGCGTGCTACTAGAACAAATCTTTTAGAATATCCACCTGGGCAGCGCCGCCGCTTGGCAACCATGCCTTACTTTGCACAAATAGAGCAAACACCCCGCTGTCTAGTTGGTGTTTGTCTACCATGTCCTGCATTATGCTGAGCGATATTTCCAGCGGGAAGGCTTTTTTGTAGGGCCTGTCGGTTGCTGTGAGGCCATCGAAAACGTCTAGGATGGTAAGCAGGCGCGCCTCTTTGTCTATCGCTTCGTCTTCCAGGCGTTTTGGGTAGCCACTGCCGTCCATCAATTCATGATGTTTAGAGGCCCACTGCGCCACCTTTGCGTATTCGCCCCAGAAATTCATCTTTTGCAGTATCTTTTCGGTTAAAACCACATGCTCTTGCATAATTGCACGCTCTGCATCGGTTAACGTACCTTTGCGTATCGAAAGCGCTGTTATGTCGTCTTCGGTAAACCATTTATGCTTTTTGCCGTCACGGCTGGAGTAAACTTTGTTTGACAGCTGCTGCACAAGATTGTAATTTTCATCGTCTAGGTAAGGGATAACGTTTACCTTCTGCACAAACTCGCGCACCTCTTCCACCTCTTGTATGGCGGCTGTGGGGTCTTTACCACTGCGTAGCGCGATTACCTCTTCCGATAGCGATATATAGTCTAGCCTGGCCATCACCTCATCGTAGCGGGTGTCTAGACGGGTGGCCTTGTTCATAATTTCTAGCGGGGTGATAAGCTTGCCTATATCGTGTAGCCAGATGCTAAGGATAAACAGCCGCTCGTTTAGCTCGGAAAAGTTCCAGTCTGAGGCGGGGTTGTTATTTAGCCAGTTAATAAAGTTTTGGGCATACATTACCATGTTGTTTGTGTGGGTAACGTTGTAGGGCGAGCGCAGGTGGATTGCGGCCGAAATTGTGCGTACAACCGACTCCATTAGCTCTTCCACCTGCATAATGTAGTTCATGTTGGTTAAGCATATGGCCGCCAAAGAGGCCAGCGCCTGCACAATTACTATGGCACCGCTTTTAAATGCAGTTACCTGCCCTTGAGTATCCTGTGCGTTTATAAGCTGTAACACGCCTATAATCTCGCCCATGTTATTTTCCATAGGCACAACCATCATAGACACTGTTTTATAGCCTGTCATAGAGTCGTACCTATTAGGGCCTGCAAAATCAAAAAGATCGCTTTGGCTAACATTGGGTATGTTGATAAGCTTACTTTCCAGCACCGAGTAGGCGCAGGCGTTGCTACGCTCCAGCGGCACAGGCGGTAGCCTTATCTCGCCATGGCGCCCACCCTGCAGCACATTTTGCGACTTGGTTATCATCACCTTAAAAACAAGCTCTTCTTCGTTTTTAATGTAAAGTGTGCCGCCGTCGCAGTTGGTAATCTCCATTGCGGCGGTTAAGATACGCTCTAGCAGCGCCTCTCTGTTTTTTTCGGCTGCAAGCGCAAGGCTTATCTCCAATAACTTTTCGGCAAATTCTTGTGTCATAGCTCAATTCTCATTTCTTCTTTTGCAATGTGGCCATTGGGTATAAGGGCGGATATCTCAAGCTCTGCGGCTCGTAATACTTCGTCGGTACTTTGTGGGTCGTGGTGAAACACAAAAAAGTGCTTGCACCCGCACTCTACCGCAAGCTGGGTTGCCAGCTCGCGCCTTGTGTGGCCATAGCCTTTTTTAACCTGGTACTCACCATTTGAGTACTGGCCATCGCATATAAGCACATTGCAACCTTTTGCAAAGCGTACCAGCTCTTGCTTTACCGGCTCTGCCATCTCGTTGTCGGTTGCATATACAACGCTTATGTCTTTATATTGCAGCTTAAACATTGTGCAGCCGCCGGGGTGGTTTGCCCCTGCTGTGGTTACTTTTACATCGCCCAGCCAAAACTCTTTTTGCACATCAAAAAACTCCACCTTTGCAGCAAAGCTCTCTACCCCCACAGGCCATAGCGGCGGGTTTAGCATACAGCCCAGCTGTTGTTTGATGGTAAGACCTCCGCGGGTTGCGCCGTAGATGTTGATGTTAAGTTGTGAGTTTTGCATAACGCTTGCGCAAGGCAGACCTATTATGTGGTCTATATGGGTGTGGGTTAGCAGCATGCTGAGGGTGTTGGTGCTACCCAAAAGTTGCGGCGTAAGGCGCATAAGGCCGCTACCTGCGTCCAGCACTATGGTTTGCCCACCTAGCGACAAAAACACGCAGGATGTGTTGCCGCCAAATTCTTGGTACTGCTGCCCTGCCATCAGCATGGAACCACGCGTACCTAAAAACTGTAAAAATGCTTGTGACATAACTAGTCCTTAATAAAATTATTGTTATTTTTAAATATTCGCATTATGCGCCTACCGCAATTTACGGGGCGGCGCACTTACTCAGAGTACAAACCCTATATACACTGTTATATTACCACACTTTGTTATTTTTGTCGACAGTGCGCAAAGCTAACAACGCTACAGCAAAAGCCACAAAATATCTCTTGCTATATAGCGTGTAAACAGCGTACATTCAATTAAATCAATGCCTTGGCTACGCCCACTCGTCTTCAGCTACGGGTTTGCGAATGGATGGCATTAGCAGGTTTTCCCACAAAAACCACTGCCCGCTAGACGGCTTATGGCGTAATTTTATGCCGCGCATGCTATCGGCGCCGCCCGAGCGCAGAAATAGCTGCAGGTAGCCCTCGTTTATAAGCTGCTGGCTGTACTTTGTTGTGTGTACCGCTACCGTGAAGGGCTGCTTTGGTGTATAGTTGTTTTCGGGGGTGGCGCCCTCAAAGTAAGAGCGCGCAATATAGGCCTTGCCGGAGAATCTATCGGCAAGAAATTGTTTATCGTAGGCAGACATGGGACTTGGGCCTTTTAGAAAATTTAGCATTTCTATACAGCTCTCGGGATTTTCAGGGTAGGCACATAGCGCCGCCACCACCAGCGCCGCTACCTCGGCCGGTTTTTTTAGCGTGGCCTGAGGTAGTGCCGTGAGCTGTTGCAGTGTTGTGGGCAGGGCTGAAAACGATACTGTTTGCACCGTGCCTTCAGGGGCAAGCTGCATATTTTCTGCTGTACTCATATGGCAAAACCTTCCTTTGTTTGTTGATTATTTCGATATAGTTACAGTTTGTTAATATTAAAAACATACATTGTATCAAATTAAACGGTATACTAATACCAGTGAACGGGGAACGCCGCATTCCTCTTTCACGCATAATTCCTCCTCACATCAATGTGATACCCCTTTTGAAAAACCCGTGCCTCCCGGCACGGGTTTTTCGCGTTGTTTTACTGCCGTAGCAATATAATACCAGTACTGCCTAAATTAGTGTAGTGCATGCTTTAGGCCTTTAAATTTTATGCGGCCGGCATATAACTAGTCTACCGCTACAATAAGCGCAAGCTCCAGAAGGTTGTTTTCACCTTCGGGTGGCGCCTGAACGGTTACGCCTGCGGGTGCGGCCTCGCCGTTTAGCCATACTTTAAACTCTGATTGAAAATCGGCTATCATGTTAATGTCTTTAAAGTAGCCGTTTATCATTAGAATGTTCTCTTTTTTAAGGCCATACTCAGCAAAAAGCTCGTCGTAACGCGCACAAACTGCACGGGTTTGTTCTTGCATTGTTTTAAACTCGGGGCGGGCGCTGTGGCCGGTAAAGTAAGCTACGTTGTTGTGAATTACCATACGGCTTACGCCTTTTTGTTTATCAAAGCGTTTAATATCCATTGCAAACATCCTTTCTGTTTATTAGTCGCGAGCCACAATAAGCGCAAGCTCTACTAAAATGTCTTTACCGTCTTCGGTTTTAAACTCGGGCGGTGCCTGCACAGCCACGCCTGCGGGTGGGTGTTCGGCGCCTACCCACTCGTGAAACACCTCGTCGAACTGCACAAGATCGTTAATGTTTTGCAGGTAGATATTGGCCATAAGGATGTTTTCTTTTTTAAGGCCAAACTGAGCAAAAAGCTCGTCGTAACGTTTGCACAGGCCCATGGTTTGCTCGCGCAGGGTGTTTGTGAATGGGCTAACGTGCCCTGTAAAGTACGCTACGTTGTTATGGATAACAAGGCGGCTACCGCCCGGGCCAACATCAAATTTTTCGATTGCCATTTTTTTCTCCTTTACGCCTTTATTCGTCTACCGCTACAATAAGCGCCAGCTCTATGCGGATATTGTCGCCCATTGGCGAGTTTTGTACCGGGGGTGCCTCTACCACAACGCCTGCCGGGCCGTGCTCAGAGCCTATCCATTTGCCCCATTCTTCTTTAAACTCGTCAATCTCGTTTATGTATTTTAGGTAGGTGTTCATCATGATGATGTTCTCTTTTTTAAGACCAAACTGAGCAAAAAGCTCGTCGTAGCGGCGGCAAAGAGCGGCTGTTTGCTCGCGCAGTGTTGCCGGGGTTGGGGCTGCATGGCCGGTAAAGTATGCCACGCCATTGTGCACCACAAGGCGGCTGCTACCTTTGTTCACATCGTAACGTTCAATAGACATGTGTGTTTCCTCCTGATTAGTTATTTTCGCGGTTGTACTTGTCTACCATGCTGGCAAGGTAGCCAAAGCCACTCCACCAAGCATCGTCGCCAACCGTTAGTACCTGGTTAATAACGTCGTTCGATTTTTGCATATCGCCGTTGATGTAGTAGTAGTTGGCCAGTGCGTAGCCCATGGTTACGCCTTGAGGTCCATCGCCGTTCATGCGGCCATCCATAAGATCTTCGGGCTTAATGCGGCCCTGATACATTGCGCATGCGCGAGAGTAGCCGCTTGGCTCTATCTCCACATCAAAGTCTGCGGGAAGTTTTGCCACCAGCTGTTTTGCCTCTTCTTTTTTGCCAAGGCGTTGCAGCGTGCGCCAGCTCCAGTCGGTAACAGCACACAGCAGCTCTAAATCGTCTTTAGCGGTAAGCTTGTAGCATTCGCTATAGGCGTTGGCGGCTTTTTCGTAGTTACCCGAGAGGTAGTGGGCAAGCGCTAGGTGGTACCAAACGTCCCAGTTTTCGGGTATCATGCGTGCGGCCATCTCAAAGTCGGCAACCGACTGCGCAAACTGCCAGCAGCTAAGGTGGCGATGGCCACGGTGGCGGTAAAGTATGCCGGAGAAAGGCTCTATTGCCAAAGCGTTTGAAAACGCCTCTACAGCCTCGCGCATAAGGCGCTGTTTGGAAAGCTCTAGGCCGCGCTGCATCCAAAGCTGTGCGTTGTTTGGCTCGTTTTTCAGCTGTGCGTCTATAGCTTTTACCTCGGCGGAAAGCTCTGTTTTGGCACGCTCTAGGCTAAGTACCTGAAATGCTCTTTCTTGTGCACCCATGTTTACGCCTCCTTTGCACGGTTGTGCTTGTCTACAACTGCGGCAACATAGCCGAATGCGTTGTAATAGCTCGACTCGTCGCCCGCTTTAATGATAAGCTCGATAACCTCGTTAGACTTTGCCACATCGCCATTGTAGAAGTAGTAGTTGGAAAGGCCAAAGCCCATGGTGATAAGGTCTAGCGGGTCGATGGAGTTTAAGTCTGTCGGTAGCACCTCTTCCGGCTTGATAACGCCTTTATACATAAGCAGGCGGCGGAAGTATGCCACGTTTTCGCCCGGGTCAAAGTCTTCTTTAATGTGCTCCAGCACGGCAGCAGCGCCGGCAGGGTCGCCCATGCGAAGTTTTGTCATGTAGTACCAGTCGCACACGGCAATAAGCTCGTCTTCTTTTGTGGACATATCAAGGCAGCGCTGGTACGCCCTTGAAGCCTCTGTGAAGTTGCCCATAAGGAAGTGTGCAAGGCCCAGATGGTACCAAACATCCCAGTTGTCGGGAATCATGCGGGAAGCAATTTCAAGGTCGGCCATGCCCTCGGCGAAAAGATAGCGCACAAACAGGCGCGGGCCACGGTGGCGGTATAGAATGCCCATGAAGGGGTCGGCCGCAATACCGCAAGAAAACGCCTCTACCGATTCACGCATAAGTTTTGCTTTGGAATATGCAATGCCCAGTTCCATCCACAGCTCTGCATTTTTAGGCTCTTTTTCAAGCTTTTTTTGTAGCTCAAAAACCTCGCTTGGCAGCTCTATCTCGGTGCGCTCTAGGCTTATTACCTGATATTTTTTATCTACAACCATTTTTTAGCCTCCTAATAAATGTTTTAACTAAAAAATAGGCCGCCCGCCCTGCATTCCAGCAGGCAGGCAGCCTTGTTTTTATTTATTTAGCATCACGGTTGCGTTTGTCTACCTTAGCTGCCAGGTAGCCGAATGCAAAGTAGCACTCGTTTTCGTCGCCGGCTTTAAGAATCATGTCGATAACTTCGTTCGACTTTTGCTCTTCGCCGTTGTAGTAGTAGTAGTTGGAAAGGCCAAAGCCCATGGTGATAAGCTCCAGTGCGTCGATGGAGGCAAGGTCTTTAGGCAGTACGTCGGCCGGCGCTACCACGCCTTTGTACATCAGCAGGCGGCGGAAGTATGCGGTGTTCTCGCCCGGATCAAAGTCTTCCTGAATGTTATCAAGCAGTGCCACAGCGCCCTCGCGGTCGCCAAGGCGAATTTTAGCCATATAGTACCAGTCGCAGATGGCAATAAGCGCATCTTCGGTGGTGGAAAGCTCAAGGCAGGTTTGGTATGCCACAGCTGCGTCGGCGTAGTTGCCCAGAAGGAAGTTGGACAGGCCAAGGTGATACCAAACATCCCAGTTTTCGGGAATCATGCGGGAAGCAATGGTGAAGTCTGCAAGAGCGTCTTCAAAGCGCCACTGCGATAGGAAGCGGTGGGCACGGTGGCGGTAGTAGATGCCTTTGAAGGGGTCGCATGCAATAGCGCGCGAGTAGCACTCGCCTGCTTCACGATACAAAGCACTGCCTGCCAGCATTAGGCCTTTCTCCATCCAAAGGTCGCCATTGGTGGGCTCGGCCTCAATTTTTGCTTCAAGGGCTTTAAGTGCGTCGTCTTTTGTGTATTCAACGCGGGTCCAGTTGGAAACTTCGCGGTCTTGCACAAGTGTTGCTTTAATCATGGTGTTATTCCTCCATATATAAAATACTTGCTATGTTGTTAACATTCGATTCAGGGCATTTCCCTAAATTATTTTGCACTGCCATCGTGCAGGTGGCATGCCACGGTGTGGCCCGGGCTAATTTCGTGTAGCTGCGGCACCTCTACACTGCAGCGGTCGAACGCACGCGGGCAGCGCTTGTGGAAACAGCAACCCGGGGGGGGGTTCATTGGGCTGGGTACGTCGCCTTCCAGCGCTACCCTCATGCTTTTCACATCGGGGTCGGCCACCGGAATGGCTGCCAGCAAAGCCTCGGTGTAGGGGTGGCTTGGGTTGTCAAACAGCTCTTTTTTGTCTGCCAGCTCTACAATATGGCCAAGGTACATAACTGCAATGCGGTCGCACAGATGCTTTACCACGCTGAGGTTATGCGAGATGAATATGTAGGTAAGCTGATATTTTTCTTGCAGCTCCTGCATTAGGTTTAGAATTTGTGCCTGAATGGACACGTCCAGCGCCGACACCGGCTCGTCACACACAACAAGGTCTGGGTTTAGGGCTATGGCGCGTGCCACGCCAATACGCTGGCGCTGGCCGCCCGAAAACTCGTGCGGAAAGCGTGTGTACTGGTCTTCGCGCAGGCCAACATCGGCCAAAAGCTGAATGGCGCGTTTGCGGCGCTCGTTTTTGTCTGTTACGCCGTGCACCAAAAGCGGCTCTTCTATGCATTTGCCCACCGTCATGCGGGGGTCTAGCGAAGAGTATGGGTCTTGGAAGATAATTTGAATGTTGCGCGCAAGATCTTTGCGGCTATACTCCGAGGTGGGCTTGCCGTCGAACAAAATATCGCCGCCTGTTGGGGGTGTAAGGCGCACAATAGCACGCCCTGTGGTGGATTTACCACAGCCCGACTCACCCACAATGCCGAATGTTTCGCCTTTGAACACGTCGAAGGTAATGCCATCTACAGCTTTGGAATAAGACACAGCGTTGCCTATGCGGTTTTTAGATTTCACCGTATAGTATACTTTAAGGTCTTGAATTGACAAAAGAGGCTTATTCAAAGTTTTTGCCCTCCTCTGCATCGTATTTCCAGCAGCGCACCTTGCGGCCATCTGGCATTTCTACCAGCGGCGGAGGGCCCTGCTCGCAAACAGGTTTTGCGTCGTCGCACCTGGGGCAGAAGCGACAACCCACAGGGTAGGCATTGGGGCTTGGCACCATGCCGCGGATGTTGTATAGCTTGTCCACCTCGGTGGTTAGCTTTGGAATGCTCTGCAAAAGGCCCACGGTGTATGGGTGTAGCGGGTCTTTATATATCGATTGCACCGGTGCATACTCTACAACCTTGCCTGCATACATAACCATTGCATTCTGCGCAATTTGAGCCACAACTCCAAGGTCGTGTGTGATGATAATAATTGCACCAATCTTTTGCTTTAGCGCTTGCAGTAGGTCCATAATTTGTGCCTGAATAGTAACATCAAGCGCTGTTGTGGGCTCGTCTGCAATAAGAATTTTGGGGTTGCAAGCAAGCGCCATGGCTATCATAATGCGCTGGCGCATACCGCCCGAAAGCTCGTGCGGGTATTGGTCTACCACCTTTTCGGGCGAGGGGATGCCCACAAGGCGAATCATCTCAATAGCACGCTCGCGCGCTTCGGCTTTTTGGAGTTTTTGGTGAATTATATAAGACTCCATAATCTGCTTGCCCACCGTGAAAACGGGGTTAAGGCTGGTCATGGGCTCTTGGAATATCATAGAGATTTCGTTGCCGCGAATTGCGCGCATCTCTTTTTTGCTTTTCTTTAGCAGGGCATCGCCCTGGTAAAGAATTTCGCCGTCTACAATTTTACCCGGAGGCGACTGCACAAGCCCCATAATGGAAAGGCTTGTTACGCTTTTGCCACAGCCCGACTCGCCCACAATTGCAAGCGTTTCGCCGGGGGCAAGCTCAAAGTCTATGCCGTCTACTGCGGGCATAACGCCCTCTTCGGTGTAAAAATATGTTTTTAGGTTTTTTACACTAAGTAATGATTCACTCATATTTTTACCCCCTTACGCATTCTTGAGGCGTGGGTCAAGCGCATCGCGCAGACCGTCGCCAACAAGGCTAAAGCTCATAACCACCATTGTAATTGCAACGCCGGGGATTAAGGATTGTAGCGGATATGTACGCAACACCTCGCGAGCTTGGCTAAGCATAGAGCCCCACTCGGGGTTTGGCGGCTGAACGCCAAGGCCCAAAAACGAAAGTGCCGACGATATAAGAATAGCTGTGCCGAGTTGCAGCGTTATGTTAACAATAATTAGCGAAATGGCGTTTGGTATAACGTGGGTGAAAATTATACGCGCGCTGCTTTGGCCCATTACCTTGCTGGCTGCAATGTATTCGTTTGTGCGCAAGGTTAGCACCTCGCCGCGCACCATACGCGCAACCGACGGTATTGAGAATATGGATATGGCTATTACCGTGTTTTGCATACCGCTGCCAAGCACCGCCATAATTGCAATGGCCAGCAAAAGCCCAGGGAATGCAAGCAGAACGTCTATAAAGCGGGAGATAAGCGTATCTATCACGCCGCCGAAGTAGCCGGCGCACACGCCCAGCATTATGCCTATAAACGTACCCACAATAACGCCTTGGAAGCTAATTAGCAGCGAGTTACGCCCACCGTATAATATACGAATAAAGGTATCGCGGCCAAGGTTGTCGGTACCAAACCAATGCTCTGAGCTTGGCGATGCAAACGAGTTTAGCAGGTCTTGCTCTAGCGGGTCTGCTGTAAAGAAAAACGGCCCCACTATACACATAACTATTATGAACAACAGCACACACGCTGCCGCCACAGAAACTTTGCGCTTGAGAAAGCGCCTAAATACTGCCTTCATGGTCGCTCCCCCTTAATCAAACTTTATGCGTGGGTCTGCAATTGTATACAGAATATCCACAATAGTGTTTACTACAACAAATGTTACCGCCAAAACAAGAATACAGCCCTGAATTAGCGGGTAGTCACGCTGCGATACCGCATTAACCGTAAGGCGACCTATACCGGCAATGGAGAAAACCGTTTCGGTAAGGGTAGCGCCTGCAAGCAGCGAGCCAAAGCGCAAGCCTATAGCTGTTAGCACCGGCACTATGGCGTTTTTGAGCGCGTGTGAACACACAATAACCCATTCGGCTACGCCGCGCGAGCGCGAGGTGCGAATATAGTCTTGGCCAAGCACGTCCAGCATGGACGAACGAGTAATTCTTGTAACATAGCCTATCTCTTGGGTGCCCAGCGTTAAGATGGGCAGCACCATATGCCGCCATGTGTCAAACCCACTTACGGGAAACCACATTAGCTGTAAGCAGAATACATACATGAGTAGCATTGCTAAAAAGAACGACGGTGTTGAAACCGAAAGCAACGAGGTTACCATAATGATATTGTCTGCTAGTTTTCCGTGTTTAACAGAAGCTACCATGCCCAAAAGCACACCCACTACTGTGGATAGTATTGTTGCGCCAACCGCCAAAGTAATTGTGGTTGGGTAGCGGCGCACAATTTCGAACATAACTGCTTTATGGGTAAATATAGATGTGCCAAGGTCGCCCTGAAACAGGTTGCCCATCCATATAAAATATTGTTCAATCAACGGCCTATCCAGCCCTAGGCGGGCGGTTTCGTATGCAATAGCCTGGGCATCGGCCCCGTGGCCTAGCATCATTGTCACAGGGTCGCCCGGAATAAGGCGAACCATAAAGAATACCACTGCAGTTAGCACAAATAGCATGGGAATCATCTGCAGAATTCTTTTGATAATGTATTTTACCATAATACCCCTCAAATTTGTATAAGGGCCGGTACTGGACAAAGCCAGACCGGCCCTTATACCTTATCTTACTTTAAAACTAAATCTTAAGCCGCAACACGGATGTTTTCGTACTCAACAACCTGAAGTGCGTTGATGTTGAAGTCTTCTACGCCGTCGGTCATAACATAGAAGCTGCTACGCAGGTGGAAGTATACAGCTACGGGGTCGTCAATGTAGATGATCTGCATAACTTCTTGGTACATTTCAGCACGTGCCTCTGCGTCCATCTCGGAGTAAGCAGCTACAAGTAGCTCGTCTACACGCTCGTTGGAGTAGAAGCCGTAGTTGTTGGTGTTAAGGCCGTCTTCTGCAGTTTGGAATACGCGACGCAGGTTGCTGTCGGCGTCAAGGTTGCCGCCGTAACCCATGATGAACATATCCCAGGGGAACTCTTCGGGGCTAAGGCCGCTAAGAGCTGCGTTAAAGCCGGCTGCGTCAACGGTTTCGATTGTTACGTTGATGCCAACTTCAGCAAGCTGAGCTTTAACAACTTCGGAAAGCTCGATGCCTTTGTTGTAGCCGCCGTATACCATCAGGCTAATGTCAAAGCCGTCTGGGTAGCCTGCTTCTGCAAGCAGTTCCATTGCTAGCTCGGGGTCATACTCGATAACGCCCATGTCTGTGTAAGCTTCTACTTGAGGAGCAACAGGAGCCAGTGTTGGGGTTTCGCCGTTCATGCCGTACAGGCCTTCAACTGCGGTTTCGCGGTCAAGAGCGTGGCTAACAGCTTGACGCAAAAGTACGTCTTCGAACAGACGGCCCTCAGAAACGTTGAACTGGAAGCCTTGCAGGCCATAGCCAGGAGCCGAAACGCCTACAAGACCTTCGGTGCTAGCAAGACGTGCATAGTCGTCGATGGGAGGATTGTCAAGGATGTCAATCTCGCCTGCTTCAAGAGCAATTGCGCGGCTGGCAGCCTCAGGGATAACGGTGTACTGAATGTTGGGAGTACCAACTTCGCCGCCCCACCAGTTGGGGTTAGCAGCAAATACCATTTGCTCTTCAGGATCCCATGTGGTGATCATGTAAGGGCCGGTGCCGTTTACAGTAGCAACGTCGATGCCTAGGTCATCGCCGTACTCAGCAATGTAAGCGTCGTCCAGAATGAAGGCAGCTTGGCTAGCCAGCATGCTCTCTGCAAGAGCGTATTGGTATGCCATGCCGAACTCTACTGTGAAGTCGTCGATAGCAGTAACCGAGCCGATAAACTCGAAACGGCTGCTGTAACGGTAGTTGCCGGTCATCAGGCGCTCGAAGGTTGCAACAACGTCTGCGCTGTTGAACTGGCTGCCGTCGGCAAACATAACGTCTTGACGAAGGTTAAAGGTCCATGTCATGTAGTCTTCGCTAGGCTCCCAAGACTCGGCCAGAGCTGCAACAACGTTGCCCTCTTGGTCGAATGTGAGAAGGCCGTCGTACATCAGACGAAGAACCTTGTCGTTGGTAACGTTAACTTGTGGGTCAAGTGTATCTTGGTCGCCAGAAACGCCAACATACAGTGTGTCGCGATACTCTACAGGTGCGCCCGAAGCCGCGCCCGAAGCATCACCGGCTGGTGCATCTGTGCTTGAGCAAGCTGCCAAAGACAGTGCCAAGGTTGCAACCAGCAGCCAGGTAACTACTTTTTTCATGTGTTTACTCCTCTTTATAAAATATTGTTTGTACTTTCCCCAGCCCTTGAGCACGCAATAACACTGCTCTCAGGCCGACTGCAATACATAATAATCAATGTGTGAGAAAAAGTCAAATTGCTTTTGAGTAACAATTTGTGCAATTTTACTACTTTTTTTATTCTGCTTTGCGCTACGCAGCTGCTAAAATATTCGATTGTGCGCAAGAAAATACCATTTTTGTTGTACATATTTGCTGCAAAACGGTGCCAAATCTTTTTTTAGCACTTTACTCTGTGAAAGTTTTAGCCCAAAAACGCACTTAATAGCGGTAAACACGCAGTTTTACACGCTATGCAAGCGCCTACACAGCCATACTCTTTGGATTATGCCTCAAATGTTGTGCTTGTGGAGTGAACACTTTTCGTGAAGTTTACGGCTCTGGTTGCCATTTGTCTGTGCAATATGCTAAAATGTGAGCATACTGTGACAACGCCTGAGCCTCTCTATTTTGGGGCGGATGCGTTTTATAGGCGTACAAATTTTACAATTACTAATGTATTAAAAGCACAACTTAACGAAAGGGTGTATAAAAATTATGAAAAACGCCCCATTGCTGGATTTCCCAAAGCAAGAGTTTGAGCAGCGCCACAACCGCCTACTTGCCGAGATGGCACAAAAGGGCATAGACGTTGCTATGTTTACCACGCAATACAATGTGCGTTATTTTTGCGGCTTTCAGTCGGCTGTGTGGGTTAGCAAAATATCCACACCGGGCCTGCTACTGGTTGCAGCCGACGGACGCAGGCGCCTTATAGGCTCGCGTGGCTCGTTTGAAACCATGCGTTTTACAAGCAGCCTACTGGACGACGAGTTTTTGCATTATGGTAAGGGTACTGCTGAAAACCCACTGCCCGCCAGCTTTGCCGAGGCGGTTATTCAAACGCTGAATGAGTTTGGGGCTGCTAATGGGCGCGTTGGCATGGAGCTGGGCACCACCCACCGCCTGCACGTTAACCAAGCTGTATTTAACCAAATTTTGGCAGGCGTGCCCACCATGCAGCCTATAGACTTTACCGGCAGCATTTGGGAGATACGCTCGGTTAAGTCTGCCGCCGAGGTGGAGATGATGCGCAGCTGCGCACGCATTAGCGAGGCTGCGTATAAAAAAGCGCTTGCGTCGGTACAGCGGGGCCGCTCTACCGAAAACGATGTAAACCGTGTGTACTGTGCCGAGGCGTACCGCCTTGGTGCCGAGCGCCAGGAGCCTATGATTATTACATTCGGCAAAGGCCGCTACAACGCAGGCAACAGCCCGCCATCGGATAAGATTATCAGCGGCGAAAAGCACGAGGTGCTTAGCTTTGATGGCGGGCCGATATATAGAGGCTACTATTCCGACACCATTCGCATGGCGGTGGTGGGTGGGCTTAGCCCACGCCAGGCCGACTACTACAAAATGGCCAAAGAGGCTCTTAGCTACACGCTAGGCAACATTAAAGAAGGTGTGCGTGTAAACGATATAATGCAGCTGCAAGACAGTTACATTGAAAAACAAGGCTTTGCGGAACAAAACCGTACCAAAGGCTGGAGCGGCCACGGCATTGGCCTTGAAATTCACGAGCCGCCTACCATATCGGCAGGGTGTGACACCGTACTTAAAGCCGGAAACGTACTGGCCATAGAGCCGTGCATAGGCGACGACGAGCTGGGCCATTTTGCGCATGAGGAAAACATTCTGGTTACCAAAACAGGCTATGAGCTTATCTCGAACTTTTTGCCGGACATTACTGTATTATAATATTACCTCTATATATTGAAAGGACGGGATGCTACATGCGAAAACCCGATATGCTTGACTTTCCTTTGCAGGAATATACAAACCGCCTAAACAAACTTACCGCATGCATGAAAACCGCCGGGCTGGATGCCGTGCTGTTAACCGCCGCAGAAAATATGAGATACTTTACCGGCCTGCAGTCGGTGGTGTGGCCTAGCGGTATATCCACGCCCGGGGTGTTTATTGTTACGCAAAACGGGGACTATGCTACCGTTAGTTCGGCCTCCTCGCTGCGGCCGCTAATGCAAACCAGCTGGGTGCCGCAGGAAAACATGTTTGCGTTTGCGCACGGCTCTTCCGAGTGGCCCGAAAGCTATGTGGAGGCAATATATGCAGCGTTTAAGCGCCTTGGGGTGCACAAAGGGCGCATTGGCGCCGAGCTTGGCAGCGGCTTTAGAATAAACCTTCAGGCCGGATACTACCTTCCGCTTGTGCAAATGCTAAAAGACGGCGGCGCAGAAATATGCGACGCGGGCAGCGTTTTGTGGGAGCTGCGCATGATAAAAAGCCCTGCAGAGCTTGAGTATCTGCGCAAGGCAGTTGTGTGTGCCGAGCATATGTTCGACGCTGCGTTTTCTTCTATAGAGCTTGGCAAAACCACCGAGCGCGACTTGTTTTACACCATGGGCGCCACCGCCATAGAAGACGGCTGCGAAGACCTGTTAAACATGGTTGTGCGCTTTGGGCTGGACCGTATGTGGCAGGTAAACTGCCCCAGCAGTGATGTTGTTATATCAAACACGCCCGGCGCTATACTGCACCTAGACGGCGGCCCGTGCTACAAAGGCTACTACGCCGATATTATCCGCCAGGCGGTGGTGGGCGGCCTTACCCCACAGCAACAAGAGTACGAAAAAATCCACATAGAGTCTATTCAGGCAGGACTTGCGCAGGTAAAAGACGGCGCGCTGGGCAGCAGCGTGGCCGCCGCAGCCGATGCCGTTTTGGAAAAATACGGCTTTGGCGAGTGCAACGACAGCCCCGGCTGGGTGGGCCACGGCATTGGCCTTGATGTGCACGAAGAACCCCAGCTTGGCCCATCTAACGGCTTTGTGCTGCGCAGCGGCATGGTGTTCTCGGTAGAGCCGGGCTTTAAGGTGCGCGGCGTTGGCGGCTTTTGCAGCGAGCAGAATGTTGTGGTTACCGACACAGGGTACGAGCTTTTGTCCTGCACGCCTTTGGAGATGCGTGTTATCTAATAGAATTATAGCTCCACACAAAACCCACGTTGCAGTGCGTAATGTCGCCGCAACGCGGGTTTTTATATGTTAAGCTACGCCTATGCCCCAAAATATATAAACGTTACACATATTACTGGCATATTGCTGAATAGTTACTGTAAAATTTGTGAAAAACGCAATTGACGCGCATGTTTTAAAAAATATACAATTAATGTTAATGCAGCTTGAACACATCACAACATAAGGGGGGAATTATTGTTATGGAAATCAAAAAAATTGCTTGTCTGGGCAGCGGCGTTATAGGCGCCAGCTGGGCGGTTTGTTTCTCGCAACACGACTATGACGTTGTTATATACGACATTAAAGAGGAATTTTTGGAGACTGCAAAAAGTAATATCCGCACTATGTTTGAAAATCTTGCACAGTACGACGGCATAAACGCTGCCGATATTCCAAAGTTTGAAGCACGCATCAGCTTTACCACCTCTATGGAAGAGGCTGTTAAAGACGCACAGTTTGTGCAAGAAAACGTACCTGAAAACATAGACATTAAATGGCAGGTTATTGAAGAGTACGAAAAATATGCTCCCACCGACGCTATTTTTGCAAGCTCTACCTCGGGCATGCTTATATCTGATATTGCAAAAAAAGCCAAGCACCCCGAGCGGTTTGTGGGCGCGCACCCTTACAACCCACCCCACCTTATTCCGCTGGTAGAGCTGGCAAGCGGCGATAAAACCGACCCCGCCTGCGTTCAGGTAGCTAAAGAGTTTTACCTGGCCTGCAAAAAAGTACCTGTTATATTAATGAAAGAAGCCCCCGGCTTTATTTCTAACCGCATTCAGCAGGCTGTTATTCGTGAGATGTGCGAGCTTGTTATGCGCGGTGTGTGTACCGTGGAAGACGCTAACAACGCAGTTACATTTGGCCCCGGCATTCGCTGGGGTGTTATGGGGCCGTTGCTCATTGCACGCCTTGGCGCCGGCCGCGACGGCAAAGGCTTTAGCCATCCCGGCTTTAAAGCCGCAATTGAGTCTTGGCTAAACGACATGGCCGACTGGAAGAGCTACCCCGAAGAGTGGAGCGCTGAGGTTATGCCAAAAGGTGTGGCAGAAGAGATGGCAAACCGCTCGCCCGAGCTTGGCAACGACTACGACAGCCTTGCCGCATACCGCGACAAGATGCTTATTGGCCTGCTAAAGATGCACGGCAAGCTGTAAAGCACAGGTGTATTACAGTGCGTCGCCGCACCGGGTGGTGTGGCGACGTTTTTTAGTATACTGTGAAATATTTTTGTGTTTTATTCTTACCATTTAATGCTAAATTGTGTATACTATATTATATGGAAAAAAATACTCTTAGAAAAGGTGGGCGGGCTGCATGACTACTGCAAAAAAGCAACTTTATTCACCTTACATGATCATGCTTGTTGTATATGCTTTTTTTGTTGTGTTTGCATTTTTTGTAGACACCCCTGCCGAAATAGCATCGGGCCTTTGGCGCATATTCACAAGCAGTAGCTTGCTAATATCCGACTATATGGCCATTGGCGGCATGGGCGCCACATTGATAAACGCAGCCTTGGTTGGCCTTTCCAGCGTTTTGATGCTGGTTACGGCGGGCGTGCGGCCTAATGGCTCTACCATAATGGCCATGTGGCTTTCGGTGGGCTTTGCAATGTTTGGCAAAAATATGTTTAACGTATGGCCTCTTACGCTGGGCGTATGGCTTTATGCAAAATATAAAAAGGAGCCGTTTATCAACTTTACGCTGGCGGCGCTTTTGTCGGCCACGTTGTCGCCCGTGGTTAGCGCTATTGCGTTTCATCCGCAGCTTTCGTTTGATGTAGCGCTGCCTGTGGCTATACTTGTTGGTGTTTTGTCTGGCTTTATATTTGCGCCGCTTTCGGCCTTTCTTGTGCGTGTGCACAGCGGCTACAACCTATACAACATGGGTTTTACCGGCGGGCTTATATCCACATTTATTATGGCGGCGCTTGGAGCGTTTGACATAAGCATGCACCCCGAGGTGCACTGGGCCACCAACCTAAACCTGCCGGCAGCTGTATTGCTATATATAATAGCAGCAGCGCTTATATTGTATGGGCTTTTTTCCTCAGGGAAGTTCCGCTCGCCCGCATACAGAGGCATCACCCGCCACACCGGACGCCTTGTTACCGACATTTATGTGCTACATGGCGACAGCGTTTACTTTAACATGGGCATACTGTGTGCGTTTGCCACAACACTTATGCTTTTTTACGGTGCCGACCTAAACGGCGCTACGCTGTGTGGTATATTCACTATTATTGGCTTTGGCGCATTCGGCAAGCATCTGCGCAATGTGGTGCCTATAATTGTGGGCGCCCTTATATGCACATTTGCTAACCAGTGGGACCCCACCGCACCCGCCAACACTCTTGCTATACTATTCTCTACAGGCCTTGCGCCTATAGCGGGCCAGTTTGGCGTAGGCTGGGGCGTTGCTGCCGGATTTTTGCATGTGGCCACCATAATGCATATAGGTAGCATAAACAGCGGCCTTAACCTTTATAACAATGGCTACGCAGCAGGCTTTGTGGCTATGCTGCTTGTACCAATAATTATGGCTGTGCGTATATCAAAGGAGGAATAGACACATGAAGGTAAAAATAGACAAGGCTCTGCGGCTTTCGAACGACCTTGTGGCCTTTTGTGCGGCAAAAGGCGCCTCGGATTTTCAAATTCACCTCAACCAGCAAAAAACCGAAACCAGTATCACCATTACAGCACCTGCCCCTTTAATAACCCCCGAAGATGTTGACTACCTTTCCCAAACGCTTAATCTACCACGCCAACACGAGGTGGAGCAGAACTACTGGGAGATTACAAGCGACCTTGAGGTTACCGACGACCTTACGCTTGTTGGCATTATGATAGACACCGCCACAGTAGAGTACGAAGACGGTGTGCTACACATACATGTGTGGCGCGGCGAATAGCACACTGCACATCCTGCACTACCCATTAGCGCTAGCATAATTTACTATGAGGAGGCATCTACTATGGAACACATTTTGTTTGAACGCAGGGGCGATGTTGGGCTTATCACATTCAACCGCCCGCAGCAGCTAAATGCCCTCAATTCAGCAGTTATCGGCGAAGGACTTCAACTTTTACAAGAAATTGCGCACACCGGCCTGCGCTGCCTTGTGTTTTGCGGGGCAGGCGACAAAGCCTTTATTGCAGGGGCCGATATTGCTCAGATGCAAGCCTATGACGAAATAGGCATGCGCAAATTTATCGAGCACGGCAACGAACTTATGCACCGCATAGAAGAGTTTCACGCACCCAGCATTGCAGCCATAAACGGCTTTGCGCTGGGCGGCGGCTTAGAGCTTGCGTTGGCATGCGATATACGCCTGGCAAGCGAGAGCGCTGCTTTTGCTTTCCCCGAGGTTGGCCTTGGCATATTTCCGGGTTTTGGCGGTATGCAGCGCTGCGTGCGCGTTGCCGGCATTTCTGTTACAAAAGAGCTGGTATACACCGGCAAACGCATAAATGCGCAGCAAGCGCTGGGGCATGGCATTGTAAACCATGTGTACCCGTCTCAAGAAGAACTATTGCAAAGCGCAATGGCTATGGCCGAAAAAATTGCAGTGCAAGCGCCGCTGGGCGTGCAGGCCGCAAAATCCGCCATAAACGCCGGCTGGGGCCTTAGCCAGCGCGCCGCCGTGGGCGTAGAACTTATGGCCGGCCGTGTGTGCAATGATTCAGAGGATAAGAAAAATGCCATGACCGCATTTGTGGAAAAACGCAAACCCGACCCATTTGTGGGTCGATAGATATTATTTCGAAAACTTTAGGAGGCTTTTTTTAGCATGAAGAAAACAATTGAAGAGAAACTTGGTGGAGTATCTCAACTTGGGTTTGGCGCAATGCGCCTACCAAAATTTGATGGCAAGATAGACCAGGACGAAACAAACGCCATGGTTAAATATGCATTTGACAACGGCGTAAACTATTTTGACACAGCGTATGTGTACGACGACGGAGACAGTGAGCGTGCACTGGGCAAAGCCCTAAAACAGCTAAACCGCGAAGACTTTTTTGTGGCCGATAAGCTGCCGTTTTGGGACGACTCTGAGCCAAACTTTATGGAAAAGATGTTCAACATAAGCCTTGAGCGGCTTGGCGTTGACTACTTTGATTTTTATCTGTTGCACTCCATGACAAAACCAACGCTTGAAAAGGTAAAAAAGCATGGCGCGCTGGAGTTTGTGCTGGAGAAAAAGCGCCAGGGCAAAATTAAGCACATAGGCTTTTCCATTCATGACGATGTAGAGTGCCTAAAGCAGATGTTTGATTTATACGACGGCTGGGAGTTTGTGCAAATTCAGCTAAACTACCTAGACCTAGACGGCCAGCCGGGCGACGCCGGCTACCAAGAACTTGTGCGCCGCGGTGTACCCATAATTATTATGGAGCCGCTAAAGGGCGGCCTATTGGCCGATCTGCCTGCAACCATTGCAGAGCCATACCGCAAGCTTTCGGGCAACGATTCGTCCTTTTCGTTCCGCTGGCTTGCCGAAAAACCGGGCATTGCCGTTATACTCTCAGGCATGAGCACTATGGAGCAGATGCAGCAAAACACCGAGCTTTTTAACAACATTACCCCCCTTAGCGAGGCAGAACACGCCGCCATTGCCGAGGTTGGCGAAAACGTGAAAAAGTACCAAAAGGTGCCCTGCACCACCTGCGCATACTGCATGCCCTGCCCCATTGGCATAGACATTCCCGAAACGTTTAAAGCTTGGAACACAAAACACCTCAACACCGGAAACGAGAACTGGATTTCCGGCACGTTTATTGACTACAACATGGCCAGCAGCTGTGTTGAGTGCAACAGCTGTACCAAGCACTGCCCCCAGCAGATAGACATTCCCGCAAAGCTAAAAGAGCTAATAGCTGAGGGCGAGGCAGGCTAAATTAGCCTTACTTTATACATCTATTTTGCAGGCACCGTGAAAAGCAATTCTCGGTGCCTGTTTTTGCGTCAACCTGCGTTTTATTTTTGACATCCAGCCTATTACATATATGCTTCGATGCGTTCTTATTTTCTTGCATTTTTTTGTGTAAAATGGTACTATTGTTGTAACATTTTTAGTATAAATTTATACTTTTTTGCCGCTGCATTGTGCATCTTGCTGTGCGGCTGCGTGGGAGAGGATATCATGAGCGTTGGAAAAAGCGTGCCTCGTGTTGATGCATACGAAAAAGTTACCGGGCGGTCCAAGTATGCCGACGATTTGCTGCCGCAGGGCGCACTTGTGGGCAAGCTGTTGCGCAGTAATTTTGCAAACGGGCTGATAAAGAGCATAAACACCGAAAAAGCGCTACAGTTACCTGAGGTTGTGGCGGTTTTTACCTGTTTTGATGTACCCCAGCGGCCCTTCCCCACCGCTGGCCACCCGTGGAGCACCGACGAGGCCCACCAAGACGTGGCCGACCGCCTTTTGCTTAACCGCAGGGTACGCATATATGGCGACGACATTGCTGTTGTTGTAGCCGAAAACGAGGTGGCGGCCCAGCGTGCGCTGGCGCTGATAGATGTGGAATATGAGCAGTACGCCGCCGTTACCGACGTGCAGGCCGCCATGCAGCCCATGTCTGTGCCGGTGCACGAGGAGTGCCCCGATAATATTCTGCGCCATACCGTTACCACGCTTGGTGATATGCCGTTTGAAGAAGCGGCGGCCGCCGAAGGCCTTGTTCGCCTACAGCAACAGTTCGACACGCCTGTGGTACAGCACTGCCACATAGAGCCTGTGGTGTCGCACGCGTACATGGAAAACGGGCGGGTTGTGGTTGTAAGCTCTACCCAAATACCGCACATTGTTAGGCGGGTTATTAGCCAGGCCACCGGCATACCATTTGGCAAAATCAGGGTAATAAAGCCATATATAGGCGGCGGCTTTGGCAACAAACAAGAGGTGCTGTATGAGCCGCTTAACGCTTGGCTTACGTTTAAGCTTGGCGGGCGCTGTGTAAAGCTGGAGCTCTCGCGCGAGGAAACCATGGCCCAAACCCGCACAAGGCACGCTATACGCTTTATGCTAGACACCGCCGCCACTAAAGATGGCCAGCTGGTGGCCCGCAAGGCCACCGCCTACAGCAACCAAGGCGGCTACGCCTCGCACGGGCATGCTATTATCATGAACGCCGTTAATGCATACCATATGCTGTACCAAGACACCGCCGCACATGTTTTTGAGGCATACACCGTTTACACCAACCTGCCCTCGGCAGGCGCTATGCGCGGCTACGGCATACCGCAGGTTATTTTTGCGCTGGAGTGCCACATGGACGACCTTGCGCTAAAGCTGGGCCTAGACCCAATAGACATACGCAAGCAAAACTGCATGAAGCTTGGCTTTGTAGACCCCGGCACCGGCATTACCTGCCATTCCACAGGGCTAATTGAATGCATAGACAAAGGCAGCGAGGCCATTGGCTGGGCCGAAAAGCGCCTTGCATATGCAAACGAGCAGGGCCCAAAGCGCCGTGGCGTTGGCATGGCGATGTTTAGCTACAAAACAGGGGTGTACCCCATAGCGCTGGAGACCGCAAGCTGCCGTATGGTGCTAAACCAAGATGGCACGCTGCAGTTGCAGATGGGCGCAACCGAGATTGGCCAAGGCGCCGACACTGTGTTTGCACAGATGGCGGCCGACGCTGTTGGGGTACGCTTTGAAGAGGTTAATGTTGTGTCGGCGCAGGATACAGACATCACCCCGTTTGACACAGGCGCATACGCCAGCCGCCAAACATACGTTAGCGGCATGGCGCTGAAAAAAACCGGCGAGATTTTGCGCGACAAAATACTGGCGGCGGCCTCGCAGCAGCTGGGCATAGCGCAGGCTCAGCTATGTATTAAAGGCGGCGAAGTTTTGCAAAACGATAGTATGCAGCGGCTTTGCAGTGTGGGCGATGTTGCGATGGAGAGTTTTTACAGCCTTACAAACTCCCAGCACATCACCGCCGAGGCCACCCACCACTGCACCAGCAATACCTTCTCGTTTGGCGTGTGTTTTGCCGAGGTAGAGGTGGACATTGAGGTGGGCAAAATTCAGGTGCTAAACATAGTAAACGTGCATGACTCCGGCATGCTTATAAACCCGCAGCTGGCAGCAGCGCAGCTACACGGCGGCATGAGCATGGGCCTTGGCTACGCTTTAAGCGAGCAGATGCTTTTTGATGAAAACGCGCGCCCGCTAAACAACAACCTGCTGGACTACAAGCTGCCTGTTAGCACCGACACGCCCGAGCTACAGGCATTGTTTGTGGAAACAAACGACCCCACAGCCCCGTTTGGCAACAAAAGCCTTGGCGAGCCGCCCGCCATACCTGTGGCACCGGCTTTGCGCAACGCTGTTTTGCACGCTACCGGCGTTGGGCTGCACGCTCTGCCAATGAACCCGCAAAACCTTGTAGCGGCATTTGCGGCGGCCGGCATAATAGAAGGCGCAGGAGGTGAAGGCGATGTTTGACATTGAAAGCATTGTAAAGGCAGAATCGTTGCAGCAGGCGCTATCTGCGCTACAAAACGACCCCGGCGCCATGCTTATTGCCGGCGGCACCGACATGCTAATAAAGATACGCGAGGGCAAACACGCCGGCGCAAAACTAGTGAGCATAAACGGTATAAGCGAGCTGCAAGGCGTGCAAAAAGAAGCCGACGGCAGTATTTTAATAAAGCCGCTAACCACATTTGACGAGATTTATACAAACAGCATTGCCCAAAGCTGTTTGCCCGTGCTTTGCGAGGCGTGCAACCAAGCCGGCGGCCCACAGCTGCGCCATATTGCCACTATAGGCGGCAATGTGTGCAACGGCGCCACCAGCGCCGACAGCGCGCCTGCGCTGCTTTGTATGAACGCACAGCTTGAGATATCGCACAGCGGCGGGGTGCGCTGCGTACCTTTAAGCGAGTTTTACCTAGGGCCCGGCAAGGTTGCGCTAGCGCACGGCGAGGTGCTTTCGGGCATACGCATTGCAAAGGCCGACTACGACGGATTTTTTGGCTGTTACATTAAATTTGCACAGCGAAGTGCGATGGATATTGCCACGCTGGGGTGCGCCGCATGGCTAAAGCTAAACGCCGAGGCCACCCACATAGAGCAGCTACGGCTGGCGTTTGGCGTAGCTGCGCCCACGCCCATCCGCTGCTACGAGGCCGAAAAGGCGGCAGAGGGTATGGCGCTTTCGCAAGAGCTGCTGGATGTTGTGGCGCGCGCGGCGCTGGCTGAAAGCGCACCGCGCACAAGCTGGCGCGCCAGCAAAGAGTTTAGGCAGCAGCTTATAAGCCAGCTTAGCCGCAGGGCGGTTGTGCAGGCGGCCACACAGGCGAAAGGGGTGTTTGTATGAAAATTATTCAGCTAACCGTAAACGGCAAACTGCAAAGCGTTGCCATAGACGAGCGAGAGTCGCTTGCCGATACATTGCGCCTGCGCCTTGGGCTAACCAGCGTAAAAAAGGGGTGCGAGGTTGGCGAGTGTGGCGCATGTACCGTGCTGATAAATGGCAAAAGCGTAACCAGCTGTATCTACCTTACCGTGTGGGCCGAGGGGCAAAGCGTGCTTACGGTAGAGGGCATTACCGGCCCAAACGGCGAGCTTTCGCCCGTGCAGCAAGCGTTTGTGGACGAAGCCGCCATACAGTGCGGGTTTTGCACACCGGGGATTATTATGACAGCGGTGGAGATTGTGGGCAGTGGCCAAAAGTATACCCGCGAAGAGCTGCGGCGCCTGATAAGCGGCCATATGTGCCGGTGCACAGGCTACCAAAACATTCTAAATGCCGTGGAAAAGGTGGCAGGCAAGTAATTAAATTAAAAAGCACCCCTTCTGGGGTGCTTTTTTGTTTGGCGTTGGGCTGTTAAGCTGCGCTATACTCAAAAATGTAATTTGCTTTGCGCGCAAAGGCGAAGAGCAAAAGCCGCTTGTGCAAAACAAGTACGGCTGCGCACGCCGTTTTGGCCGCAACCTCCTTTAGCTGCCACCATCGGCGCTTTTGGGCTACTGCAAGTAATAAATAGCAAAAATTAAACAAAATGTTTAATTAAAAATGGCGTTATATCGGGTTTAGCGCATACATGTTTTGCATGCGCACCAGCACGCATTTTGCGGCAGGCGGTAAAACAGGCGCTTATTGCTCACCTATTGGCAGCTGAATTTGGTGAACCACTGCGTGGCCCTCGGGTGTGCGGCGGGTATAGTCGAACAGCAGGCAATACTCGCCCGCCTCGCCTGTGTATGGGTTGCAGGCAAAGCGTTCGATGTGGCATATTTTTTCAATATGGCTTGGCTGCATATCTGCAAGATGTGGCAGATAGCGGCTTATGTTTTGGCTATCTTGGTAAAATATAAGCGCTAGGCGGCGAGGCAGAGCGCCGTTTTGCAGTACCCAGGCGGGGCGCACGCGCGGCCGCTCGTGCAGCGCGAGGTCCAAGCGGCAGAGCCATTGCAGCTGCTCTGTTAGCTCACCTCGGCTTTGGGCAAAGCTGCCGAGCAGCTGGTACTGCGCCGCTTGGCTTTGCTCGCGCGCGCTGCGGCCGCTTTGCTCTAGGTGGTTTGCCAGCGCTTCGAAAAAGGCAAACGGGGTTTGGTGCTGTGCTACCATATGCCGCACAAGGTGGGTAAAGCGTCCGCTGTTGTAGTATGTTTCCACCAGCTCGGCTATCAGCTTTAGGCGGCATAGCTCTGGGTAGCTGATGCTGTTTGTGTACAGCACCTCAAACGGCGCCCTGCTTTGGCATACTATTCCAAAGCTTTGCGCCTGCCTTTGCAGTGCGCTACCCTCTAGCAGTTTTAAAAAGCCCAGCTGCAGCTGGTGTGGTGCAAGTGCATACACGCTGTTAAACGAGTTGGCAAAGCTAGCGTAGTCTTCGTGCGGCAGGCCTGCAATAAGGTCTAGATGCAGGTGAATATTACCCGCTTTGCGCAGGGCGGCTGCGTTTTTAAACAGCTGCTGTGTTTCGGGGCTGCGCTGCACCGCTGTCAGCGTTTGTTCATTGGTACTTTGTACCCCAATTTCAAACTGAAACAGCCCGCTACGCACCGTGGCTAAAAAATCCAGCTGCTGTTGCGTAATTAGCGAGGCTTGTATCTCAAAGTGAAAGCTAAGGCTGCCGTTGTCTTGCTGCGCAAGGTACTGCCATATTTCCAGCGCGCGCTGCGGGTTGGCGTTAAAGGTGCGGTCTACAAACTTTATACGTTTTTGTGCGCCATCTTGCGCCATAATAAAAAAGCGTTGTAGCTCGTCATACACCTTTGGCAGGCTTTTATAGCGCACCTGCTCTTTTGCACCGCTACAGCAGTAGCTACAAGCAAACGGGCAGCCGCGCATGCTTTCGTAGTACAGCTGGCGGCCTTGCAGCGGCTCGTTTGGCATGTATGCAAACGGCAGTTCGTTTATCTCTACAGCTGGCGGCGGCGCCTGCTCTGTTATATCGCACCTACTCATAAAGCCCGCAAAGCTTTGCAGCGGCTGCCCCGTTTGCAGCTCGGCATAAAATTTAGCAAGCGCCCACTCGCCCTCGCCGTAAAACACGCCGTCGGCCTCGTTAATGTTTTGTAAAATAGCCTGTACCCCATGCGATACCTGCGGCCCGCCAAGCCCAATAAATGCGCTTGGACATAACTTTTTAAGCTCGCACACCAGCTGCTTTACCTGCTCTATATTCCATATATAGCATGAGAAAATATAGGCGTCGGCGGCGTGGGCGCTTAGCTGTGCAAGTATTGTATCAAACGGCATATTAATACTAAACTCAGCTATGCTCGGCCGCACGCCGCCACAGCTTTGCACATATGCCGCAAGGGTGCGCACAGCAATATTGGTGTGTGTGTAGCGCGCATTTAGCGCTACCAGCACAATTTTTTTGTGTTTTGTGTTTTGCATATGCCGCCTCTTGGTTTTTTTATTATTATACCCCAGCGCCGCACAGCGCCGCAATAGCCGCCACTTGTACAATGCATTCGGCGGTGATATACTAAAAACAGCGCACTGCGCCAACACTAAATTAAACCGCAAAGGTACGTTTATATGCAAAGTTATTCCCGCACAACCTATTCACTTATTAAAGGTATTGTAATCACGCTTGGCTGTGGGCTTGTGGCAGGCATATTTGTGTCTGTAATAAATATTGGAATTGTGCTACAGTTTTTGCTGCCGCTGTTGGCAGCGTGTGGCGCAGGCTGGATATCGATATATGGCGAAAGCCTGCGGATAGACTGGTACCCAGACGGGCTTTTTGTGTACTCTGTAGCAGGGCACGAAAAGCACCGGCTGCGTATAGCCGAATATGAAATATCGCGCCCAAAACATGCTGCTAAAAAGCGGTTTATGGCCCCCGGAAACACCCTGCTTATTGCCCGCAATAGGCAAAGCGGCAAGCGCATGTTTTTAGACTGCGAGGCTATTGGCAAAAAGCAGCTTGAAGAGCTATACAGCCTGCTGCAAGACTATCAGTCGCCACAAAACAGCGCACCACCTACCGACACAGGTGAAAATGACGCAGCCGATAGCTAAAGCCATTTAATACAACTGTTCAAAGCGGCCACAGCGTTTTATTGGCAGAAGGGAGTATGCTTTATGCCTGATTCTTTGCTGGATATACTAAACTGGGGCGGTGGGCTTATACGGGTTTGCGCCATTGCTCTTGGTATTTTTATACTGTTTTGGGTGGCGGCGTTTTTGCTGGCGAGCAGGCTTTTGCCTGCCATACAAAAGCGCATAGACAAAGACAAAAAGCCTATTGTTTTTCTGCTGCTTAAAGGCATTCAGCGGCCGCTTTCGGTGCTGCTAAAGCTAAACGGCATATTGTTTGGCGTGCAAACGCTTGCGCAGCTTGCCGGCAACGAGTTTTTGCCGGCGGCGCTCTCGGCGGCGCTTAGCGCGCTACCGCCTATTTTATCGGTGGCCTCTCGCATATCTATTGTGGTGGCAATAGCTTGGGCGCTTATATCTTCAAGCGATATATCATTCCTTTTGCTGCGCACCGCACGCACCAAGCTAGACATTAACGTTGGGCAAAGTGTTTCGCGGTTTTTAGCGGCTATATTCAACGGCGTTGTGGTGGCGGTTGCGGTTGTTATTATTTTGGCCGAGCTAAACTACGACATAAACGGCCTTATTGCAGGCCTTGGGCTTGGCGGGCTCACGGTTGCGCTGGCCGCTCAAGACTCTGCGGCAAACTTTTTTGGCGGGCTTGTGCTTATACTGGAGCGGCCGTTTGAAATTGGCGACTGGATAACCTGCGCCGGCATAGAAGGCACTGTGGAAGACATTAACCTGCGCAGCACAAAAATACGCATAGATTCCGGCGCGTTAACCGTAATGCCAAACGGCACGCTGTCTACCTCGCCCATTACCAACTGGGGTAGCGACATGGAGGTGCGCAGGGTGGATTTTGTGCTAAACCTTGAATACGCCACCTCGCCCGAGCAGATGCAAAGCTACAGCAGCGATATTTTGGCTATGCTACAGGCCGACGACAACATTATAAAAGACAGAATTGCCGTAAGGTTTGCAGACCTTGGGGCCTCCAGCCTGGACATTAGGGTTATTTTTTACACATCCCTGCCCGGTTTTATAGACCACCTCAAGGTGCGCGAGCGGGTTAACTACTCTATAATGGAGCTGGCAAAAAAACACGGCGTGCAGTTTGCCTACCCAAGCCAGTCGCTTTATGTACAGCATGTGGGCGATGGGGCACAGCAGAGCAAAGCGTAGTAGTAATATTTTAAAAAATAAAAAGGCAGGGTGTCACCCCTGCCTTTTTATTTTTGGTTTACAGCATTAATGTATATTGCTTTTTCTCTAGCAAAATCTTTAAAAACTCGTCCTGCTCTACAGGTTTTTCAAAGTAGTAGCCCTGCGCATAGTCGCACGCAATACCCTTTAGCCATACTGCTTGCGCATAGGTTTCTACCCCTTCGGCAACAACCATCATGTTAAGCTCTTTTGCCATATTTACCACATTGCCTACCACAACCGTACTTTTATTGCCTTGGTCCTTTAGGTCGAAAAAGGCTTTGTCTAGCTTTAGCACGTCTGCCTCTACAGCCGACAGCCTATTTAGCGACGATACCCCTGCGCCAAAATCGTCTATAGATATGGCAAACCCAAGTTTTTTAAGCTGCATAATCTTTAGCAAGAATTTTTCGGTGTTGCTCTCTACGGCGCTTTCGGTGAGCTCCAGCTCTATCTCTTGCGGGGTTATGTTGTGCATTGAGATGGTGTCGGATATGCGGTTTATAACATTGTCGGCAAGCACTGTATGTGCCGAGAGGTTTACCGAAATTCTTGGCAGGCGCACCTTGCCTTTGTTTTCTTTTATAAACTCGCACACGCTGTTTAGCACATACAAATCCAGCGTAGCTATAAAGCCGTTTGCCTCAAAAACAGGTATGAATTCGTCTGGGTATATGGTATCGCCAAGGCGTGGCCGCCAGCGCACCAGCGCCTCGGCGCCTTCAGCTTGTAGCGTTTTTAGGCTAATTTTAGGCTGATACACCACCGCAAACTCACGGTCTTTTACGGCTTGCTCCATGCGGAAGGTAATGTTTACCTTGTTTTCAAAGTAGGTTCGCATTTTGTCGCTGAATTCTATAAAAGTGGTTTTGTGCACTGTTTTGCCTTGCACCCTTGCATCGTCGGCATAGCCCATAATGTTTGAGGCGCTCTGCTTACAGTCGCTAATTATTACCATACCAAACGACATAGACAGATTATATTTTTCGCCAATTACGCCTTGAACTT
The DNA here is from genome assembly GCA_964369525.1 of uncultured Oscillospiraceae bacterium. Lineage (GTDB taxonomy): Bacteria > Bacillota > Clostridia > Oscillospirales > Ruminococcaceae > JAAYCI01. Next base: position 49,285 of record CAYJEW010000001.1, on the reverse strand, counting down.
CGGGCAGTATGTATGTGTTGTAAATATCGCGAATGTGTCCGCCGTCTTGCACACGCCGTAAAATTAAAAACTGCTCGGCTGTTCGGCGGGTTATAACGGCCGATGTGTCTTTAAACGCTTTTTTTAGAGCATCTGCCATAGCCACAATTACCGCTGTACCTCTTTCGGGGCCAAAGTGGGTGTTTATGGTTTTGCACATGTCGATATCAAAAGATATAAGCTCGTACTCATTTGGCCTTGCTTTTTCTAGCGTGGCCTCCAGCTCGTCTCTAAATTTGTGTATCGCCATAAAGCCTGTTAGCGTGTCGGTGTTGTATGACTTTTTCAGCGCGCGTTTTTTCTCGCGCTGAGCATAGTTGCCGTATATGCCAAAGGCCAGCACCGTTATTAAAAATGCAATTACGTAGTAGTACCAGTTGCTCTGTATACTATCCCACATTGTTACTTCGTTTTGTGGGAAGAAGGCGTTGGTGTTTACATAAAGAATTTCCTCGTACTCATGCTCTGCCATGCGGTCTATCATAACATTAAAAATGGGCAGGTACTGCGCCGAAATGTTGTTTGATATAAGAAAGTGCATGGGCAGCACAATGTCGGTTTGTACGGTTGCGCTATCTACACCGTCTAGGTACAGCTCTGCATAGGTAAGCGCCGCAGTTTCGGTGGCTATAAGCATATCCACCTCGCCTGCTGCAAAAGCATCTAACAGCTCGTGCCATTCGGTATAAAACACAAACTCGTTGTTTGGGAATTGCTCAAGAAATCTATCGTAGTCTATGTTTTGGTATGGTAATATGCCTATTCTTGGAGAGTTTTCAATCATGTCTGCGGTTGTTTCTGAGCTGTTGCGTATATCCTGACGTACCTGCGCATACATATGAATTTGATAGTACGACTCTGTTGGCGTATAGTGCTCAAGGGCATGGTTAATATCGCCGTAAAGCGTTACAAGCACATCAAAATTTTCGTGCTCTTCGGGGGGGTCTGTAATGTCATATGGGTGGTAGTTTATCTCAAAGCCGTATCGCTGGGCAAATGCGTTTAGCGTGTCTATCATAGCGCCGGCGGCCTCGCCCTGCTCGTTTGTATAGGTTATTGGCTGGTAGTGAGAAACATAGCCCACCTCCAGCGGCCGCTGCCTTAGGGTTTCTACCTCTTGCAGCGTAAGCGAGCGGTGGTTAATTTCCAAGAGGCCTGAAAGGTATTCTGCCTCCAGCTCCATAAAAAAATTACCCTCTGTGTAAACAATATGAATAAATATATCGTTTAGACTATCCATCAGCTCTTGGTTTTCAAAGCTTGTCATGAGGTATAGGTTGTACACACCCAGGCCCAGTACGTTGTTTCTGCTGGTAGAGTGCGCGTCTTCGGCATAGGTAATGTAAAAGTCTGCCTCCATATTCATGTAATTGGCAGAGGTGCCGTAGATATAGTTTACGCTAATGTTATTTGCCTCACAAAAGCGGTCTAGCTCTATTTGGGCGTAGTTGTCGGGGTAGGTGGCCACCGTACTACCGTTTATGCTCTCTATATCGGCATAGCGCATATCCATGTCGTCGGTCATAAGCGCAACATAGGTTTTGCTGTATGGAGTTGCGGAGAACAAAACCTCTTCTTTTCTTTGGTCGGTTCTAATGCTAAAGCCGGCTACATCTACATAGCCTGTGTTAACGGCATCCACCAAGCTGCCGTCTATAGCCACAAACTCAAATGTTAACCCGCTAACTTCTGCCATTTTTTGAAACACTTCATAGCCGTAGCCTTTATGGTACATGCTGTCCATATCTTCTATTAGGTCGGTAAAGGCGGCATCGTAGCCCACCCGTATTACATTATCTGCCTCGCTTGCACTTGCAGACATTAACGGAGACACTGCCAAGACCACACACATTATCAGCACCAAGCTGATTACTTTTTTCACTCTCATACGTTGGGGACCTCCTATCCCCATGTTTGCTACCTAGAGCGCTGTGGCACTTTTGTGCCGTAGTTGCTTTCTTTTAATTACACCCCTGTGTACTTTAGTTAATTTTTTATACGCACTTTAACCATGCTGTATGGCACAAAAAGTATACACCCACCCAGCATATATCACAATACATTTTGTAAAACTATGTCAAACTTTGTGCAAAATTACAGAAATGTAAATAATTAATGTTTATAATGGCAATATTTTAATGTTACTTTGTGTTTTTTATTACAAAATATGCGTATTTTCGCTGCGGGGGTATGGTACAAGCAATGTAGCAGATAAAAAAACCGCCGCCGGCCTTACAGGCGGGCGGCAACTACTTTTATTGAGGTGATAGCATGAAGATTAATTGGAAAGCACTTATTATTGCGCTAATAATTCCTATTGGCATAGGCATTATTATTGGATTTTTAGCAGGCAACAGCATAGATATATACAACAACTTTAGCCTACCGCCGCTGGCCATACCCGGCTTTTTATTCCCTATTGTGTGGAGCATTTTATACACGCTTATGGGCGTGGCTTCATATATTATATATACCTCGGGCGCAGACAAAGCGCAGGTGCGCACCGCACTTAAGGTTTATGGTTTACAGCTGTTTATCAACTTTTTTTGGACCATCTTCTTTTTTAATCTATCGCTATATCTTTTTGCGTTTTTCTGGTTATTGTTACTGTGGGCGCTTATTTTAATTACTATAATAAAATTTATGCGCATCTCAAAGCCTGCCGCGCTTTTTATGCTTCCCTATTTTTTATGGGTTAGTTTTGCGGGCTACCTAAATATTGCCATAGCGCTTTTAAACTAAAGCTACCTTATATAGCCACACAAATAAAAAACCGCCAAAGCCTCATTTAAGCTTTGGCGGTTTTTGTGTTAGGTGCTAAAGCAAGCGTCTATCCCTTTATATATAGCTTGTAGCGGTAGCTCTCTTTTATAGCTAAAGTTTACGCAGGCTTTAAGCGCCCTGCAGTACGGCGTGTGCTGGGCTACTGTTTGGGCTGCACTTGGCTGGCTAAAGTATACGGAGATATAGTGCTTTCTGCAGCCAATGCCCACATAGTTATTATTAAAACGCCATGTGGGTATGCGAGTTTTTTCGCTGTTATACTCATCAAAATGTGCGGCCGGGTATTGGGTTTTGAGATAGTGGATAATAGGCAAAATTTGCTCTGTATTGTTCTGCTTTGCGCACTGCACCACCTGCTCTATAGTCATACTTCACCTCTTATTAAATTATATGCAATACAGAGCGCTTTACATGTGCGCACTGCAACTATATGTGCATATCATATCACATAATGCGTCACACATACAAAACTACCGCCTATGCACAGCCGCCCCACTTAGCGTAGGCGCCAGCGACTAATACGGCCGCAAAACACACAGCAAAAGCGCCCCAAAAAGCCGCTTTCAACATCACACGCAATATTGGGTGCATATAGCAAAAGCATCCCCTGCCTTTAAATCAGCAGGGGATGCTTTGTTTAATTATTCAGTGATGTTTTGTTGTTTTTATGCTTCGCTTTTTTGTTTTTTATAGTGCTTTACTATAGCAACAGTAGCTGCAATTACTGCCAGAATACCAAGGATAATAGCCACTATCGGCCATGTTGCGCCTTGCTGCGCTGCCGGCTCTGCCAATGGGGTTTCGCCAAGGTCTACCTGCTCGCCGTCAGGCTGTGTGGTGGGCTGCGAGGCAGGGGTCAAGGTTTCAAACTCTTCCGGCTCGTCATCGCCTGCCGCAGGCGCTGCTGCCGGAGCTGCTGCTGCGGTAGCTGCTGCAGGTGTGGCTGCTGTTTCGTCGCCTGTTGTAGGCGTTGGGGTTGGGGTTGGGGTTGGGGCCGGGGTTGCATACACAGGGTAGAGCTGAACTGTCATGCTAGCGCCCTGGGTGCTCCACAGTGCCGAAACATCCAGCTTTGTGCCTTTTACCAGCACGATATCTGTTGTGCCGCGCACAGCCCAGCCTAGGAAGTCGGCGTCTTGATGAACTGCATCAAGGCTGTTTTTGTTTTTAATGTCGCTCCATGTAACCTTGTTTTCGTATGTTGTGCGGGTGTGTAGCAGGCTTGCGGTGCTGCTGTCGTCATCATAAAACTCCACCGTTACTTTAGAAGTTTTATTGTATACAGCGTGAATGTTTATGTCTGAAGGATTGGAGGATAGTCCCATGTTACGAATTGCATTTGTAAGTATTGTTGTGCTGGACATATTTACCGAAGCGTCAAGGCTTGGAGCGCCGCCGCCCGTGAGGTACCAGCCTTCATATGCCCATTTGTTGGGGGCTTTGTTTACCGCTTTAGCGGATACCTCGGCAATTGCCTGCTCAACTGTTTGGCCGTCGAGGGTTAAAACGGTGCTGGTGCTTGCGGCAACAGATGTTATAACAAAGTTGTAGGTTTTGGTTTTGCTTCTTTGGGTGTTTACTCCGCCGTCGTCTTTACCGCCAAGGTAATGGAAGACAACCTTAACCTCCTTGGTATACACAGCCTGAATTCTAATTTGATCGTAGTTTGATGCATTTGTGGCGGCTGTTGTGAACAACTGAGCCATCCTGCTAACATCGGCAATGTCCACAAATGTGCCGTCAACCTGCACGCCTGTTAAGGTGTATCCCTGTGGAACATTGGCTGTAGCGGTTGCAACAAGTGTGCTTATAATATACTCAGGGGTGTTGTTGTTTGATTTGGCAACTTGAATGCTACCGTCTGCTGTTTGTGTAACGTTAAAATCGTGCGTTGTGTACTCTATGGTAAGTGCGGCATTGTTTTTGCGCAGTTCAACAAAACTCAGCTGAACTTGGCGCAGCAGTGTGCCTACTTCGGCATACCTTGCATTTACCGACAAGGCAACGCCATTAGAGGCTGCCGAAAGCGCATTTGTTAGCAGGGTTCTGCTTTCGCCAGCGCCTGTGGCTGAATCGTTACCGATAGTTATGCCCACATATTCTGTGCCTGTGGGGGCTTTGTTGCTGCCAAGCGATTCCATTTTATTTTCAAGCCAGCTTATATCGCGCATGTTGCCGCTGGAAGTATCAAAAAGGCCTGTTATTGCGCCGTTTGCGTCTTTAACAACAATAAAGGTATATGTTTCGGTTTTATCGTTATCGTTCTTTTTGTATTCGAAATTAACGGTTACAAAGTTGCCCTGGTGGGCGTATTGTGCGGTGAGGTGTAGTTCTGCTATGTTTGCGGCAGCGTTAAGAGCCACTGCAAACTCTCCCTCTGTTATAGTGAAACTCGAAAGGGCACTGCCGTTTGAAAATCTTGATTTTGCATGGTCAAGCAATGCTGCATACGCCTCGGCCACGGTTTGATTGGGGTTTGTGGGAGAGCCCACGCCGGTTATACTTACAATATTGCCTGTGCTTTCTGCAGTAACGCTAAGCCACATAGGATTGCCGTAGTTTCCATCGGGGGAGTTTAGCACTACTTGAACTCTTTTGCTGTAGCGTGCTATTAGGGTGGCGGGAACGTTTGCGGATGTAAAGCTTGTAACCTGCGTGCCGTCGGCTGCAAACCAGCCCTCGAATGAGACGTAGGTGTTTTTTATGTTTGCGATGGCAATGGCGTTCATGTCGGCCATAACGGTGTCGGGAGTGTCGGTGCCTGTGTAGGTGCGGTTTAGGGTAACGTTATTGCCATAGATGAAGTCGGTGGTGCCCGCTGGAGGGGGCGTTAGCACAAACACGGGGTACAGCACTACAGCTGCGGTTTGAACCGCCGCGTAGTCGGGGGCTGAGCCGTCTGCCAAAACCCAGCTTTGGAAGGTATGGCCTTGCGGGGTTATGTTGGCCATGCCGGTGGCGTCGGGCACATCTGTGGGATCTATAAGGCCATTCACCGTTTGGGTTGAGAAATAGTCGATGGGGTTACCTGTGATGGGGGCGCTCATGTAAACTACAAGCTGCTCGACAATGCTGCTATTGCGATTGCGCGAGAAGTCTGATTGATCGCCTGCGCTGCCTGCCGGCGCGGCTTGCAAGCCGCTTTGTTCTTGGCTGCTGGCAGGGGTGCTGCTTGCAGGGGTGCTGCTTGCAGGGGTGCTGCTTGCAGGGGTGCTGCT
>CAYJEW010000001.1:14558-43144 GCA_964369525.1 uncultured Oscillospiraceae bacterium | reverse complement strand
GGGTGCTGCTTGCAGGGGTGCTGCTTGCAGGGGTGCTGCTTGCAGGGGTGCTGCTTGCCACAGAAGAGCTTTGCGCAATCGAGCTTGCGTCGGGCAGCGCGGCTGCCGATACGGTAAACGGTAGGCTCACCAAAAGCAGCAGCGCCAAACACGTTGCTGTAAAGTAGCCAATTTTCGATTTGATTTTTGTAAACTTCACAATAATGCCTCCTAAATTTCACACGCTGAAAACCTTATCTTTTCATCTCATTAAATTGCCGCATATACAGCAATGTTATCAATGCATGTGCTAATTATATATCTCTGCGGTAACAAAGCGGTCACAGGGAAAAAAAAAGCTGATTTTTTTGTGATTGTTTTTTTGCATAGTTGCTATATGCCATCGAAAAAAACAAAAAATGATTGTTAATATATTATTTATTTAAAACTAAGCAAAAATGTGGTACTATATATTATAGTATATATATTATACATTAATTATATGCTACTGTTATATATTAGTTTTACCTAAACCGATAGGGCACACTATCAATTAACAAACCCCGGCAAAGGCATGCGCGCATTAATCAACGCTTTTGCGCCATATTTGCTGCTGCCACAGGCGTGGAGAGAACACTATGGTGCCATTTTTAGACATTCTTCCCGAGCGATCTGTGATAATAAATAGCAAACAAGAAATTATGGCGTGCAACAAAGCTGCGCTTAGTTTTTTTGCATGTGCAGACACTCAACAGTTTGTACGGGAATACTATAACGTATTGCCAAAAGCGCAAGGCGCTAAAGCTGTTTCGCTTGCCGATATGGTAAAGCAGGCGTTTGAGCTTGGGCAGTATGAGGCTGAATGGTTGTATGAAAGCAAAGCCGGTGAGCAGATTTTAATGGATGCTCGCCTAACCCGTTTTTCGCCAAGCAAGAACCATGCAGACGAATATGTATTGCTTCTTTTGCACATTCATGGCGCCGAAGCACGCGCCGCAGGCAAGATAGAGCTTGCCTCGGCCCTTAAAGCTATAGTAGACGCCACCCCACTTGCGCTAAACCTGTGGGACTCGCAGATGAACAATATTATATGCAACCAGCAGGTGCTTAACCTGTTTGGTATAAAAACCCAAGAAGAATACCTAAGTAACTTCTACCGGTTTTCTCCGGAGTATCAGCCAAACGGTGAGCTATCGTCCGATATGTCGCGCAAAAATATGGAAATCGCCATGCGCGATGGCTATCACCGCTTCCACTGGATGCATTTAGACTACAACGGCCAAGAGCTGCCTGCCGAAATAACACTTACCAAAATACAAATTGCCGAAGGCGAAGACCACATTGCAGGCTTTGTAAACGACCTACGCCCAAGTTTTGGGCAGGAAGAAGAAGGCACAGATGACTATTATTTCTTAGATAGAATACCCGAAAAGGTTTTTTTAAATAAGGTTGCCGAGCTTTCGGAAGACCTGCTTTTTGCTGTAGACCTTAGAACCGCTAACATCCGGTTTTTAAATTTAGCCATGCAGTCCAGCCTACAAACCGAACCCGAGAGCGATGGCGGCTCGTACCTAAAGTCTACCGCGTTTAACCTTGCGCATGTGCACGAAGACGACGTGCATATATACAAAGAACTTTTGCGCAACATAAACAAAGGCATTGTGAAACCTCTTGAAATGCGGTTTTTGCAAGCAGACGGCAGGTATAAACACTACCGCGCGCTGTACCGCTTTATAAATAATAAAAACGGCAAACCTATTATTGTGGTGGGCAAAGGTGTGGATATCACCGCGCAAAAGATGCTTGAAGAAAAAAGCAAGCTAGACTCGCTCACCCAGTGCTACAGCCGTGTGAACATAGAGGCTATGATTACTAAGCGCCTCAACACCTGCGGCGACGGCTGCGGGGCAATGCTGCTTGTGGATATAGGCAGCTTTAAGCAGTTTAACGAGCAGCACGGCCATTACCACGGCGACGAACTGCTGCGCCAGCTTGCAGGGCGGCTGAAAGAGTGGTGCACAGCAGACGATATGGTTGGCCGCATTGGCGGCGACGAGTTTGTTGTGTACATGCGTAACACACGCGATAACGCTGCATTTAGCGCAAGGCTGGATGACTTAGCCGAGCGAATTAACAAAGAATACCACGTGCTAAACCTAAACACCACCGTTAAAATTAGCATAGGCGCTGTGCAGTGCCAAGGCGACTGCGAAACCTATCAGCAGGGCCTTGCCTGTGCCGACAAAGCCCTTCTTGCCGAGCAGCAGCGAGGCGGCGGCGGCTGGTCGCTATATAACAGGGCGTACAAATACAGCAGTACCCACGCGCACACCTCTAAAATTAAGGGCGAGAAGATTTCGGGCCTTAATACCGACCACACCATAACAGCCGCCATATTTAATATACTACATGAGCGCAACAACGACTCTACCTCCATAGCCTCTGCCCTAAATTATCTTGGGCAGAGCTATAGTGCATCGCGCTGTTTTATTGCCGAAACATTCGACGACGGCATTACCTATACCATTACCCACCGCTGGAACAGGCCCGGCCTGCCATTGTACATGCAGGTTGGCGAAAGCGTACCCGCAAGCAACCTTGCAAATTTGTTTGCAAATGTTTCGGCAAACGGAATGTTTGTGTGCAACGATGTGAGCAACATTAACTTTGGCGGTGCGCTACCAAGCCTTTTAAAAGAGGCATGCACAAAGGCTTTTTTACATGCACAGTCTATTAAAAACAACGCAGTGTCTTTCTTTATCGGCATTGAAGACTGCGAAAAAACCCGAGAGTGGAGCGACGCCGAAATAAACACCCTGCAGTATATATCTAGGGTTTTTGGCATTGTGCTGCAGGGCAACTACCTACACGAAGAAATTAAGTTTTTGAGTGCGCACAGCAAGGTGTCGGCCTTTATAGGCGACAACACCGACAACTTTATTTATATTGTAGACCCCGACACATACCAGCTACTGCACATGAACAAAAAAGCGCTTGAGATGTATGGCAGCCCAAGCGAAGATGTGTGGCGCACAAAAAAATGCTACGAGCTGCTGCACGAAAAAACCGAGCCATGCGAGTTTTGCACAAATTCGCGTACCACCGAGCATGTGTTTTACGAGTGGCAGTACTACAACCCGCGTTTTAATAAAACCTATCTATTTAAAGACAAGCTTGTGCCGCTAAACGGCAAGCTTGTAAAATTGCAGGTTGCAACCGACATTACACACCTTGTTGCGCTTGAAAGCGAGCTTACAAGCAAGCTGGAAGAGCAGACCCTGCTTTTAAACTGCATTCGAATGTTGCACACAAACGACACGCCTGATGTTTCTATAGAGCAGATACTGCGCAACGTTGGCGAGTTTTTTGGTGCTTCCAGGGGTATGATTTTTCAAATTTCACCAGACCGCCTTACGGTGGACGCGCCTTATGAATGGGTTGCAGCGCAAGGCCACCTGCACCGAATGACGCTGAAAGATATTCCCATAGAGGGCATGCAGCCGTTTTTTAAAAAGTTTAGCCAGCTTGATAAAATTAGCTCCGGCGAGATAATAGAGATTGCAAGCGACGACACCGCGCTTGCACACACCATGAAAGAGCGCGGCATAAGCAGCTTTGTGTGTGCGCCTATTACCGATGCAGAAGAAAATTTTATTGGCATGCTTATGCTGGTTAGCCCACAAGCAAACAGCGATAAGCACTGGTTGCTTGGTTCTTTGTCTGTGTTTGTTTCGGACTTTTTAAGAAAAAACACGCTGGTGGCATCGCTAAACAAGCTTAGCTACTACGACACACTCACAGGCGCAAAAAACCGCCACAGCTACCGCAAGGCCCTGCAAGAACTAGACGACACCCCTATATCTTCTTTGGGCGTTGCATATGTGGATATATCTGGGCTTGCCAAGGTAAACGAAGAAAGAGGCACGCTATACGGCGACGAGCTTATTAAAAGCATGGCAAAAATTCTCACCGAGCTTTTTGGCGAGGATATATTCCGAGTGGGCGGCGATGAATTTGTTGTGCTTAAAACCAACATAGAAGAGTTGGCGTTTGAAAGCAAAATGCGCTCGCTAAACGCCGCTATTGAAACAATACCGGACCTAAGGGCGTCTATAGGCTTTACATGGAACACCAATTTTGACGACAGCGAAGACCAAAGCAAAACATATACCACCATTAGAGACAGCAAAAACTACACCGCCATGCTTAGCAAAAACCTTGAAAGCGAGATTAATAGCGGCAAATACGTGGTGTACCTGCAGCCGCAAATTAACTTTGCCACAGGCACGCTGGACGGCGCAGAGGCGCTTATTCGGCGGGTTGATGCAAGCGGCAACATTCAAACACCGGCAGCGTTTGTTCCATTTTACGAAAAAGAGGGCATGATTTCGGCAATTGATTTGCATGTGTTTAAAACGGTGTGCCGCCAGCTTAACCTATGGCAGCAACAAGGCATAGGCGAAAATATAAAAATTTCGGTAAACTTCTCTCGCTCCACCGTTATGGAGAAAAACCTTGTTGGTAAGCTTGCTGCCATATGCGAAGAACATGGCGTGAGCCGCTCTAGGTTTGTGGTGGAGATAACCGAAACCATGAGCCATGTGGACGACATGTACTTTGCGCAGGTTATTACCTCGCTGAAAGACGCCGGGTTCTGCGTTTCGCTGGACGATTTTGGCAGCGGATACTCCAACCTATCGGCCCTTAAAATATCTAACTTTGACGAGATTAAAATAGATATGGGACTAACCAAAAACGTACACACCGACCAAAAATCGAAAATTCTTACCAAGGTTGCGTTAAACCTTTGCGACGAGTTTGAGGGCATGATTTCGGTTGCAGAGGGTATAGAAACTATAGAGCAATACAATGTATTAAAAGTACTTAACTGCCACAAAGGCCAAGGTTACTACTTTAGCAGGCCAATTTGCATTGAAGATTTTGAACGCAGGTATTTTAACCGTCCAAATTAAGGTTTAGCGTTATCCCCCATTGCAAAAACACAAAAAATAGATAGGATGCTTATTATGAATAATAACACCACCTTAGCCCCTAATAGCAATGGCGACTCTAAAGGCAAAACCACATATTTTACCATTGAGCAGCTCTTCTCTATAATAGATAATGTTCCCATATGCATTAGCGTAGTGAACGAGAAAGCCGAGGGTGTGTACTGCAATGCCTACACTGTAGACATGTATGCCCTAAGCAGCAAAAGAGAGTTTTTAGATAACTTTTATAATCTAACTCCCGAAACCCAGCCCGATGGCCGCAACTCGCGGCTTGCGTTTGGCGAGCATGTTTTAGACGCGCTGGAAAAAGGCAGCGCCCATTTTAGCTGGCTGGACATGCAGCTGTCGGGCGAGGAGCTACCGCTACACATTAGCCTGTATAAGCTGGGCACAAAAGACGAAAACGGCGAGGAGCTGCTGGTGTGCACCATGCGAGATTTGCGCCCGCAGCTGGCCGGCTACGAAGAAGAGGCTAGTTTTGACGAATACACTACAGCCGCATATCCTACAAAGAGCTGTTTAACACAGTGGCAGAGCTTAGCGACGAGTGGTTTTGGATATACGATGTGCGTGCCGCAACCATACAGTTTTTTGGTAAAGGGCGCGCCATACTTGGCCTTTTGCCCGGAAGGCAGCCCTTCCCCGCGTATGTTGTAGACAGCGACATGGTGCACCCAGACGACCTCGACGCATTTTTAGAGTTTGACCAAAACCTGAAAACCGGTGTGGAGGCGCCTGTGGAGGTTAGGTTTGTGCTACCAAGCGGTGTTGCGCGCTACTACGGCATTACCTACAAAACCGTATACAGCAAAGACGGTGCGCCTATATTCTCTATAGGCAAAACCTACGACATTGACGAACAAAAAAAGCTGGAGGTTCTCTCCAGAACCGACCTGCTAACCAACTGCCTAAACAAAATAACCACAGAGAATGTTGTGAAAGACATTTTAACCTCTTCGGCTACGGCCTCGGCCTCGCACGCAATGTTTCTTATTGATGTGGACGACTTTAAGGCCGTGAATGACGACCTTGGCCACTATTTTGGCGACCTTGTGCTGAGCGATATTGCAAAAAACCTTCATTCAAACTTTAGGGGTGGCGACGTTATTGGCCGCATAGGCGGCGATGAATTTCTTGTATTTGTGCAGAATATATCAGACGAAAAGGTTATTAAAGACAAAGCCAAGGCCATTGCCGCGGCATTTAAAAACAGCTACTCCGGTGAAAATAACGACTATAAAATTTCTGGCAGCATAGGCGTTGCTTTGTACCCGGGGCACGCAGCCAACTACGAAGAGCTTTACAAATGCGCCGACAAAGCACTGTACAACTCGAAACAGCTTGGAAAAGACCGCTATATTATATACTCCGATGATATGTCGGGCGCAAACACTCAAAAGCTTACCGATGTAGACCATTCCACCAAGCTTGCCAACAGCCATTTTGATACCGACATTACCTCGGCTGTGTTTGAGCTTATGTACGACGCCTCTGATGTTTCTAAGTCTATGAACACCGTGGTTAGGCTGGTGGGTACCCACCTAGGCGCCGACAGATGCTATGTGGCACAAACATTTGACAACGGCAAAAGCTACAGCATAACCTTTGAGTGGGCCCTAAAAACATCTTTGCGCAAGAAAGATTTATTCCAAAACATTGATGCGAAAGACCTAAGGCAGGCTTTTTCGGCGCTTAAGCAAGGCGAGCTTATAACCAGCAATATGCCTTTCAGCGCCGGCAAGGGCTTACCCGGGTTTGGCGAGTACGACAACGCATACCTGCTTACACAAACCAGGTGCAAAGGCCACACCCGCCTAATACTTGGCATTGACGACAGCAACCCAAACCGCGTTTGGAGCGAAAAAGAGATAAGCACCGTTCAGTACATATTAAAGCTGGTATCGCTGTTTATTGCCGCATCTGATAAATAGGCGCTTTTAACGGGCGCAGTAAGGCCGCCGCCTTGCAAAGGCGCGCCTGGCTTTTGCCCCCAGCATAACGCAAAAAAACTACCACCCGCCTGCATGTTCAGGTGGGTGGTATTATTCTGTGCAGAATATGCGCCGGCGGGGGGCCGCCTTGCGGCGCATACTGCGCAGGTTTTGGGCTTTAGCTAAACAAAACGGGCTAAAACATACGGCGCTATGCTGTTTGATAATTCTCTGTTGCATGCACAAATGCATCCATCAGCATACCCAGCGCCTGCTGCGATATATCGGCGCTTGGCATAACCAAATCGAAGCCGTGGTAGGCGCCCTCAAAGCTGTGAAACTCTGCTGCAACACCTGCCTGCTGCAGGCGGCGTACATACTCTAGCGTGTCGGCATAGAAGGGGTCTTCTGTGCCTACGTAGGTGAATGTTGGCGGAAGATTATTATAGTCTTCTGCTTGCAGCGCCGCCGCATAAGGCGGGGTTTGCGTACGGTTTGTGCCTTGCAGGTACAGCTGCCATGCAACCTCGTTTCGGGCATGGTCCCACACAAGCATGGGCTGTGCCAGTTGTTGCTCGGTTGGGGCGGCGCTATTTATCATAGGGTACAGCGGCATCTGAAACGCTATTGGTACGCCGCCTATATCTCGGCAGTAAAGGCTTAGCGCCGCAGTAAGCCCGCCGCCTGCGCTTGTGCCGCCCACAAATATTTGATGCTCGTTTACGCCCAGCTGCTGCGCATTTTGCGATACCCACAAGAGGGTATCGTAGCAGTCGTTTAGCGCTGCGGGGTACGGCGCTTGTACCGATAGCCTATAGGCCGGCGCTATTACCACAGCATTTGCCGCGCGCACAAAGCTAGAGATAATATCGCCCTCTGACTCGGGCGTTTTCATGGCGTAGCCGCCACCATGTAGCCACAAAAGCGCTGTGGCGTTAGGCTGCGTGTTTACGCTTTTGTACACAAGTACTCTAATCTCGTGCCCCTCGGCGGCTGTAATTGCAAGCTCTTGCACCACAATATCGTCTTCAGGGTGCTGGGGCATATCGCCCATGCGGCTGGAAAGCGCGCGCAAAGACTCTTCGCTATCAAAGCGCACCAGCAGGTTTGAGGCAAAGCCCATTAGCCTAAGCTGCGGGTCTACCGCCGAGTAGCGCACGCTTACATACGCCGCCACAGCCGCAAAAAACACGCAGTTTGCTATAAAAATTGCTGCCAGAGCTATAACAATCTTCTTTTTCACCCTGCGGCTACCCCAGCGGCACAGCGAACAAATCGTAAGCGAACACATCGCCTATCCACAGCTCGCCATCTATTATGCACAGCGCCCTTGGGTCTATAGGTGCAAAGCCGTCTTGCGCCTGCCCTACATCTAAAAATGTAGATACTTCGCCGTTTTCAATAAGCCTGATAGAGCCATTGCCGCTATCGGCCACATATATGGCATCTTGGTATACCACCATATTTGTGGGCCAGCTAAACATTGCTGTTGTGGCCGGGGCGTCTTTATAGCCGTCGGTACCTGCTATGCCGGCAACGGTACTTACAATGCCGTCTTCTATCTTGCAGATGCGGTGGTTACCGCTGTCGGCCACATAAAGCACGCCGTCTGCGTAGTAAAGGCCTGTGGGCTGGTTAAACTGCGCCGATAGTACATCGCCCTCGCGCGTGCCGGCAGCGCCCGGCGTGCCTGCATACAGCGTAACCTCGCCGTCTGTTGCAATTTGGCGAATAACGTTATTGCCTGTGTCGGCCACAAGCAGGCTGCCGTCTTCCAGCGTTACCATGCCTGTTGGGCGGCTAAAGCTTACCTGTGCACCCACACCGTTTTGGTAGCCTTCATGAAGGCCGCCAACCGTGGCCACGTTTTGGTTTTCCCAGTCAAAAAACCGTACCAGGTGGTTGTGAGTATCGCTAACGGCATAGCCGCTTAAAAAGCTGGTTATATCCCACGGGTAGGAAAACGTGGCCTGTAGTGCTGTACCGTCTTGGTTGCCACCCATTGGCCTGCCTTTAGCGTCGTATACATCTGCGTTACCGGCAAGGCGTGTGTACTCGCCATCTTCATAATGCCATATACCTTTGCCGTATACGTCTGTGAACAAAAAGCTTCCATCTTCCAGCTCATATATGGCAGTGGGCGCAATAACAACATCTTCGTCTGCTGCATACGCCACTACACCTATGCACAACACTGCAACTACCAGCAGCATTGCTATCCATTTTTTTTGCATTACACAATCCTCTCTTTAACAGCGCTATGTCCAGCACGCTTAAAAAGCGTTTATATTGTATTGTACTCGTTTACCAGGTGGTTAGCACCCAGTAGCCGCCGCCACCATAATCGGCTGCGTTTGTAGTGGCTGTGGCGTTTGATGTGCCCGACGTATCACCCATGATATTTGCAGCGCCCACAGCTTTTATAATAGTGTTTGCGGTGCGGGTGTAGGTTAGCGTGGCAGACGCAGGGTTCATCATAATAGTGAATGTACCTGCTGTGCTACCGCTTTTTTCTATCATGCTATTGCCTGTTACGGTAAGGGCGCCGCCGTCGGCTATATTTATAACAGTGGCACTACCATCAATGTCTACATCGTTTAAGTTAAGATGCCCGCCACTTTGAACGGTTATGGTATTTGTGCCCAGCTGTATGCCGTTGTTGCTACCCTCTATTGTAACGCTGCCGCTCACGCTTAGAGCGCTGTTTTGAGTGATGCTTGAAGTAAGGGTAATTACGGGGCTTATGGTGTTTGCGCCTGTGTAGTCAATAATGTTTTGCAGGCTGGCGGCGTATGCACGCTGGCCACTAAGGCTTACCGTGCTGGTTTGGCCGCTAAGCGGGTATGCATTTGTAAAGTCTACCAAAACGCAGTCTGTCGATGCCAAAATCTGTGATACCGTAGCGGCCGACAACATGGCTGCAGCATCTGTTATGGATACTTTTATCGGCCCTGAAGATGCTATGGGCGACGCAGTGGAAAACTCGCCCGCAATGGACAGCGCCGAAGCGTTTATATTGCTTGGGTTTATGGTTATTGTACCTGTGTTTGCAAGCATACCACCTGCCGCTATTGCTACAACACCGGGCGCCGCAGTGGCCGAAATAGCGCCTGAGTTTTGAAGGCTAGCGCTGGGCAACACATTTACACTGCCTGCGGTAATATTGCCGGAGTTTACAAAGTTTGTGTTTATTTCAAACTCGCCTGCCACCAGCGTAGCGCCGCCCGACACGCTTGCGGGCTGCATATGTACGCTAAACTTGTTTGCGCCTGTATTAAGCGTACCGTTTTCTACGTTAAATGTGCCTACACCCTGCAGGGTTACAGCGCCGCTTAGCGTTACGGTATTGTTAGTTTTAAGGCTCATGCCTGCGGGGATATCCAGCGCGCCGCTACCGCTAACGGTGGCGTTTGTTAGAAGCACTGTATCTATAGGCGCGCCCACATTGAGGGCATCCTGTACCTGCGTGAGCGTTAGGTTACCCGTGAGGGTGGTTGTGGTAGCAGGCGCTGGGGTGGCCGGCGTTTGCGGGGTGCTGGGTTGTTCGGGCGCCGGCGTGGGTGCAGGCGCAGGTGCAGGCACTGCCGCCGGCGCAGGTGCGCTTTCAAACATTTGGTTGCGCACGCTATTGTCGCTCTCTTGCGCTTGTGGGTAGCGCTCCTGCGCATCTTGTACCTCTTGCTCTTGACGCTGTAGCTGCTGCGCCTCTTCGGCCGCGGCGTTTTGCGCAACCGTAGCCTCCAGCATACCTACCAGCTCTTGCTGCTCCATGCCTGTATGCTGGGCAAAAGCTTCTATTTCTTGTGGATTTTGAAGCATCTGCTCTATGGCAAACGCAGGCAAATCTATAATGTTATCGCGTACAATAGGCAGCACCTGCAGCGGCTGCTCGCCCTGCCCTGCATACGGCCTATAGTACTTTACAAAGCCGCTGTCTAGCGCGTCGCTAACAACCTCGCCGTCTACCTGCCGCACGCTGGTGTCTACCATGCCGCTGGTAAGCGCTGTGGCCTGCTGCTCTATTTTATCGTTCCACAAAGCGCTTACCACGCCTGAGGTACCGCGGATACTTGTAACTATATTTGATGTGCGAATGTTCATGTGCTCTTCTTCAGCCAAGGGCTCTGCCACCTCGTAATGCAGCTGGCCCGACAAAAGCAGTACCTCTAAATGGCCGCCCCTTTGCTGCACGGCAAGCTCGGTTAGGCCGTCTAGCTTTATTGCTCTTTGGTCGTCTAGGCTAACATATGCATAGCTGCCTGCGCCTGTAGACAACGTGTGGCCGTTGCGCAGCATCATGTCTTCCGACGGTGTTATGCTCTCGCCTGTGATGGTGGTGATGGTTACATCGCCCTCCATGGCCGCTATGCGCACTGTTCCTGCCGAAAGGTTTTGCATTGTTTGGTCGGCTTGCTCGGCTTCGTTTTGCACTGCACCCGAAGCTGGGTTAGAGCTTGCGGCCACCTGCCCACAAGCCGAAAATAAAACAAGCGCCGCTAAAAGTAAAGCCATGCCGCCTATTTTACGCCGTGCGTTCAAAAAAGATTTCTGTTCCACCTGAGTCCCCCATAAAAATATTGATACTGTTAATAAATATACAAGGCCAGCATACGCGCTGCCGCCTTTTTTTTGCAGGCCAGCATGGCCCACCGAAATACATTATAACAAGTAGATGGTATATTTGTCGATAGTTTGTTTTATTTTTGCAGTACAGCCTGCGCCTAAACTACTCAGTAGAGTAGCTTAGATTTGGCGAAGCCAGGCCAAGCTGGTCTTCCCTTGGCTCTGAGGCAGCCGAGATAAACAGATACTCTGTTCCGCTAAGCTCGGTGGCCGAAACCTGCCTGCCCGCATACTCTGCGTCATACTCGGCCTGCGGCACGCTGGTGTAGTACCTGCTTTGCACCTCAAACAGATAAGGCTCGCCTACCTCCAGCTGTGCTGCCACCGACTGCTCTATGTATACCACAAACAGTCGGCTTTGGAACTCAGACACCACCATCGCCACATGGTTCTCCGGAATATCGTAAAAATCCGGCACAAACGCCCAAATACTCGCCGTAAAGTTGCCGCCTACATATACATCCACCTGCTCTGCGCTTTGCTGCGCAGCCTCTTGGCCTGCGGCCTCGCCCTGCTGCGGCTGCTGCATAAGCTCATCTTTAAGCTCTACTATCTCAGCTTCCAAGCGTGCAACTTCATTGGCATACTGCTCGTTTTGCTGCAAAAGTGCGTTGTAGTTGGCATCTGCCTCAAAGCTACATCCCCCAAGCAAAGCAAACGCAAATAGCGCCAGCGTGAAAAGCGCCATAACCTTATATGTTTTCATATGCGCATACCCCTCAAATATACATGTTTTGTGGAAATTCCACAAAGCTTACTATTGCACACGTCTATTATTGTATCATATAAGTATCTTTGGCGATACCCTGAATTTTGTTTTATTGACATTTTTTGCATATTTTTAATATTTATTCATTTTTTACTTGATTTTATACATTTTTGTGTATATACTGAATATTAGCAAACTACATTTTAAAAGGAGGCGGCGCATGGCACACAGCATATTTATTGACGGCGCAGAAGGCACAACCGGCCTACAAATTTACGAGCGGCTGGAAAACCGAGCAGACATTACGCTACTGCGCCTGCCACAAGACAAGCGCAAAAGCCTGCCCCACCGCCTAGAGGCCATGCAGCAGGCAGAGCTTACGGTGCTGTGCCTGCCAGACGCTGCGGCCAAGGAGATTGCAGCGGCGGCAGTGGGCAACAGCCGCATATGCGACGCCTCTACTGCTCACCGCACAGCAGAGGGCTGGTGCTACGGTTTTGCAGAGTTTAGCGGCGCAGCGCAGGCCATACAAGGCGCCTCGCGTGTAGCCGTACCCGGCTGCCACGCCACAGGGTTTTTAGCGCTGGTGCGGCCACTGGTAGAGCTTGGTGCGCTACATAAAAGCAGCCTGCTACACTGCCATTCCATCAGCGGGTACTCCGGCGGTGGCAAGCAGATGATTGCAGCCTACGAGCAGCCCCCCCAGCCACAGCACCTTACAGCGCCACGGCAGTATGCGCTGGGTATGCAACATAAGCACCTGCCTGAGATGCGGCATGTGGCAGGGCTTTCGCAGCCGCCTTTGTTCACGCCTATTGTTGCCAACTACTACAGCGGCATGCTGGTAAGTGTGGCACTGCATAAAGATACATTTGCGGCGGCATTTCAAAGCAAGCAGGCGGTGCACCAGCTTTATAAAGCCTACTATGGCGGCCAGCCATTGATAGATGTTGTACCTTTAGAGGATGTGCCGGCCGACGGCATGCTGGCTGCAAACGCGCTTGCAGGGCGCGACAACCTTGAGATATTTGTGCTGGGTAGCGAGCAGCAGCTATTGCTGTGTGCCCGCTTTGACAACCTTGGCAAAGGCGCTGCAGGCGCCGCCACACAATGCATAAATATTATGTTGGGCTTTGAGCCCACGCAAGGCCTACACATATAACATTTTAGCGGAGGCATTTTACATGGCAACTTTTAAAGAAATTAGCGGCGACGTTTGTGCGCCTTTGGGTTTTACAGCAGCAGGCATACACAGCGGCATACGCCCCGGCAAAACAAAGCCCGACCTTGCGCTGATATACTGCGAGGCCGAGTGCAGCGCAGCTGCGGTTTACACCCAAAACAAGGTGCAGGGCGCCCCGCTTACCGTTACTAAACAGCACCTGCAAAACGGCAAAGCAAGGGCCATTCTTTGCAACAGCGGTAATGCAAACACCTGCAGCCCCGGCGGCGAAGAGTTTGCAAAGATGTGTTGCGGCCTTACGGCACAAAGCCTTGGGCTTGCACCTGAAGACATTGTTATTGCCTCCACCGGTGTTATAGGCCAGGCCATGGCGGCAGAGCCGTTTGAAAAAGGCGTGCCGCAGCTTGCCGCAGCGCTTAGCAAAAACGGCAACAACGATGCATCGCAAGCTATTCTCACCACCGACACCCGCCCAAAACAGTTTGGCGTTGAGTTTGTGCTAAGCGGCGCTGTGTGCCGCATTGGCGGCATGTGCAAAGGCAGTGGCATGATACACCCAAACATGGCCACCATGCTAGCGTTTTTAACCACCGACGTGGCTATATCGCCCGAAATGCTGCAGAAGGCACTGGGCGGCGAGGTTATTACCAGCCTAAACCAAATTAGCGTAGACGGCGACACCAGCACAAACGACATGGCCGTTATTCTGGCAAGCGGCCTTGCGCAGAACCCTGCCATTACGCAAGAAGGCAAAGACTTCGACACATTTTGTGCGGCGCTGGCGGCTGTACTTTTGCAGATGAGCCGCGCGCTGGCCGCCGACGGCGAAGGCGCCACCAAGCTGCTGTGCTGCCATGTAAGCGGCGCGCCGAGCGCCGCGCTGGCACGAGGCATTGCAAAAACCGTTATCTCCAGCAGTCTTTTTAAGTCTGCCATGTTTGGCGCCGACGCTAACTGGGGGCGGGTGCTTTGCGCTATTGGGTATGCGCCGGGCGATTTTGAGGTGGATAACATATCGGTAGAGCTAAAAAGCGCTGCGGGCAGTGTTTTGGTGTGCCAAAACTCGGCCCACCACAACTACAGCGAGCAGCAGGCGGCGCTGGTGCTTGCCGAAAGCGAGATTGACATTAACATAAACATGGGCGATGGAAGAGGCAGCGGCACTGCATGGGGGTGCGACCTTACCTACGACTATGTGAAGATAAACGGCGACTACCGCACATAGCCAAAGCAATATGTGCCTTATTCCCGCTAGCAAGGGCCTCCCCCACGTTTTTAAAAGCACAGAATATATATTTTAAATTTCGATAGCGTGCCCACAAATTCATGCACAAAGGAGCAAAGCATGGAACATCCCAGAATTAATGCAATGGCCGACGTAATGGCCGAGGCTATGCCGTACATAAGCAAGTACAAAGGCAAAACTATTGTGGTTAAATACGGCGGCAGCGCCATGACCAATCCCGAGCTTAAAGCCGCTGTAATGAGCGATTTGAAACTACTGCTCACCATGGGGGTGCGGGTTGTTTTGGTGCACGGCGGCGGGCCGGAGATATCGCAGCAGCTAGCGCTTATAGGCAAGGAAAGCCGCTTTGTAAACGGCCTGCGTGTTACCGACGCCGAAACCATGGCGGTGGTGCAGCAGATGCTGGCAGGCAAGGTTAACAAAGACCTTGTTGCGCTGCTGGGCGGTGTGGGCATTGGGCTTTGCGGTATGGACGGCGGCATGCTTTTGTGCCAAAAGCTGCAAAGCGAACACGAACTTGGCTTTGTGGGCGAGATAGCCAGCGTGAACACCCAGCTACTACAGTTTGCACTTAGCGCAGGCTTTATACCCGTTATTGCCACCATTGGTGCCGACCAAAACGGCACGCCCTACAACATAAACGCCGACACCGCAGCTTGCAAAATTGCCACTGCGCTTAAAGCCGACAACTTTATTAGCATGACCGATGTTGCAGGCCTTTTGCAGGATAAAAACAACGAAGCTTCGCTTATAACCGAGGTGGATATTGCAGAGGTGGGCAAGCTTATTGAAAGCGGGGTTATTGAGGGCGGCATGATACCTAAAATTCAGGGCTGCGTTGAGTGCGTGCAGCAGGGCGTGCCTCAGGCGGTTATTATAGACGGGCGGGTGCCGCATTCTATACTGTACGAGCTGTTTTCAAACAAAGGCAGCGGCACGCTGTTTTACAAAAACTAAGGGGGCACACCATGACCAACCAAGAGCTAAAAATGATGGACGAGCAATATGTTTTACCCACATACGGGCGGTTTGATGTGTGCCTTGTTAAAGGCAGCGGCTGCTGGGGCGAAGATGCCGAGGGCCGCCGCTACCTAGACTTTAGCAGCGGCATAGGCGTAAACAGCCTTGGCTGGGCCGATGCCGAGTGGGCGCAGGCTGTGGCGCAGCAGGCGGCCTGCCTGCAACACACCTCTAACCTATACTTCACACAGCCCGGCGCGCTTTTGGCAAAAGAGCTTTGCCTGCGCACCGGCATGAACAAAGTGTTTTTTGCAAACAGCGGTGCCGAGGCAAACGAGGGGGCCATTAAAGCCGCCCGTAAATACAGCCTTATGCATCATGGCGAGGGGCGCCACACCGTTATCAGCCTTGTGAACTCCTTCCACGGGCGCACCATGGCTACCCTTTCGGCCACGGGGCAAGAGCAGTTCCACAATCATTTCCACCCGTTTTTGCAAGGCTTTAAGCATGTGGATGCGGGCAATATATCTGAGCTTGAAAAAGCGGCCGACCAAACCGTTTGCGCCATAATGCTTGAGGTTATACAGGGCGAGGGCGGCGTTTTGCCGCTGGACAAAGAGTATCTGGCGCAGGTACAAAAGCTATGCCGCCAGCGCGATATTCTGCTTATATGTGACGAGGTGCAAACAGGCGTTGGGCGCACAGGCAGTTTTTTGGCAAGTGAGCAGGCGGGCATACAGCCCGACATTGTAACGCTGGCAAAAGGCCTTGGCAGCGGGCTGCCTATTGGGGCAATTTTATTTAACCAGCGCTGCGAGGGCGCCCTACAAAAAGGCGACCACGCCACAACCTACGGCGCAAACCCCGTGTGCTGCGCCGGGGCGCTGGTTGTTATGAAGCGCATGACCCCCGAGTTTTTGCAAAGCGTTGCAAAAAAGGGCGAGCTTTTGCGCCAAAAGCTTTTGGATATGCCGCAGGTGGCCGAGGTACGCGGCGGCGGCCTTATGCTGGGCATAAGCTTTAAAGAAGGTATAAGCGCAGCCGAGGTGCTGAGCGGCGCTATGCAAAAAGGGCTTTTGTGCCTTTTGGCAAAAGACAGCCTGCGCCTATTGCCACCGCTTGTTGTTAGCGAAGAGGAAATAAACAGCGCACTAGACATACTGGCAAAGGTGATAGGCGAGCTGTAGCCGCGCACGCATTACGGCAGCCCTGCGGCTTATAGGCGTAGCGGCGCAGCAAGGCTTGCGCCTTAGCGGAGCGCACTGCCGCAGTTGTGGGGCTTTTGGCTAAATAAAAAAAGCTTAGCTTATATAGATTTGACTGGCAGATATATTTCGGCAAAGTAAAAAGCATTTAGATTTTATCGGGCAGTTTTGCGCAGGAGGCGTACGCGTCTTACCGCTTTGTGCCCCTACATGACCTTGCATGTAAAGGAGATATTATGAAACACTTAGTAAAACTGCTGGACTGGAGCGGCGAGGACATTATACAGCTGCTGAACGAGGCCGACCGCATTAAAGCCCTGCAAAAAGCAGGCACGCCTTATCAGCCGCTAAGCGGGAAATCTGTAGCGCTGGTGTTTGCCAAGGCCTCCACCCGCACACGCTGCAGTTTTGATGTTGGGGTGTATCAGCTGGGCGGCCACAGCGTGGCGCTGTCGGCCGCCGAAAGCCAGATAGGCCGCGGCGAGCCTATAGAAGACACAGCTCGGGTACTGGGCCGCTATTTTGACGGCATTATGATACGCACCTATGCTCACAGCGATGTAGAGCTGCTGGCGGCGCACGCAGGCGTGCCTGTGATAAACGGCCTTACCGACAGCTACCACCCCTGCCAAATTTTGGCCGATTTGCAGACCATCCGAGAGCACAAAGACCGCCTTGAGGGGCTAAAGCTTGCCTTTGTGGGCGATGGCAACAACGTGGCAAACTCCATGATAGTTGGTGCGCTAAAGTGCGGCATGCAGGTTAGCATGGCCTGCCCTAAAGGCTACGAGCCGCTGGTGCAGGTACTGGACTTTGCGGCAGGTTTTGGCAACAGTTTTAGCCTTACAACCAGCCCCCAAGAGGCGGCAAGCGGCGCCGACGTTATTGTTACCGACGTATGGGCCAGCATGGGCCAAGAGCAAGAGGCAAAAGAGCGAAACAGCGCATTTAGCGGTTTTCAGCTAAACGCCGATTTAATGGCGCTGGCAAACAGCGGCTGCATGGTACAGCACTGCCTGCCGGCGCATAAGGGCGAAGAGATTAGCGCCGAGGTGTTTGAGCTGCATGCGCAAGAGATATTCGACGAGGCCGAAAACCGCCTGCATGCTCAAAAGGCGCTTATGGCAATGCTGATGGGGTAGGATTGCAACTACAGCTCAAGGCCGCCTATCATGCACTATTCTCTACAATCTGCATGCTATACTCTACACAAATCTTTACACAAAACCCATATGGGCTGCGCCTGTGTGGGTTTTGTGGTTGTATTGGCGGCAATTATGCTGACTTTGCATATAATAAATATCAGTGCGTTTTGTAGGTTTTTCAGTGACCCGTATATATAGCCAAATATTTTAAAAATAAAATAAATTTTGTGAAGTTTTATAATTGTATTACAGCTACAATGCGTGGTATGATAATAGTGCGTTTTATTTTACGGCCACGTCGGGTGGCTTGCTGCTAAGCTCATGTGTCTTGCGGCTACACCGCAAAAAACAGCAAACCTCCCGTTTGGTTAATAAAAAAAACATGGCAACGCGCTTTACTCCCTTGCGCCTGCCTTGTGAAACCGCAATAGGGAGCTTTTGGGTACAAAAAGGAGGGCACATATGAAAAAAGTTCTTACAATTGTTCTGGCTCTTACACTTGCTCTGGCTCTGCTGGCAGGCTGCACAAGCACACCTGCAAGCTCGGCTGCAGCATCTGGCGCAGCTTCGGGCGCAGCTTCGGACGCTATGGCTACAGGCGGCGTTGCCAAAGAAGACCTGCTTATCGGCGTTGTACACATTCTAGACCCAGCAGACCAAGGCTACACATACAACCACGACCTTGGCGTGCGCTACATGCTGGAAGAGCTGGGCCTTTCGGAAGAGCAGTACATTCCTAAATTTAACGTGGAAGACTCAGACCCCGCAGCAACCAGCGACGCTATTCAAGAGCTGGTAGAAGCCGGCTGCCAAATCATCTTTGCTACCAGCTTTGGCTACGGCCCCACTGTTGCTGAGTTTGCAGCGCAGTACCCCGACGTGCAGTTCTGCCATGCTACAGGCACAGGCGCACACTTTGCCGGCCTAGACAACATGCACAACTACTTTGCACGTATCCACGAAGCCCGCTACCTTGCAGGCGTTGCCGCAGGCATGAAAGCCCTTGAAATTGGCAACCCGCAGCTTGGCTACATTGGCGCATTTGCATTCGCCGAAGTTATCAGCGGCCTTAGCGCTTTCTACCTTGGCGCACAAAGCGTGTACCCTGAGGTTACCATGGATGTTCTTTACATCGACAGCTGGGGCGACACCGAAAAAGAAACCGCAGCTGCCCAAACCCTGATTGACCGCGGCGCAGGCGTTATCTCTCAACACTCCGACAACGTAGCTCCTGCTACCGTTGCAGAGCGTAACGGCGTGTTCCATGTTGGCTACAACAACGACATGACCACCGCTGCTCCTAACGCATCGCTACTTAGCGCTCGCATTAACTGGGGCATCTACATGACCTATGCCGTACAAAGCCTTATCGACGGCACCCCCATTGATATGGACTGGAGCGAAGGCCTTGACACCGGCGCTGCATACCTATCGCCTCTTAACACCACCATTGCAGCCGAGGGCACTCAAGAAGCTCTGGACGCTGCCGCTGCCGAAATTATGGACGGCATGCAAATCTTTAGCGGCGCTTTGGTAGACGGCGAGGGCAACCCCGCTGCTATTACCAACTTTGATGGCGACGTTATCTTCACATTTGAAGACGAGAGCTCTGTTTTTGAAGAGTCGGTTGAAATGTCGGCACCTGCCT
This sequence comes from uncultured Oscillospiraceae bacterium, assembly GCA_964369525.1. Taxonomy (GTDB): domain Bacteria; phylum Bacillota; class Clostridia; order Oscillospirales; family Ruminococcaceae; genus JAAYCI01. The sequence goes on along the minus strand of CAYJEW010000001.1, from coordinate 23,503 downwards.
TCAACGTACAGTACCTAGAAGGCATTACCGTAGTAGAATAAGCCTAACTATTATCGGCAAGCATTACCAGTATGCGGGCGGTGGCCCATTATAAAGCCACCGCCCGTTTTTCTTAAAACTGTGCATGGATTTTTTCAGCCCTTCGCCATGCCGAGCAAAAAGCCAACACATCAAGGGGTGAAACCTTATTATGCAACAAAATGTACAGCATGCCATAAACATGCAAAACATTACAAAAAGCTTTGGCACCGTGCGTGCCAATAGCAACGTGAGCTTAAATGTGCACCGTGGCGAGGTGCTTGCGCTGCTGGGCGAAAACGGCAGCGGCAAAACTACCCTTATGAACATGCTTGCCGGCATCTACTACCCCGACGCAGGGGAGATTTTTGTGGATGGTAAGCAGGTTGTTATTCGTTCGCCAAAAGACGCGTACAACCTTGGCATAGGCATGATTCACCAGCACTTCAAGCTGGTGGATATACTTACTGCGGCCGAAAATATTATTCTTGGCCTAGATGGTACCATGCGCATAAACCGCGCACAGCTAGCCCGCGAAATTACCGAAATTTCGCAGCGGTATGGTTTTTTGATAGACCCTAACAAGAAAATATACGACATGTCTGTTAGCGAAAAGCAGACTGTTGAGATTGTAAAGGTGCTGTACCGTGGTGCAAACACCCTTATATTAGATGAGCCAACCGCCGTGCTTACCCCACAGGAAACCGAGCGGCTTTTTGCCGTGTTGCGAAACATGAAAAACGACGGTAAGGCAATTATCATAATTACTCACAAGCTAAACGAAGTGCTTAGCATATCCGACAGGGTAAGCATTTTACGCAAGGGCGAGAGCGCAGGCACAGTGAACACCGCCGAGGCTAGCGTGCACTCGCTTACGCAGGCCATGGTGGGGCGTGAGGTTAACCTGCAGGTTAGCCGCCCCGATGCCGAAGAGGGGCGCGCATTGCTACAGGTGAGCGGGCTTTGCTGCCAAAGCCCCGACGGCACACCGGCTTTAACCGATGTTTCATTTAGCATTAACAGCGGCGAGATACTGGGCGTGGCGGGCATTGCCGGTAGCGGCCAAAAAGAGCTGTGCGAGGCGCTGAACGGCCTTTACCCGATATCTGGTGGCAGTATTACCTACACCGACGAGCAAGGCGCAGCCCACCAACTGGCCGGCATTGCGCCCGATGCGGTGCGCAAAAAAGGCATAAAGCTGGGCTTTGTGCCGGAAGACCGCCTTGGCATGGGGCTTGTGGCCTCACTTGACATTGTAGACAACATGATGCTTAAAACCTACAGCTCGGGCAATGGCTTTTTTGTGGATCGCAAGAGCCCAAAAGAGCTGGCGCAGCAGCTTATACAGCGGCTGGAGATTGTAACGCCCGGCACACACGCCATGGTTCGGCGGCTGTCGGGCGGCAATGTGCAGAAGGTGCTTTTAGGGCGCGAGATTGCAAGCGAGCCAAACGTACTTATGGTGGCATACCCCGTGCGCGGGCTAGACATTAACTCCTCGCACACCGTGTACGATTTGCTAAACGAGCAGAAGCAAAACGGCGTTGGGGTGCTGTTTGTGGGCGAAGACCTAGACGTTTTGCTGGAGCTGTGCGACCGCATTTTGGTGCTGTGCGCAGGGCAGGTAAGCGGCATTGTAGACGCGCGCACCACAACAAAAAATGAAATTGGCCTACTTATGACTAAAATTCGAGATACACAGCACGAGGAGGTGATGGCATGAACGGTCAGCTTTCCACCTCGGTAGGGCGCACAAACCAGCCGCTGGTGCGTATTGTAAAGCGCGAGGGGGTGTCTCGCCGCACAGCTATGCTGGTGCGCATAGGCGCTTTTGTGGGGGCATTGCTGGTTGGGGCCATATTGATACTGTTTTTAGGGCACAACCCCGCCGCCGTGTACCGCGACATGCTAACAGGTGCGCTGGGTACAACCATTGCCCTACAAGAAACGGTGCGCATAGCCATCCCCCTACTTATTACAGGCCTTGGCATAGGCATTGCCTTTAAAATGCGCTTTTGGAACATAGGCGCAGAAGGCCAAATTATTATGGGCGCAATTGTGGCAAGCTATTTTGCGCTGTTTCAGTACGAAAATATACCTAGCTTTTTGCTGCTTATTATCATGTGTATCGCCTCGGCGCTGGCAGGCGGCCTTTGGGGGGTTATCCCTGCGGTGTTTAAGGCAAAATGGGGTACAAACGAAACGCTGTTTACCCTTATGCTAAACTACATTGCGCTGGAGGTTGTGCGTTATTTCCAAAACGGGCCCTGGCGAGACCCTAGGCAGATGGGCTTCCCTATAATTGCAATATTCAACGAGGCGGCCCGCCTACCCAAGGTTTTTGGCGTGCACATTGGCTGGATTGCGGCATTGGTACTTGTGGTGGCGGTGTATATATACATTAACAAAAGCCGCCAAGGCTACGAGATTACCGTTGTGGGCGAAAGCGAGCCCACCGCGCGCTACGCCGGAATGAACGTGGGCCGCATTGTGGTGCGCACCATGTTTATATCGGGGGCCATTTGTGGGCTGGCGGGCTACTTTACCGTGGCCGGGGCCAACTACACATTATCGGAAACGGTTACCGGCGGCGTTGGTTTCACCGCCATAACGGTGGCATGGCTTGCAAAGCTTAACCCCGCAATAATGATTTTAATATCGCTGTTTTTGGCGGTGTTGCAAAAAGGCTCTAACTCCATTCAAACCATATACAAAATACCATCATCTGCGGCCGAGATTATAACGGGGCTTATACTGTTTTTTATGCTGGCGTGCGAGTTCTTTTTAAGCTACCGAGTTATCTGGCGCTCTCGCAAGGAGGTGCCCAGTGGATAACAATATTATAATGCATGCTGTGCTGTTTTTAAATGCAGCAGTTTTTGCCGCAACACCGCTTTTATTCGCTACTGTGGGCGAGATTATCACCCAAAAAAGCGGTAACCTTAACCTTGGTGTTGAGGGAATGATGTTTATGGGCGCTGCGGCCAGCATATCGGCTGCGTGGATTTACGAAAACGCCGCCGGCGCTGCGGCAAACCCATATGTCACTGTTGCTTTGTCGGTTATTATGGGGTTTTTGGCAGGTGCGCTGGGCGGGCTTATCTACTCGGTTGTAACCGTTACATTTAGGGCAAACCAAAACGTAACCGGCCTTACGCTTACCATATTCGGTGTTGGGCTTGGCAATTTTGTGGGCGAGCTGCTGGGCCAAAGCGCAGGCGGATACGCCACGGTGAGCGAGGGCACAAAGGCTTTATTTTTGGGTATAGATATACCTGTGCTGTCCGACATTCCGTACATAGGCCAGCTACTGTTTAGCTACGACTTTCTTGTGTATGCAGCTGTGATTTTGGCGGTTTTCACCGCTTGGTTTTTAAACCGAAGCCGCAAAGGGCTAAACCTGCGTGCTGTGGGCGAAGAGCCTGCCACCGCAGACGCCGCCGGCATTAACGTAACGCTGTACAAATACCTTGCCACCTGCATAGGCGGCGGCATATGCGGGCTGGGCGGCATGTATGTTACCATGGTGCGCACCTCCGGCACATGGGTGCACAACAGCGTGGGCGGCCGCGGCTGGATAGCCGTTGCGCTGGTAATTTTTGCGGCGTGGAGCCCGCTTAGGGCGCTGTGGGGCTCGCTACTATTTGGTGGGCTTACGGTACTGCGCTTTTACCTGCCAATTAGCTTTTTGCCAACGCAGGTGTACGACGCCGTGCCGTTTGTGGCTACTGTTGTAGTACTTATTTTTACCAGTATACGGCAAAGCCGAGAGCGCTCGCAGCCAAAAAGCTGTGGTACAAACTACTTTAGAGAAGAGCGATAACGTAGCCCCCCTTGCAAATTGCAAGGGGGGCTAATATATTACCTGTATTTTGTGGGGCAGTGGCTGTGGCTTCTGCGTTAATCGCTTAATGAATACACATCGCCTGTGAACGACATCTTTTGGCGGTGCGCTTGCACTGCTTGCGCTGTATTTTGGGCGGTGTTCTTAAGCTTTTAGCTTTGCTTTTTGGCACTTTAAGCGCTATTAAAGGCTATTCGGGTTGCGGCGCCGGGTACAGCGCATCTATGGCCGCTGCCAGCGTGTCTATATGCGGCTGGTGTGGCGCAAGCGGCGCGCCCACATGGCCGTAGGCTATGGCCGAGCCAAAGCCTAAAGCGGCAATGCGCCCCGCATACCCCGCCTTGCCCATTGGCACTACGGTGGCGGGGGCTGTGTTTTTTTTGCTTGCATAGCGCTCGGCCGCAGATAGCATGGCCAGCGTTTGTGCGGCGTTTTTTGGGGTTGCGGCAAGCTTTACAAGTTTTGCGCCAAGGCTGTTCATCTGCAAAAGCAGCTCCAGCGATTCTTTTTTAGTTGGCGCTGCGGCAAAGTTGTGGTACGAAAACATTAGCCGCGTGCCATACATCAGCGCCGCCTGCGCCATAATTTCTGCCACGGCTGTGTCTTGCGGCAGCGCAATGTCTATAATATCCACAGCGCGCGTTTGCATTATGGTGCGGTTTAGCCGCATATAGCTTTGCATAAATTCAGGGTCTGAAAGCTCGCCCTCTTGGGGCTGCCATGTAAACAAAAGTGGCTTGCCCTGCGCCTGCTTTTGCACTAGGCGCAGCGCACTAAGCGCCTGCTGCTCTATATTTTTGGCTTGCAACACATCGGCGCGTATCTCTAAAATTTGTGCAGGGCCTTTGGCTGCAAGCTCTGCTTGCAGTTTTAACTCTTTCGCGGTTTTGGCCCCAAGGCTGGCGCACAAAACAGGCCGCCCCTGCCCTAGCACAAGGCTACCTATTTTTACTGTTTTGCTGTTTTTGCTCATGGGTTTTGCGTCCTTTGCGGTGGCGATTGCCACATAATAATTGCTCTACTCGCCAAAGCAGCTTAGTATAAGCTCTGCCAGCGTTTCCACCGCTTGCTGCTCGTCTGGCCCTTCGGCACAAAGTTCTACCGTCATGCCACGATTTATGCCCAAAGATAGCAGCATTACCATCGATTTTGCGTTGGCGGCGTTCGCCTCTTGTATCGGCCTAATGGTAACGTGGGAGGCAAAGCGCGAGGCTGTGTTTACAAAATCAGAAGCAGGGCGCGCGTGTAGGCCTGTGGGGTTTTTTATCTCTACCTGTTTTTTATACATAAATGCTCCTTTTAGGGCGTTTTTGTAAAACTATGCTACGGTAGTGCTATCTCGCCTGCAATGGCGCTTGCGGCGGCAAGTTGTGGCGAAGATAGGTATATCTGCACGGAAGCGTCGCCCATGCGGCCCATAAAGTTGCGGTTGTTTGTGGCAAGTACTGCCTCGCCGCTTGCCATTATGCCGCCGCTGCGCCCACAGCACAGCCCACAGCCCGGCAGGGTTACGGTTGCGCCTGCCTCAATTAGCTGCTGCAGTATGCCGCTTTGCGCCGCCTGCTGATACACGCCGCGGCTGGCCGGCGTAACAATAAGGCGCAAAAACGGCGATACTTTTTTGCCTTTTAGTATTTCGGCGGCTGCGGCTAGGTCTTCCAGGCGGCCGTTGGTACAACTACCTATAAATACTTGGTCTAGCTTTGTGCCAAGCAGCTCTTCTGCCGGTTTTACGTTATCTACCTGCGAGGGGCAGGCCACCATTGGCTTTAGCTCTGCTGCGTTATAGCGCAAAACTTGGCTGTAGGCTGCGCTCTCGTCGGGCTGCAGCATTGCAGCGCCGCTTTGGCCGCCGCAATATTCCAAGGCCTTTTCGTCGGCGCAAAATACAGCGCATTTTGCACCTGCCTCCACCGCCATGTTTGCAATAACCATGCGGCTGGCAAGGCTCATCTGCTGTACAGTGCTACCGCCAAACTCCAAAGCTGCGTACACAGCGCCGTCGGCGCCAATATCTCCAAGCAGTGTGAGAATAATATCCTTTGCCGATACATTCGGCGCAAGGCTACCCTCCACCTCTACCCTAATGGTGTGCGGCACACGCACCCACAGCTCGCCACTGCCGAGCACTGCGGCCATCTCTGTATAGCCTATGCCTGTGGAAAAAGCCCCCAGCGCACCGTAGGTGGTTGTGTGAGAATCGGTACCAAATGCAACATCCCCCGGCTTAACATACCCGCCCTCTACCATAAGCTGGTGGCAGATGCCGTCGGCGCGGTGTACATTTTTTATGCCGTACTGCGCCGCAAACTCATCGCCTATTTTAAAGTGGCGGATGTCGTCTGCCGTGGCGGCCGGCACAAGGTGGTCGTATATAAGCACAACGCTGTCGGGGTTGTGCAGCTTGGTAAAGCCCATCTGCTTAAATTTTTCGGCCACAAACGGCACAAAAATGTCGTGTATCATAAGTGCGTTTGGCTTTGTAACCACTATGTCGCCGGGCGAGAGGTTTTGCTCGCCTGTGTTGCGCATAATAATTTTTTCAATAAGTGTGTGTGCCATCATGCAAGCCCATTGCCCTTTCTCATGCTTTGCACCAGCCCGCCCGCCTGCAGAATGCTAAGCACGTTTTCGGGCATGGCCGCCAGCGGATACTCTCGCCCGTTATGCACAGCACAGCGGCCAATTTCTACGCTTAAAGTGTCGCCCTCTTGCACGGCGTTTGCCAGCGTTTGGCTTTCCAGCACCGGCAGGCCGTTGTTTACCGCATTGCGGAAAAATATGCGAGCATAGCTTTTGGCTATAATTGCCGCAACGCCAAGCTGCTTTATAATTTCGGGCGCCTGCTCGCGAGAAGAGCCGCAGCCAAAGTTTTTACCCGCCACAATAATGTCGCCTTTTTTTATCTGAGCCGCAAGCTGCGGCCGCAGCGGCGAAAAGGCGTACGGCGCCATGGCCTCTACGCTTGGCAGCGCTAGATATTCGGTGGGGATGATAATGTCGGTGTCGATGTCGTCTCCCAGCAGCCACACCCTGCCCTCAAACCTTGTTTGCATTTTTTACCTCTAGTATTATTTTACTATAAAATACTCTATGTTATTATTGTTGGATGCCGCAAAGCGCCTTGCTTTTTACAGCATATCTGCTGTGGTAATTTCGCCTTTTATGGCCGAGGCGGTTACGGTGGCGGCAGAGCCTAGGTATACCATAGAATCGGGATGGCCCGCACGGCCTTTAAAGTTGCGTGTACCTGTGGATATAAGGCACTCGCCCGGGCCTATTACGCCCTGGCAGCTGCCCCAGCACACGCTGCAGTTTGCGTTTACCACCATTGCGCCTGCGGCGTTTAGCGTAGCAATAATACCCTCGCTAAGCGCCTGCGCGTATACTTCGTTTGACGCAGGCGATACTATAAAACGCACAGCGGGGTGCACACTGCGGTTTTGCAAAAGCTCTGCCGCAAGCCTTAGCTCTTCTATGCGGCCGCTGTTGCAGCTGCCCAAAAACGCCTGGTGAATAGGCGTACCTTGCGCCTGCGCCGCCGGCACAACGTCGTCTATGCGGTGGGGGCGTGCTACCACAGGGCGGATATCTTCTAGGCGGTAGTGCAGAGTTTTTTCAAAATGTGCGCCCTCGTCGCTTTTGTACACGGCTTTTGGGGTGCGCCCTCGGCTTTCTAGGTAGGCCAGCGTTTTATCGTCGGGCGGCATAAGCGCAGTTTTTGCGCCTGCTTCTACCGCAAGGTTTGCCAGCACTAGGCGCTCGCCCACGCTCATGGCGTCTATGCCATCGCCCACAAACTCCATTACTTTATATGTTGCGCCGTCGGCACCTATATCGCCTATTATGGTTAGCATTAAATCTCTGGCCGACACGCCCTGCGGCAGGCGGCCGCTAATTTCAAAACGAATGGTTTGTGGTACAAGCACCCATGTTTGCCCCGTTACCATGGCGTACAAAAAGTCGGTACAGCCAACGCCTGTGCCAAACGCACCCAGCGCACCGTAGGTGCATGTGTGGCTGTCGGCGCCAATAATAAACTCGCCGCTGCGCACATGGTTTTCCACCATTAGCTGGTGGCACACGCCCTTACCCTCGTAAAACGCATCTATGCCGTTTTGCTGTGCAAAGCTGCGCATTTTAGCGTGGGCGGCGGCGGTTTTTGGGGTATCGGCAGGGCTGTTGTGGTCTATAATAAACACAAGGCGGTCAGCGGCCGCAATTCTTGGGTTTTTAAGGCTGTTATACATGTCTATGGTAAGGTGGGTTGTGCCGTCGTTGGTCATCATTTTGTCTAGCTGCACGGTATGTATCTCGCCTGCGTGGGCCTTTGGCACACCTGCGGCCGCTGCTATTATCTTTTCGGCCATGGTCATTGGGGCGGCTGTATCAAGCGGCGCAGCTTTTATGTGAGCAGCCGGCTGCGCTGTGCTTAGCGAAGCCACAAGCCCGCCCGCCTGCAAAATATCTTGCATGTGCTGCGGCAGGCGGGTGCAGGCAAATGTTTTGCCTGCGGCGGCAAGCGTGCCAGCTGCTATATCAAGGCTAATCTCATCGCCCTGCGCTACCTGCGCGTATATGTCTTCGCATATAAGCACCGGCAGGCCTATGTTTATTGCATTGCGGTAAAATATGCGCGCATAGCTTTTGGCTACAACCGCCTTTACGCCCAGCGCTTTTAAAACGGCGGGCGCCTGCTCACGAGAAGAGCCGCAGCCAAAGTTTGCCCCCGCCAACACAACGTCGCCTGCCTTTACCTCTTGGGCAAAAGACGGGGCCAATGCTTCGAACGCATAGGCCTTCATCTCGTCTATAGAGGGCAGGATAATGTATTGGCTGGAGATTATTTGGTCGGTATCTACATCGTTTTCAAACTTCCACACACGTGCGTTTTGCATTAATTCCCCTCCGCAAACACAAAGCCGTTTTCGTCGGCACTTTCAATTATGGCAAGGCTCTTTAGGTTAACGCCTGCGGCACGCAGCTTTGCGCCGCCGCCCTGAAAGCCTTTTTCCACCGCAACGCCCATGCCCACAAGCTGTGCGCCTGCCTGGGTAATAATATCCACAAGCCCTCGCAGCGC
>CAYJEW010000001.1:9764-14548 GCA_964369525.1 uncultured Oscillospiraceae bacterium | reverse complement strand
GGTGTAGGAGTATATTTCGCTGGTTAGTATGCCGCCCTCAATGTTATCGCTTTTAGCTTTTTTTGCAAAAACCAGCGGCACGCCAAGCTCTTCGGCACATATAGTGCCAAGCGGAATACCCGACGCCTCTACGGTGAGCACCGCCGTAACGCCTGTTGTGTCAAAAAGGCTGGCAAATTCTTTTGCTATATCGCGCATAAGTGCTGTATCTACCCTATGGTTTAAAAATCCGTCTATCTTAATAATATTGCCCGGAAGCACCCGGCCTTCTTTAACTATACGCTCTTTTAGCTTTTGCATGGCTGCACCCCATTCTTTCAGTATTTTTATATTATCTCATATAATACACGCCGCCGCAAGATGCGCTGGGGCTGCTTTTTACATATTTTTTTATGGCTAGCATAGCGCAAGCACTAATATGCAAAAGTGGCGCTGGTGGGCAGTAATTAACAAATGGGGTATTCTTGCGGTATACGGCTTTGGATATGTTTTTTCAGTGGCTACCGCCGCCGCAAAACCCACAAAAAAAGCCGCCTAAAAAGGCGGCTCTTTTGCTCAATATTAGTAGTGCAGAGGCTTACAGCTTGTTGTGCAGTTTGAGCAGCGCAATAAGCATGTCGTCGCGATACTCGGCAAGCCCTTCGGTGGTATTGCCAATTTCGGCCGGACGGTTGGCAATAGCCTTGTTTACGCCCTCTTGTGCAATGTCGGGCCATTCATCGGGCCATTCGGTCCATGCGGCCATGTCTTTCAGCCACACTTCGCTTGGCTTGCGACCCCATGTGAGAATACCTTTAATGCCGCCTTGGCCGCCGCCGAGGTGGAACACCTGGCACGAGCCCATTACGCCCCAGCGGATGCCAGGGCCAAATGTTAGCGCTTTGTCGGCGTCTTCCACGCTACACACGCCACGCATTACCAGCTCGCAAACTTCACGCTGAATAGCCATTTGCAGGCGGTTGCTTATAAAGCCCACGGCCTCTTTTTCCAGTACAACCGGCTCTTTGCCAAGGTCTAGGAAAAACTGTTTGCCTGTATCCACAACCTCTTGGGTGGTTTTTTCGCCTTTAGTTATCTCAACCAGAGGAATTAGGTGCGGTGGGTTGTAGGGATGGGCGCCAATAAAGCGCTCTGGGTGTTTTGCGTGTTTTGCAATTTCGGTAATAAGCAGGCCCGAAGTGGACGACGCATAAATAGCGTCGGCAGGCGCATATTTTTCTATCGCTTCAATTACCTGATGCTTAATGTCGTAGTTTTCTGCTACGCTTTCCTGCATTAGCTGTACGTCTTTAACAGCCTCTTCTATGCTGGTGGTGTAAGATACGCGCGCCATTACGGTGGCTACATCTTCCGGCAGAGCGTCGTTTTTGGCAAGGTATTTTAGGTTTGTTTCGTTACGCTCTTTGGCCAGAGCCAGTGCGTCGTCGTTAAGGTCGTACATAACAACCTCGTAGCCCTTCATTGCAAAGTTTGTGGCCCAGCTAGAGCCAATAACGCCCGAACCGATACACGCCACTTTTTTGATGTCTGATGCTTTCATGTACTAATTCCTCCCACATTATAACGAAAATTTACAGAACAACGTTCTTCTTTACCTCATGGCAAAGTGCCCATAAACACCGCATTTGTAACGCCGTTTTTTGTCACTTCCCCTATATATTACCTGTTTCTGGCGGAGATTGTCAAGGAAAATTGCATGGATATCGTGTGCAATTTTTGTGTTTGTTGAGTGCAGGCAAAATTTGATATAATGCATATAGTAGGCATGGTAAAATTTTGTAAAAAGTAGCTTTGCTGCATGGAGGGTTTTTATGACACAGCTATATAAAAACGGCACCATTATCACCATGAACAACCACAAAACAGCACAGTGCGCCGTGGTGGAAAACGGAGTTATTGCCTACGTTGGCAGCGAGGGCGGCGCTGCAAGTTTTGCGCCGCAGGAGGTGGTAGACCTTAAAGGTGCTACCCTGTTGCCTGCGTTTATAGACCCCCACTCGCACATTGGTAGCTACGCAAAGCTGTTTTCGGTGGCAGAGCTTAGCGGGGCAAAAACCATAGCCGATATTGTGCAAATTTTGCAGCAATATAAGCAGACAAACGGTGCAGACGAGCATCAGCTTATTGTGGGCTTTGGCTACGACAACAACTTTTTAAAGGAAAAACGCCACCCCACAGCCGAGGAGCTAAACGCCATTAAAAACCCTGTTTTGATAACCCACAAGTCGGGCCACATGGGCGTTTTGAACTCTCGTGCACTGGCCGAATTTGGCATAACAAAAGACACCCCCGCAAAGAGCGGAGGCGTTATTGGCAAAACGGCCGACGGCGAGCTTAACGGCTACCTGGAAGAAACAGCGTTTATGGAGGCCGCCGCCAAGGTGCCTACCCCAAGCGCCGAAAGCCTTGTGCAGTTTATAAAGCGCGGCCAGCAGTTATACGCCTCTTATGGTATTGCCACAGCTCAGGACGGCGCCGTTAAGGCGGCCGACTGGGATGTGCTGGAAATGTTTGCACAGCAGCGCGCTTTTTACATGGACGTGGTGGCGTATGTGCTAATTAACGACAGTAAACATTTAGTAGATAACCACTATAAAAACTACAAAACGTATAATAACGGCCTGCGTATTGGCGGCTACAAGCTATTTTTAGACGGCTCGCCCCAGGGGCGTACGGCGTGGATGCGAGAGGCGTATGCAGACGACAACGCGTACTTTGGCTACCCTATTTATAAAGACGAAGAGGTGCGGCAGTTTTTTAGCCATGCCATAGAAGAGGGCATGCAAATTTTGGTGCACTGCAATGGCGACGCCGCCTGCGAGCAGATGCTTCGCTGCTACGAGCAGGCGCTATGCGGTAGGGTATCTACCCTGCGGCCTGTTATGGTGCATGCCCAGCTTTTGCAAAAAGACCAGCTGCAAAAAACAAAGCAGCTGGGTATTGTTACCAGCTTTTTTGCCGCCCACTGCAAGTACTGGGCCGACATTCACATAAAAAACTTTGGCAAAACCCGAGGCGAAAACATTTCGCCCGTGCGCTCGGCCGCCGAGTGCGGCATTGTGTACACCATGCATCAAGACTCGCCGGTGATAGCGCCAAACATGCTGGAAACTGTGCAGGCGGCAGTAACCCGCACCAGCATAAACGGCACGCTGCTAAACCAAGCCGAGTGCGTTAGCGTGTACGACGCACTCGCCGGCGTTACCTGCAACGCCGCATACCAGTATTTTGAAGAGGATACAAAGGGCAGCATAGAGGTGGGCAAGCGGGCCGATTTTGTGGTACTTAGCAAAAACCCGCTAGATGTACCTGCGGATACCATAGAGCAGATAGAGGTGCTGAAAACCATAAAGGACGGCATGGTGATTTTTGAGAGGTAGTGAAAGGCGGCTGAAAGATTATACCCCGGCAAACTTAGCGGTAGCCGCTAAGCGGCGCAGCTAAAACCAGCCCATATCTGTTTACCTGATCCATTATTTTAGCAAGCCACTCGCAATTACATACAATTTTTAAGGCTGCCATTAGGCAGCCTTTTTGTTTTCTAATTTGCGGATTTATCTTAAATATTACACCTGTTATAAATTTTGCGGTTGCATATATAAGTAGGTGTGCGCACAGCTTTGCACCTTGAATTGACATCGAGAGCATGGTGATATATAATTACATTTGCGAAACATTCGCAAATTTGCTTTGAGTTATAGGCTCTTTATCCTTCGTTTATTAATTTTTTAGGTGGGTGCAATATGGCAAGGTACCAAACAGAGCAGCGGCGCGCGCTGGCAGAGCTATTTGAGCAAAGTAGCCACCGCGCTTTTTCGGTGCAAGAACTGTATGCCGAGCTGCAGGGCTATGGCATTAGCGTTAGCGCTATATACCGCAATCTGGCCGACATGGAGCGCCAAGGCCTTGTGTGTAAAATTGCCAAAAAAGGCCACAAAAGCGCACTTTATCAGTATGTAGACCCACACCACTGCGCAGGGGTTATTCACCTAAAGTGCCACGCGTGCGACGCTACATTTCACCTAAACCAGCATGTGTCGCAGATGGTGCTGGGCATGGCTGCGCAAGACTTTGCTTTTGAGGTGAACTCCGCCGCTGTTTTGTACGGCGAATGTGATAGCTGTTCGCAATTTAAAAGGGTGTAGCTTAGCTACTTTGCTCTTTTTATGGCGCATGGGTGAATTTTTGCCGAATTTTAGGCCTTTCTACCGCCTTACCCCTTAACTTATTTGCTTTTTTCGGCTATATGCCGATGTACAAAATATTGCCGCCATCCCTAAGGAGGACATTATGAAAAAACACGGATTTATCGCTGCCGCTGTGGCAGGCAGCTTGCTGCTTTCGGCATGCAGTACATCTTCAGGCAATGAAGCCGGTAGCAGCGCCGCATTGTCCGGCACAGGCGCAGAGCCTATGAGCATTGTGGCCACCACCTTCCCGGAATATGACTGGGTGCGTCAAATTTTAGGGCCAGACCAATCAGCATTTACCCTTACGCTGTTGTCCGACTCAGGGGTAGACCTGCACAGCTTTGAGCCCAGCGTTGAAGACATTGCAACAATTGCATCGGCCGATTTGTTTATATATAATGGCGGCGAGTCTGACGCATGGGTGCACGATGTGCTGGAAGATGCCGACAATGCTAATTTGAACACACTGTCGGTAATGGCCAGCCTAAGCGACTTTGTTACCCCTGTGGTTATTGTGGAAGGCATGCAAGCGGACGAGCACGACCACGACGATGAGCATGCACACGACGAGAGCGATGCGCACGAGCATGACGA
>CAYJEW010000001.1:0-9664 GCA_964369525.1 uncultured Oscillospiraceae bacterium | reverse complement strand
ACGACCACGACGATGAGCATGCACACGACGAGAGCGATGCGCACGAGCATGACGATGAGCATGTGTGGCTGTCGCTTAAAAATGCAATATACATGACCGATGTGCTGGCAGCAAAGCTTAGCGAGCTAGACGCCGAAAACAGCGAAGTGTATGCCGCAAACGCAGCAGCGTATGCACAGCAGCTTACAGAGCTGGACGAGCAGTATGCCGAGGCCGTAGCAACGGCCGCCCGCAACACCGTTTTGTTTGCCGACCGCTTCCCGTTCTTATACCTTCTGCGTGACTACAACATTCAGTACTATGCTGCGTTCGACGGCTGTTCGGCCGAAACCGAGGCCAGCTTTGAAACGGTGATGTTTTTAACACAAAAGGTAGACGAGCTGGACCTACAGCATATTTTAATGCTAGACGGTAGCACCCCAGAGCTTGCAACCACCGTTATAAACAACAGCCAAAATACCGAGCGAGAAGTTTTGCAGCTTAACTCCATGCAGTCGGTAACAGCGCAAGATATTCAAGACGGCGCAACCTATCTAGGCATTATGCAACAAAACCTAACCGCACTTAGCACCGCTTTAGCACAATAAAGGGGAATTATGCAGATAGTATGCGAAAATTTGGCCATCGGCCACGCCGGACGAGCCATACATAAAGACATAAGCTTTGGCATTACGGCCGGCTCTTATGTGTGTGTGGTTGGGCAGAATGGCTCGGGCAAAAGCACACTTATGAAAACCATGCTTGGCCTGCTGCCGCCTATAAGCGGCGGCGTTAGGTTGGAGGATGGGCTTAAAAGCCGAGAGATGGGCTACCTACCTCAGCAAACCCAGCTGCAAAAAGACTTTCCCGCATCGGTGAACGAGGTGGTTCTTTCAGGTTGCCTAAACAGGGTTGGACTACGCCCGTTTTATACAAAAAATGAACGCGTGCTGGCCAAAAGCCGCTTGCAAAAGCTGGGCATTACCCATCTTGCAAAAAAAAGCTACAGCGAGCTTTCGGGCGGCCAGCAGCAGCGTGTGCTTTTAGCACGCGCGCTGTGCGCTACCCGCAAGGTGCTACTGCTGGACGAGCCTACCGCCGGGCTGGACATCGGCGCAAGCCGCAACTTCTACGACATACTGCGCCAGCTTAACCGCGAGGGTGTTACGGTTATTATAATCACACACGAGCCGCAAAAGGTGCTTGCAGACGCCAGCTATGTGCTACATGTTAGCGCAGACAGCGTGCAGTATATCCCCGCTAAGCAGTACACCGAAAGCGAGGTGCAACATGGCTGAAACACTGGCAACCCTGCGTGAGTATTTCTCGTACTCCTTTGTTGTGTACGCCATGATTACAGGCGTACTTATTGCGCTGTGTTCGTCGCTTTTGGGGGCAACGCTTGTGCTAAAGCGGCTGTCGTATATTGGCGACGGGCTGTCGCACATTGCGTTTGGGGCAATATGTGTGGCATTTGCACTGGAAATGCTAAACCAAAGCATACTTGTATTGCCTGTTACCATTCTTAGCGCGGTTTTGCTGCTGCGCATAGGCCAAAACACAAAAATTAACGGCGACGCCGCCATTGCAATGATGTCTGTGGGTTCTTTGGCGCTGGGTTACCTTATACTAAACGTATTTGCACCCTCGTCTAACCTTGCGGGCGATGTGTGTACCACACTGTTTGGCTCTACCTCTATTTTAACCCTCACCCCAACCGACGTTATGGTGTGTATTATTCTTTCGGTTGTGGTAATTGCTATATTTTTACTGTTTTACAACAAAATCTTCTCGGTTACATTCGACGAGGCTTTTGCCAAAGCAACCGGTATAAACACCGGGGTGTACAACCTTATAATTGCCGTTACAATAGCCACAGTAATTGTGGTGGCTATGAACCTTGTGGGCTCGCTGCTTATAAGCGCTTTGGTGGTTTTTCCCGCTTTAGCGGCTATGCGTTTATTTAAAAGCTTTAAGGCGGTTATTTTATCGTCGGTGGTAACGTCGGTGGTGTGTGCGGCGCTGGGGATAGTGGTGTCGATACTATACAGCACGCCGGTGGGTAGCACCATTGTGGTGGCAAACATTCTGGTGTTTGCAGTAGCATTTATTATTGAAAAATGCAGGAGGCTTGCAACATGAAAAAACTACGTTTCATAGCTATATTATGTGTATTGTCGCTACTTTTACTTACGGCGTGCGGCCAAGGCGACGAGCAAAACAGCGAGGCAAGCGCCGCAGCGCCTCCGGCGGCTGCAGGCACTCCCGCCGAAGACACCGACGCCGCCCTGCCAAATGCCGACCCAAACTACGACTACGACCTTACCGCCATGAGTGCAACCATGGTGTTTAGCCTTGTGGCCGACATGATCTTTAACCCCGACATTTATGTGGACAAAACCTTCAAAATGGAGGGTATGTTTGCGCAGTACGAGCTGGAGGACAACAGTATAATATACGCCGTTATAATAAACGACGCCACCGGCTGCTGCCCACAGGGCATAGAGCTAAAACTGCCCGAGGGTATTGCGCCTGAGGCCGCAGACTCTACCGTACTGCTTACCGGCGTGTTTGACACCGGCATAACAAACGGATTTAACTACTTTTTCATTACGGTAGACAGCCTACAGGCTGCGTAGCGCTTAGCTGTTTTAAAGCCAAAAAAACCAAGGGCGCAGGTATGCACCCTTGGTTTTTTTGTGAAATTTTATGCATTGCAACACACTTTGCTTTACATGCGGTTTTGGAGTGATTTTAGGTGCTGAGGACGCTGCCTTGCTGGCGCAAGGCAAGGACGAAAAGGCGAAACTGCCGGATATGCCAGCGGTGAATTTAATAAATTAAGTACGGTTTTTTGCCTTTTGAAAGCCCAGCAAGCCTAAAATAATTATCACGGTAGATATTGCGTGTACGGGCCCAAACGTTTCGCCCAACACCAGCACGCCCACTATTGTGGATATAACGGGCACTAAATTGGCATAAAGCGCAACCTTTGATGTGGCTGCATTACTGTATGCAAAGTTAACAAGATAAAACGCAACTACCGAGCAGAAAATGCCCAAGAATAGCATGCTTACCACAAAGTTGATATCAGACCACGGGCTCACAAATGCGGCAACAATGTTTGATCCGTTTTCAAAAAAGGCAACTATTGTAAAAAACAGGCTTCCGAACAAAAACATAAAATATGTGCGCTCAAAAGATGTGAACTCTTTGCTGGCTTTTGCAGAATTGAAGGCATATCCCACCGCGCTAAAAACAGCCCCTATTAATAAAACCACACCTAAAATGGTTGTGGTACCCTCGCTTTGGTTTTCCACCGTCATAAGTATCACACCAAAAACACAAAATGCACTGCAAGCAACTTTAAAAGCGCTCATTTTTGCCTTAAAAACAATTATTTCAACAAATACGGTTGTTATGGGAATAAGCGCAATAAAAACAGACGAAAGCGTTGCTGTTGTAAGCTGAATGCCGTAAGTTTCGCATATGAAGTAGATTATGGGCTGAAATGCCACCATTGCTAACAACGGCTTCATGTTTTTTCCTTTTATATCAATCTTTGCTTTGCCGCTAAGCACAATAACGCTTAACAACACAAACGCAATAATAAACCGCATTGAAATAAGTGTCATGGGCGTGCAATAGCTAAGCGCAACTTTTGTAAAAGGGAAGCTTAGCCCAAAAATAACATGTGCGACCATAGATGAAATAATGGCTTTTCTTTCTGCTTGCATTTAATTCTCCTTGAGTAACAATTCTAAAACCATAGCCAAAACCATATAATGCGAACCACGCCCACTGCCGGCAAGTTCGATTTTAAAGCATAGAAAAAAGCCCCAACACGCGTTTTGCGTGTTGGGGCTTTCGACTGGCGGAGAGGGTGGGATTCGAACCCACGGCCCCTTGCGGGGTCACCGGTTTTCAAGACCGGCTCCTTAAACCACTCGGACACCTCTCCACATACAACCATATAAACGCGTTTACTATAATATCACGCTTTGTGGGGGGTGTCAATTAATAAGCGCATACCGCATTGGGAAGCTTTTATTTATTTTGGTCACAACGTAGGCCCAGCTGCAAATTCGGCTTTTGATTTTAGCGCCTAATATTTGCCACCACCCTTAAAATTAGGGCAGCATATTCGCATATGTCGGTTGATTTTATGCGCAAAACATGGTAAGCTAAATTGTCGTTACAATCGGCTATGAGCACCACAAAACAAAATATGCCCCCTTAGTTAAATGGATATAACAAATCCCTCCTAAGGATTAGTTGTGTGTTCGATTCACGCAGGGGGTGCCAGTCGAGAAGCTCGACACCAATTCCGCCCTTTAGCTTTGTGCTAGAGGGTGTTTTTTGTGCCCGAGGGTTATGGGTATCTATTTTGTAAGCCAAATCCATATAATATGAGTGCTTTTTTTATGCTGATGAGAAAAACAAAATTAAAGGGTGTAGGTTTAAACTCTTGGCGCTTAAACCTACACCCTTTTCTACTCTAGTTAAACATCTACCACTTCAATCTCTTTTTTGCTGAACAAGTCGTACATTACCGGCACTACAAACAGCGTCATAAGCGTTGCATACAAAAGCCCGCCTATGCACACAATGGCAACGGGCTGCATCATCTCTGTGCCAACGCCGGTGCCCACAGCCATGAACGCAAGGCCTAAAACGGTGGTGAGCGCTGTCATTAATATTGGGCGCATACGCGTTTTGCCGGCAAGCACTATGGCTTTTTGTTTTTCCATGCCGCCCACCCGCAGTAGGTTAATATAGTCTATAAGCACAATGCCGTTGTTTACAATTATACCCGCAAGCATTACAAAGCCAACCATGGCCACCACGCTAATTTCGTAGCCGGTTACCAGCAGCGCCAAAAATCCGCCTGTCATTGCCAGAGGTATTGTGAACATAACAATAAACGGGAATTTTAAAGACTGGAACTGCGCTACCATAATGCAATAAATAATAACAATGGCTAAAAGAAACATGAGTATCAGCTGCTCCAGCGCTTCCATAATGGTGTCGTTTTCGCCGCCAATTTCTATTGTGTTACCGCTAAGCGGCTGATAGTTTTGCAGCGCGGCCTCAAGCTCGCTTGTTATAAGCGTTACGTTATACCCCTCGGCAACTGTTGCGCTAAGGGTGATGGTTCTTCTTTGGTTTTCGCGCGAGACCGAGTTTAGGCTTTGGGTTTCGGTTATTTCGGCAATGTCGCGCAGGCGCACGCTTTGCACCTCGCCCTGCATATCTTCGTACTCAATGCGCATGTTTTCGAGCGCATATAGGCTCATGCCCTGGTTTTCTTCGCTGTAAATAACAATGTCGGTATCGTTTGTGTCTAGCATAACCTCGGTGGAGTCGGTTTCGGTGGCAATGCGGCTTGCTACCTCGGAATACACCTGTGCGGTTAAAAGCCCGTGTTCTACCGCTGCGTGCCTGTTTACCGTAATTCGCATTTCGGGGCTACTGTCGGCAAGGCCGTTTTCAATCTCGGTAAGGCCCTCTATGTTTTCAAGCTCTAGCGTTAGCCTTTCGGCCTCTTGTATCAAATTGTCTAGGCTTTGCCCGTATACCGACACAGTTATGCCCGAGTCTCCAAACATTGATGTCATGGAAGACGCGCCGGAAACAGCTATCTCCAGCCCCAGCTCTTCGCCAATGGCCATAATGTCTGCCGTAACAGCGGCGTCGCCCCTTTGCGCATCGTCGGCCAAAATGCAGTTGATGGAAATTTCATCGCCGCCGCCCATGGCCATACCCATAACGCTGGTAGCGGCGCTTGCGTCTTCGCTGGGCAGGGTTATGCCAACCGTTTCAAGCTCCGGTATTTCTATAAAGCGGCTATATATTTCGTCGGCCAGCTGCGCATCTTCTTCAAACGGCGTGTTTGGCTCTAGCGCAATGGTGGCGGTGAGTTCGTTGCTGCTCATTGCCGGCATGAATATAAAGCCCCTTGCCACAACAAGCAGCCCGCTTGCCACCAGCAGCGCCAGCGCCAGCACCAGCACAAACGCCTTGCGTTTAAGCGCTAATTTAACCAGCTTTTCGTAGCGGTTTAGCATGCTTTGGAAAAAGCGGTCGTTCTGCTTTTTTTCTTTTGTGAGTGTTTTAGAGGCAAGCGCCGGCACAAGCGTGATGGCCACAAGCAGGCTTGCCATGAGCGAGTAGCCAACCGTTAGCGCCATGTCTGTAAACAAATCTCTTGTGAGGCCGTCGATGAACACAATGGGTAAAAACACCATAACGGTGGTTAGCGTGGAGGCGGTTATGGCTGCTGTTACCTGCGAGGCGCCTTTGGCCGCGGCTTTGAATGGGCTCTCGCCCTCTGAGCGCAGGCGGTAGATATTTTCGATAACCACAACCGAGTTATCCACAAGCATACCAACGCCTATGGCAAGCCCCGAGAGCGAGATGATGTTTAGGCTAACGCCCGAAAAGTACATTAGCACAAGCGCAAAAAGCAGCGAGATTGGAATGGAGAATGCAATTATCAGCGTGGGGCGGATATCGCGCAGGAACAAAAGAAGTATTAAAATAGCAAGAATTGCGCCGTATATAAGGCTTTCCAGCACGCTGCTTATAACTAGGTCTATATAGTCGCCCTGGTCCATCAGGTTTGAGAACGACAGCCCCTCATACTCTTGCGCCAGCTCTTCGAATTTGTTATTTAGGTTTTCCGACACGGTGGCGGTGGCGTATGTGGGCTGCTTTGAAAAAGAGAGGATAAGGGCGTTTTCGCCGTTTACCTTTGAGTACAGTAGTGCTGAATTGTCTGTTAAAGATACCTCGGCCACGTCGGACAGCAGTACGGTACCAACGCCGTCTATGTCTATGTGCAAAAGAGGTAGGTTTTGTAGCTCTTCAAGGCCTGTTACCTCGTCGCCCACGCGGATTAGGTAGTCTATATTAGCGTCGGTAATATAGCCTGCCGGCATGGAAAAGTTTTGTGCTGTGAGTATCTGGTTTACCATGTCCATGGTAATTTCGAGCGTGGCGCCGCTTATGGCGTTTTGCTCTTGCTCTTGCAGGTCTTCTCGGGCTGTGTCCATTTGGTCTACTGCGTCTTCCAGCTCGGTTTGCACACCCTCCAGCGCGCTTTGCCCCGCAATAATTTCAGCTAGGCCTGCCGATATCTGCACAATACCGCCCAGCTGCTGGCGGGCCAGCTCTGCCAGCGCTTCTTCTACCGTAATGGCGCCCGCCTGCGTTTGCGCAAGCAGGTCTTCCAGCTGCGCAACAGCCGCAATTAGGGGCTGCATCTGCGTGTTTAGCAGTGCTATATTTGCATCTAAATCGGCAAGCGAGGTTATGCCCTGCGCCTGCATGGCTGCCTCGGCGGTGGCAATTGCGGTGGCCTGTGTGGCAAGCTCTGCGTTATACTCGGCTATCTTTGCATCGATGTTTGCAAAGCTTGTGCCGTGCACCGCCATTTTGGCCTCGTCGGTGCTCACGTTTGTTTGGGCAATTACCAAATCGGCCCTTAACGTGGCCAGCTGCGCTGCGTCGGCCGCGCTTATGGTGCCTGCCGCTTCGGCGGCGGCAAGCGGGGCAATTTGGCCCTCCAGTGTTGTTACCGCTGCAAGTTTTGCGGGGTGGTCTGCCTTTATCTGCGTAAGTTCTGCCACGCCTGCGTTTAGCGCGGCTGTGCTTGCATTTAGCGCATGCAGCTGGGTGGAGATGCCCGTAAGGGTTGCGTGGGTGGCCTCTAGCGGCGCTAGCGGCTGGCGCGCGGCAGCAATTTGGGTTTGCAGGTCTGCTATGGCAGCGTCTAGCTGGGCCTGCTGGTCTTCCAGCAGGTTTTCGGCCTGCACGGTTTGGTCTATCAGCACCTCGTCGCTTTCTTCCAGCTGCTGGCGCGCGCTACTTAAATCGTCTTGGCTTTCTTCCAGCTCTGCAAGCCCGCTTTGCAGCTCTTGTTCGGCCTCGCTTAGCTCTTGCTCGGCCTCGTCGAACTCGTAGCCAAGGCCTATACTTATTCTTTGGTTTAGCTCATCTATTTTGGCCTGCGACAAAAACACGTTTATCTGCTCGCTAACGTTGCCGCTCATGTCTACGCTGGCCACGCCCGAAACGCCCTCTAGCTCGCTTAGCACCTCGTCGTTTATAAACTGCGTTAGCTCTACGTTACTTTTGCCCTCGTAGTTGGCGGCGCTAACCACTATTGGCAAGATGTCGGGGTTTAGCTTCATTATAAAAGGGGTAAGCACAATATCCGGCCAAGCGCCTGCCACCGAGTTTATCTTTTCGCGAATTTCCGGCACCATAACGTCCATGTTTGCTTCGTCGTGAAACTGCAGCACAATCTGCGAGACGCTGTCGGAGCTTTGGGAGGTGATGATGTCGATATTTTCAAGCGAAGCCATCGACTGCTCCAGCGGCCTTGTAATGGTACTTTCCACCTCTTCGGGGGTGGCGCCGGGGTATGCTGTTACAACAACAGCATACGGCAGGTTTATGCTGGGCAAAAGGTCCGGTGTCATGTTGCTAAACGACACAAACCCTAGAATAATAATCATTAAAACCGTAACAAAAATGGTAAGCGGTTTTCTTACGCTGAACCTTGAAATCATAAATGCTCCTTTAAGCAGGCAGATAAAATGCGTATGCGCTAAAACTTAGTGGGTGGGTCTTTTATAAAAAAAGAGGCTACAAAAAAAGCCTTATATGGCCATTAGATAAGTATAACAGTTATGGCTGCAACAAATGCTTTTTTCACTGTTTTTTCACCAATTACCGCCTGCTTTTTTTATACATGCGTGTGCATAATGAATTAGCGTTGCGGGGCGCTGCGCCGACGGGGCCTTGTTTTTGGCGGTTATTCGTTGACTTGCTTGCTGCTATGCGCTACACTTTAATAACAATACCGTTGGGTTGCACTTTATTTTTAGGAGGTTTGTTATGCAGTATGATTGGAACGAAATAGTTGATAGGCTAACAAAGTCTCTGCGTTTGTCGGCGCCGCCTGTAGGCGTGAGCTGGCTGGCAGACAAAGCTGCTCTTGAGGCCATACCAAAGGTGCGTATCCACAAAAAAAACTACACCCCCTGCACCATTGTTAACCACGCTGTGCAGTTTGGGTGGACAAGTGCATACACCCGCGAAAACGTGGTGGTTAACTACTGCGCCGGCATAAACGGCATGTGTGAGCGTGACGAGCGCTGGCACTCGGCCGAAATTTTTAACGGCGTTTGGTTCGACTCTTTGCAGGCCGCACAGGCTCACCACAAAGACATGTACTGCATAGACGAGCTTCAGTACGCCATGGTGGCCTCGCCCCTCACAGCAGGCCGCCTGCCTAATGTGGACGTGTGTGTGCTGTACACCACCGTGTCGCAGGCGTTTATGCTGCTGTGTGGCTGGCAGTTTCATTCTTACGAGGCTATTCCGTTTTCGTTTACGGGCGAGTCTACCTGCTCTAACTCTTGGGTATACACCAAGCTAACCGGCAAGCCGGGCTTTGCTCTGCCTTGTTTTGCCGACCGCAAATTTGCCGGCGTTGGCGAGCACGAGCTGCGCCTTACCTTTACCCCAAAAGACCTTGTGCGAGCCATAGAGGGCGTTGAGGGCCTTGCAAAAAACGGCCTGCGCTACCCTATTGCCTCCTACAGCATGCTTACCGACGCGGCCGACGGGTTTCCGCCTAAATATTTGGAGTTTTAGAGTTTTTGCCCCCTGCCTT